>JAKSQH010000014.1 GCA_024404245.1 Clostridia bacterium
TGGGATGAGGAGACGGGGATGTATTATCTGAGAAATCGCTATTATTCAGTCCAATTCTCTCGTATGCTCAATAGTGATAGAATCGAGGTTTTGTTTAGTCAAGACATCTCACTAGCTAACCGGAATCTATTCAGTTATTGTGATAACGATCCAGTGAATCGTTCCGATAGTGATGGTAATTTGTGGAATATTGTTATTGGCGCTATTGTTGGTGGTGTTATCGGCGCTGCTGTCTCTGTTGCAACACAGTTGATTACAACAGGAGTGGTTGATGGCTCTCAAGTTGCGGTAGCAACGATCAGCGGCGCAATATCCGGTGGGTTTGCAGCTACGGGCATAGCAGTTGGGGGGCAGATGGCTGTTAACGGAGTTATCGGTGCCGTTTCCGGCATTGCCGATTACTGTTTTGGTACCCCCAAGGAGAAGTTTTCTGTTTTTGAAATGCTGAAGGAAGCTGTAAATGGGGCAGGTGTTGGCATTGTCTCCGGATGTATTGGCGGAAATGGTACTGGAAGTATACATCTGGCATCTTCTCGAAAAGCACTGATTCGAGCTCTGAAAAAAGGAAAGCCTTTGCGAAAGGCACTGAAATACTGGTATTCCCAGACGTTGAAGGAGTCTATTAACTGTGGCAGAGCGGCAATTCCGGCTATTTTTCACGCTGCTGTTCCGGGAACGATCGTCTCACTTTGTTCACATGAAGAGGAGTGATAGATTTGAAAAAGAGCCACTATACTACGCTTTGGAGTATATTGTTTGCTGTGTGTGTGTTGATGACACTTCTGGATTCGATTCTTGGGAAAATTGCTGTTTTGGCTTTACCTGCTATGATGCTTTATATATCGATTCATGCCTGTATCCAAAAAACAGAATTGCCATGGGAAAGCTTAAATAATTTTCTGATAATATTCATCTCTATTTTTATCGAGATGCTATTTGACCGCTATCGTTACTATTCAGAGCCGGAAGGTATCACTTACCTTATTATCCTTGCTATCAGCCTTCCAATATCCTGCATAAATGTGGTTGCTTTCTGTCGAAGAAAAAGTAAAAAAAGAGTTGGTAAAAGCCTGGCTGCAATCGTGATGATTCTATATTTAACACTTATCTGGTGCGAAAGGACTAATGTTGTTTTTGCCACGAGTCCAGCTCAAATAGTAATCGCCTCTGTTGAATCAAAAGAAACCAGGACACCAAGAGCAATATTGAATTGCAAAGCTGACCTGAAATATACAGATAATGAAGGGAGCGAAACTCTTATTTGGATACCAATTAGCTATACGCGATATAAATCTATGCATCAGGGAGACAATGTCCATTTGGCATATGGGAAGGGCTGTTTGGGTTTCTGTTATTATGCTCTTTGCAGCGAATAGTATTCCACAATATGATATGGTTGCTGATTTGCCTTTTGAAGTATATTTTACGTTTATATACCTTTACGGCAACGCCGGATGGAAAGACCAGCTGACGAGTTTTGACGGGACGACCATAACATGACAGTATCGGCAACCCGCTGAATGACGGAACATGGATCTACACCTGGGAGCACGGCAGGCAGCTGCGGCAGATGAGGAGAGGGAACGAGGAAATCGTCAGTTTCGAGTACAACGAGGAGGGATTGCGCACAAAGAAAACAGCGAGGAGCACAGGGGAAACCGAATACATCCTGCACGGCAAAAACATAACGCACATGACACAGGGCAGTCACACGCTGCACTTCTACTATGACGCGCAGGGCAAGCCGGGTATCGTGATCTATGACGGCACGGCATACGGATACCTGTACAACCTGCAGGGCGATGTGGTGGCGCTTGTTAACGGAAGCGGCACAAAGGTTGTTGAATACACATATGACGCCTGGGGCATGCCGACAGGCAAGACCGGAACAATGGCTGGGACACTGGGAACGGTGCAGCCGTTCCGGTACAGAGGGTATGTGTGGGATGAGGAGACGGGGCTGTATTACCTGAGGAGCAGGTATTATAGGGCGGAGTGGTGCAGGTTCCTGAGCGCCGATGCGTTGATAAACGGAAACCTGTATATTTATGCATCAAACAACCCGATTATTTACATCGATGAAAATGGTTATGACACAACTTATTCACTTGCGGGCACTACTGCTTTGCATAATGTAGTAGTTGAATTAGTACGAGCTATAGTTAAAGGAACGACCATTAGAGCTGAGACTGGTATACTTGGAGCTGGACCTCATGGCGGGTATGGATATCCGGATGTGATAGATTCAGAAAAAAGAGCATGGGAAATCAAATTTAACAACACTTCATATGGTCTTAGATCAGGCACCGCACAGGAAAATCGGTATACAAATGGAACTGGCTTCAGTCCGGGATATCCTGTTTACATTGAACCTTTTGATTATGTTCTTGATGGTATACAAGGAAAAGTTACTGTAAATAATGGTTCAATTGAAACAGGCGATGCTGGAGTGGTATACTATGAATTTATACCAAAGCCAAGAACTGTGCCTGTTTATGAGTTTGAACCAGCTTATGAAACCGAAAAAGAACATAATTTCGGAAAATCAGTTTTAACAATAGGTGCTTACGCACTAGTTGCTGTAACTATGTTTACACCTGTTTGGGGCGACGAAGAGGTGGCTCTTGGATTATTGATGCTTGTTGCAAATTGATGATTTTTTCCATAGAATGGCGTATGCTTTATCTTACCTGTTTCTCATCAACAACATATTAGTAAATCGGGCTTTGGTGCTGCGATTGATATACAAGGAGGGCCATATAATGCGAAATAGGATAGGAATACTAGTTCATTTCAACTTGAATTCGAAGCCTTTAGCTGCCATTACAATAGCAAAATACTTACTGGAAATGTTGTCAGTTATTGTGCTTGACGGCAGCTCTTATAAAATTGTGATGGAAACCAGAATTACTGATTCTTTCTCTTCTGAAAAAACAGAAATGACTGATCTGGAATTCTCTATTGACGAGATAATAAAACACATCGATCCGTCCGTATGTTATATTTCCATTAATATCTGTAATTCAAAAGGTGTCTGCGCATCATCTTATGGGAGTATCGTCAGATCAAGTGGCTTGACGCAGCCTATGATAGGACATGAGCAAGCAATATTCACACTTGTCAATGCTGATCTTTGGAAAAAACGGGCAGAACCGTTGATAAAAAAAATAAAGGATATGTGCAGTGATGCTCCTCATATCACATATGTCGCTATTGATAAAGAGAATATTTCACCAAAATCTATATATATCGCCAATATAAGGCTGTTTTCTAATCCTTATTCCGCTTCGGCTATTGATCCTGAAAGCCGAATTCCCGGAATATACTGGGCACAGTATATTAATAACAGCATGCTTGATCAGAATATCAGGAAGAGAATATCTGAAGGGATTTGCAGTACACCTGATATCATATGTGAAGAAATAGGAACAGGATTTTGGATTCAGACCGCTCCTGCCATACAGGCCGATTCTATCGATCATCAAAAAGCTGCTTGCAAAATCCTTGAAATTGAAACACAATCTTATGTTATTGATGAAAATATTATTCGTAGTTATAGAAAACTGGAACCATTTTTATTCGAGAAATTCCCATTAATATAGAGTCTACTCCTAACGGTTCATTTGGGGCAATCATTAGTGACACTGGCCCCCGTTATCAGAACGGAAACAGCAGCAGCTACACATACAGTACATCCGGCGGCATGACCCACCGGCTCCTGACCCGTGCCAAAGGCCCGGAAGAGATCATCGCGGATTTCACTTACGGGAATACCGATACCGCCGACGGTTCGGGTCTGCAGCATGTTGTGCTGACCGCCAAATGCTGGGACGGTATCAGTACAATCGCATCAAATACAAGCTATGAATACGGACCGGATCTCTGCCTTGTAAAAGATGAAATAACAGGCAATACACTGCGTTATCATTTCAATGACAACGGCAACTGCACCGGTGTGGATGACGGTCTCGGCTATGCCGTGTTCGCGGAATACGATCAGAGCGGAGCGAACGCGGACGCGCCCGTGAACTACGTGACATCCGCCTCACGTATCCAGCGTGTGGTCAACAACCTGCTTGCTGACGGGCTGCTGTGCAAGACCGCAGGAAGCGCGTGGACAAAGCACGGCACCGGAACGATCGAGCAGATGTATAACGGCAGCGGCTTCGGGCGGTATGAAAGAAAGTTCACGGTCGCCAACGGCAATACATTATTTCTGAGTCAGACGGTCAGCGTGACCGCCAAAAAGACATAAAAGACAAAGGGACGGTTCTGCTGTCTTGTCATTCTCGTATGTTTTTGATATGATGGTATTATCAGTAAAGCAAACGAGGTGGACAACCATATGCCGAGAGCAGCCAGAGCGAAGTCCGAAGTGATGGTCTCCGGACAGTCGTGACAGGATTGTTATTGCGGCACTGGAATCAGGTATTTCTATTCGTCAGGTATCCCGATTGACAGGCATCAGCAAAGCTGTTATCGAACGCATCAGGAAACAGTGAACAAGACAGCAGAACCGTCCCCGTGTCTTATGGACCTGCCGCGCACAAAGCGGCAGGTCCGTTTTCTGTGTGCTGATGAATATACAGTCATATGCAAAAACCGTGCCGGCGACAGCATTCCCGTTATTCGTGTTTTTCGAAAGTGATCCGGTATATATCCGCGGTTTCTCCCCTGTATTCGAAGCTTCTTTCCAAAATACCGCCGTTTCGGATAATCGTCTTCACGGAAGGCGTATTCGTCCGTTCAACAGACAGCTGAAGAGAGGAAAGGCCCGCCTCCCGGGCAATACACAGGATCCGTGAAAGCATAGCGGTCGCGTAACCTTTTTTTCGTTCACCCGGCCGCACGCTGTATCCGCAGTGACCGAAATCTTTCAGGAAACCCTTCAGTTCGTGTCTGAAGTCAATAATGCCGACGATTTCTCCGGCGTCATTCACAGCGAAGAATGTATCTGTCAGCACCCAGTCAGGATTGACAGCTGCCGGATCCGCGTTCTTTTGCACATTCCGGAGCCACTCGTCATAATCATCAATCGTGTCCAGCATTTCACTGCCGTTAATCACTTTTTCCCCGTAGTCAAAAAACTCCTTTTTAAACGCTTCAGCCTTCCCGCGGTGTTCTGCCGCCGGCCTGATCAGATATATGTTCATATGTCTCTCCTGTTTACAGAATCTCTCTGTTATTTATTAATGCATCCGCTTGCTGCTCGATCTGCGCTACTCTCCTGATATGTTTCTCCTCATTGGAAAACGGTGTGCTGAGAAAAGTATCCACAATGTCCAGCGCGGTTTTTTCTCCGATAATACCCGCGCCCAGGGCAAGTACATTCGCGTCATTATGTGACCTGGTCAAATATGCCATTGTCGTATCAGTGCAAACCGCGGCCCGGATTCCGCGAATCTTGTTGGCAACCATGGATATACCGATTCCCGTTGTGCACAGAACAATCCCCTTCTCAGCCTTTCCGCACGCGACAGCATCGGCAACCGCGCGCCCGTATTTCGGATAGTCACAGCTGTCGGCGGTATGGCATCCGGCATCATTGATCTCATGCCCATGTTCCTTCAGGTGAGCGATAACGGTTCTCTTCAGCATGTACCCCCCGTGATCTGAACCGATTGCGATTTTCGTATGAATCACCGTACCTTTCTGTTCTAATCAAAAAACACGGCTGTGATTATGTTATTTCCTTTCCGGGCATTTACCCGTAAGAACCGAAATAATATTGTTCCTGTAATTCATCGCATAGTTACTGTCGATGTCCACTACCTTCGACCACATCCGCAGCCCCTGATAGTAATACAGGATCATCTCAGCAACCGCTTCCGCATTGACTTCGGCATACTCTCCGGTACTGATTCCGTATTCAATCAAACGCGTCCACCGGTTTTTGGCTCTGTTTTCAATATCCGCAAACACATGTCTGTTGTCACCTGTATTCGCGAATTCATATATTGCCAGGCTCAGCGAGTTCTCCTTATGCAGTATCTCATTTTCCACTGCAGTGAGTGTGCTTTCAAGGATTAATAAGGCACTTTCCCTGTTATTGATCCGTTCGTCAAAGGAATAGTGATCCGTTATCAATTCCCTGAATATCTCCGCCGTGGATGAATAATGCCTGTATAGTCCTCCCCTGCTGAGTCCCGTACGTTCACAGATATCTGACATTGTCACATCCTTAAAGCCTTTTCCCGCAAACAGGTGTTTTGAAGCCTCAAGTATGGCTTTTTTTGTTGTATCACCTTTCCCGGACATACGTTACACCCCCCTTTTCAAGAAGCGACACTGATGTCACTTTTTATTATGCGACATCAGTGTCGCTTTTGTCAATATCGTATTTCCCGAAATCAGCGCCTGTATTTCAAGATGTCATTACATCGTTGTACCACTTGACCGTTCTCTTTTCTCCGTGCGATAATATGCACATCAGTTCACACCTGTTATGATGAACTGATGCCCGTAAATCAGTCGCAACGGCATCCGTTCCCGTTCGGAATGATGCTGATCATTTTAAAATGAGGTTGTTCGATGTCATCAAAAAGCAATCTTTTCCGTATGATTCTCGGAGCCATGTTTCTGGCTCTGGCACTTCTTCTTCCCTTTCTTACCGGGCAGATTCCCCGGATCGGGAACGCGCTCTGCCCTATGCATCTTCCTGTGCTGCTGTGCGGTTTCTTCTGCGGTCCGTGGTACGGGCTGACCGTCGGTCTGATCGCGCCGCTGCTTCGTTTCGTTCTTTTCGGTATGCCTCCGCTGATGCCGACCGGCGTCGCGATGTGCTTCGAGCTCGCCGCGTACGGTCTTACGTCCGGCATCCTTTACAGGGTTCTGCCGCGGAAGAAACCGTATATCTATGTCGCCCTGACCGGCGCGATGCTGGCCGGGCGCGTTGTATGGGGAATCGTTGAAATCATTCTTTTCGGGTTCGGAAATTCGGGTTTCGGATGGGCGGCATTCATGTCCGGCGCTTTTCTGAATGCCGTTCCCGGGATCATTGTCCAGATCGTTCTGATACCGGTGCTGGTCATGGCACTGGAAAAATACACAAGCGGATAAATCGCCGACATTCCGGCGGATATGAAAAATCCGGGCGGGTTTTCCGTCCGGATTCCGTATTTCATTCTGAAAATCAAAGCTTGATCAGCGTATAGTTTCTGGTTCCCAGTCCGATCTTTTCCGCATGGGAAAGTGTTTCTTTCCAGCGAACATTCGGGTTGGAATTCAGGAAATGGTCTTCATGCACATGCCAGCCGGGTTTGTTCAGATTGTCGCTCAGCTGGCTGTTGGGCATGGGCGCGGACGCGAGGCACGCGTCAACACAGGCCTGGTCCAGCGCTACAGGATCGAAGGACGCGAACATGCCGACATCCGGCAGAATCGGCGCGTCATTCTCGTCATGGCAGTCGCAGTTGGGTGAAATATCCTGCACAAGGCTGATATGGAAGCAGGGCCGGCCCGCGCAAACAGCCGCGCTGTACTCGGCGATCTTGCAGCACAGGTCCTCGTTCGCGCTGTCATTCCTGTTCGCGATCGCGTCAAACGCGCACGCGCCGATGCAACGCCCGCAGCCTTTGCACAGCGTATCGTCAATCACGGCTTTTCCGCTGTCAAAGCGAATGGCGTCCGATCCGCATTCATGCGCGCAGCGGTGACATGCGCGGCAAAGATCCGGGTTCACTTCCGGATGCCCGGACGCGTGCTGCTGCATCTTTCCGGCGCGGCTTCCGCAGCCCATGCCGATATTCTTGAGCGCGCCGCCGAAACCGGTCGCTTCATGCCCCTTGAAATGCGACAGGGAAATAAACACATCGGCATCCATAACGGCACGCCCGATATAGGCTTCCTTGCAGTATTCACCGTTCGGCACAGGCACAAGCACATCGTCCGTGCCGCGCAGGCCGTCGCCGATCAGAATCTGGCAGCCGGTTGTCACGGTGTTGAATCCGTTCAGGTTCGCGCAATCCAGATGCTCCAGCGCGTTTTTACGCGATCCGGGATACAGTGTGTTGCAGTCCGTCAGGAAAGGGATACCCCCGAGTTCCTTCACAACATCCGCGACCGCTTTCGCGTAGTTCGGACGCAGGAAGGAAAGATTGCCCAGCTCGCCGAAATGCATTTTGATCGCAACGAACTTATTGTTCATGTCAATGTCGGCAATGCCCGCCTTGCGGATCAGCTTCTGCAGTTTCTGTATCAGGCTCACGCCGATGGTCGTGCGGAAATCGGTAAAGTACACTTTGGATTGTTCCATATTTTCCGTCCTTTCGCTATGGATCTGTGTCCATATACAAAAAATAGCATATTGGTTTATTACAGTATATCACAAACCGTCAACAAATCCAGCGTATATTCGTCGCGTCTGTTCCGGGGCAGATATGGGTTGAAGGTGAACATACCCGCGTGTATAATGGATCTGTGCCTGTATGCGTCAACGGTTACGGCACAGGTATGAACAACGGAGGCAATGTATGCGGCTTTTTTCCGATCATCTTCCCTTCTATAAGGCGAATTTTCACTGTCATACCACATGTTCCGACGGGCAGGCTTCACCCGCGGAAAGCATGGAGCTGTACCGTAAAGCAGGCTATGATATACTGGCGATTACCGATCACCGTCGCGTAACGCTGCCGGAGAATGTCCCCGACGGTCTGCTGATGATACCCGGTATTGAAATGGATTATCTTCTGCCTGATCAGTGTATCCATCTGATCGGGCTCGGCATGAGCAGTGAGATCGGCACGCTGTGGAGCCGTTCCATACCGCCGCAGGAAGCGATAGACACGGTCATCCGGCTGGGAGGCGCGGCATTCCTCGCCCACCCGGCATGGTCGCTGAATACGCCCGGCTGTATCTCCTCGCTTAAGAACCTCTGCGGCGTTGAAATCTGGAATTCAGTATCTGCTGTGCCTTACAACGCGGACCGTGCGGATTCATCCGCGATTCTGGATGTGACGTGGTCCTCCGGCGGGCAGTTGCTGCCTGTTTTCGCCAATGATGACGTACATTTTTACGGTTCCGATCTTACTGTCGCCGCGACCGTGGTCCAGGCGGAAAGCCTGACGCTGACCGCTGTACTGCAGGCATTGAAAAGCGGCCGTTTCTACGCGACGCTGGGGCCTGAAATCAGACAGATTGAAGTAACGGACACGGCAATCACCGTCAGCTGCAGTGAAGCGGATACGATCATTTTTTACTCAAATCTGGCATGGGTGAAAGGCCGCAGCCGCACAGGTCACGGCATGACATCCTCTGTTTATGACATTCAGCCGGGCGAGCGGTTTGTCCGGGTGGAAATCCGTGACACTCAGGGGCGTAAAGCCTGGTCCGCCCCGATTCCGGTCAACGGATACAAAGCATAATTAACAGTTACTGTCAAAGGAAGAGAGGGTTTTGCATGAGAAAAACAAAGATTATCTGCACCGTCGGTCCGGCCTGTGACAATGAAGAAACGCTGACCGCCATGTGCTATCAGGTGAAACCGCGGCGGGCAAATTCCCGGTGCAGGCCGTAAAAACCATGGCGGAAGCTCAACCTTTCCTGGGGCGTAACGCCGGTGCTTACCGAGGCGTACAGCTCCATGGATGTCATGTTCTGGCAGGATATGAAATACGCGCGTGATACCTTCTCCCTTCAGCCCGGCGACAATGTTGTTCTGACAGGCGGTCAGATCAACGGAAGCGGCGGAAACACCAATACCATCAAAGTGGAGCGTGTCCGGTAAAGCGCGCCGCTTCAGCGTTTGTCTTTCCCATCAATCTCCCCGGAGGGTAAAATGATCTATCTCATCTGCGGCAAAATCTGCAGCGGCAAAAGCTGTTACGCTCGCCGCCTGAAGGAACTGCATAACGCTGTCATTCTCTCAACGGATGAAGTGACCTATGACCTGATCCGCAACGAGCAGGGGGAATTCTATAATACCTTCGCGAAACGGGTAAACCTGTATCTGCGCAAAAAAGCGGCTGAAATCAGCAAAGCCGGCGCGGATGTGATTCTGGACTGGGGATTCTGGACAAAAGCGGACAGAACGGAAATATCGGATTTTTTCCGCGTTCAGAACATCCCGTATGAATGGCACTATATTGATGTAACAGACGCGGTATGGAAAAAAAGCATTGAAGAACGCAACCGCAGGGTTGAATCCGGAAACGGCGGTTCGGATTTCTTTGTTGACGAAGGATTGCTGCTGAAAGTGAATTCGCTTTTCGAAAACCCGTCAGTCGATGAGATTGATGTCCGCTATGTCCGCGACGGCCTGACGGAGCGGTCTGTGCCGTCCGTATAAACCGCCGGTGCTTCGGGAAGTTTGTCCCGGTTTTGTTTTTCCCGTATTCCCGTTCGCGAAATGTGCCGTTTCCGGCTGACAAGCGGCGTGAAAGCGTGTATCATAGCCGGTGTACCGTTAAGGATGGAGGCGTAACAGATGGATTTCAATCAGGCAAGTCTGGAATTATGCAAAAAGAACCGCGGAAAGCTGGAAGTTGTTTCCAGAGTGCCCGTCACCGACCGGGATGAGCTTTCAACCGCGTATACCCCCGGTGTGGCGGAACCGTGCAGAAAGATCCACGCTGACAGACGTGACGTGTATCAGTATACGATCAAGAGTCATACCGTAGCCGTCGTCAGCGACGGAACCGCCGTGCTCGGTCTGGGCGATATCGGTCCGGAAGCCGCCATGCCCGTTATGGAAGGCAAGGCTGTGCTGTTCAAGGAATTCGGCGGTGTTGACGCGTTCCCGATCTGTCTCGATACCAAGGATACCGAAGAAATCATCAAAACCGTCAAATACCTCGCGCCTTCTTTCGGCGGCATTAATCTGGAAGACATTTCCGCGCCCCGTTGTTTTGAGATTGAAACACGCCTGAAACAGGAGCTCAACATCCCCGTTTTCCATGATGATCAGCACGGAACGGCCATTGTTGTCACCGCGGGCATGATCAACGCCCTGAAAGTTGTCGGCAAGGATTGGAAGGATGTACGCATCGTGATCAACGGCGCGGGTTCCGCGGGCATTTCCATCTGCAGGCTGCTGCTTCAGATGGGGCCGAAGGATATCGTGCTTGTGGATAAATCGGGAGCGGTATGTGAAGGTGAATCCTGGATGAATCCGGCGCAGGCGGCAATGGCCGCCGTCACCAACCGGGATCACGAGCGCGGTCCGCTTTCGGAAGTGATCCGGAATAAGGATGTGTTTATCGGTGTGTCCGCACCGAAAATCGTCACCTCCGGTATGATCGCGACCATGGCGAAAGACGCGATTGTGTTCGCTATGGCCAACCCGACCCCCGAAATTATGCCTGAGGACGCGAAAGCCGGCGGGGCGCGCATTGTGGCAACCGGCCGCAGTGACTATCCGAATCAGATCAATAACGTGCTGGTTTTCCCCGGTCTGTTCCGCGGTGCGCTGATGGTGCAGGCACGGCAGATTGTGGAGGAAATGAAGCTTGCCGCGGCCGGGGCGATCGCTTCCCTGTGCGGCGATGATGAGCTGAATGAGGATTATATCATTCCCGGCGCTTTCGACAAACGTGTGGCCGCCGCCGTCGCGGAGCAGGTGGCGCGGGTCGCGGAACAGCTCGGCATCGCCGGGAATCCCGGCAACCGGGACCTCTGATTTTTTTCCGGACATGCAACACTTTTGCAACAGCCCGCATGCTATACTGTCCGCGTGCCTGAGGGAAACCTCGAAGCAGTATGAAAGGACGGTAAGAAGCATGATTCTTCCACAGTTGTTCTGAATGATTTATCCAGGCACCTCAGTATCCGGGATATCCGGTAAGTGATAAGAAAGGGCGGTATTGAACATGGAAATCAAAAAGGAAAATCTGACCGAACTGAATGACATTGATCTGGAAGAAGTTGCCGGCGGTACCGGCGCGACATCCGGAAAACAGGTTACCATCACCGGTGACTATGTCCGTTTTCGCAGAACCAAGGATTCCAGTGACCTGAGCAATGTCATCTGTCAGCTGCGCAAGGGCACCGTCGTCACGCTGGTGAACCGCGGAACATACTGGTGCCGCATCATTTACAAAGGACAGGAAGGCTTCGTCGGCAGCGATTATGTGAGTGCCTGATATATGAAAGGCGGCCGCCCGGCCGCCTTTCGTATGTTTATCTGATCATTTCATAAATTTCCGCGATATCCGCCGCTGTCCATGTCGGCCGTATATCGCTTTTTTCATAATCCTCCCGTGTTGTCTCACCGCTGAATACCAGCACGGTGGTTATGCCCGCGTTCACGCCGCAGGCAATGTCCGTATAGATCCGGTCGCCGATCAGTACGGCGTCCTCTTTTTTATAACCGGCTTTTTCAATCGCCAGCAACGCGATATCCGGCTCTGGTTTTCCGATAAAGTACGGCCGCCGTCCGGTCGCGCGGAAAAGCATCTCGGCAAAAGAACCGCAGTCCGGCACATACCCGTAGGCTGTCGGGCAGACCCAGTCCGGATTTGTGGCCAGATAATCCACGCCTTTCCCCAGCAGAATACACGCGTCCTCCAGCTTGCGGTAGGTCAGCTCGGTATCATAGCCCATCAGCAGGCAGTCGATTCCGTCTTCCAGTCTGTCCGTAACCGGGAAACCGGCGCTTCTGAGCTGCTGTTTGAATGTTTCCGTGCCGAGCGCGTAAATCCGCCGGTACTGCTTACCGCGTTTCAGATATACGCACGCGGCGTCGGTGGATGTAAAGAAATCATCCTTCGACGCGGAAATGCCGATCCGTTCCAGCTTTTCAACATACTTGTCCACCGATTTGGAAGAGTTGTTGGTCACATACAGATAACTGCCCCCGTGTTCCCGCACGGTGTTCAGAAAATCAATACAGCGCGGAAACAGGTTATCATCCAGATACAGGGTACCGTCCATATCGAGCAGAAAAAGTTTTTTCCGTCTCAGTTCTTCCTTCATACCGTCCATTGCAGCTTTCCTTCTGTTCATTCTTCCGGGAAAGTATACCATACAAGCGGCAATAAATACATCCGTGATATGAAAAAACACCCGTACGGATGATTATCACCTTTTTTTACTTGTGTGAATCGGCTTCGGGCGGTAAAATAATATGGTTTGTATTCCCCGCCCGTCAGGGCTGAATGATCTGCAGGAGATGAAACCGTTATGATCTATGATATTGCCGTTATCGGATGCGGCGTAATCGGCGCGGCAGCCGCTTTTGAACTGAGCAGGTATCGCGTCAGTCTGCTCATTCTTGAAAAGGAAAATGATATCGCCATGGGCGCGACCCGGGCGAACAGCGCGATTATTCACGCCGGATATGACCCGAAACCCGGTACACTGATGGCGGAATTGAATGTAAAGGGCAACGCCATGGCGGAACAGCTGTGCAAGGATCTCAGCGTTCCCTTTTCGCGCGTCGGCAGCCTTGTGCTGGCTTTTTCCGAGTCTGAGATGGATACCGTGCGGGAGCTTTATCGCCGCGGCACGGAGAACGGGGTACCCGGTATCCGGATCCTGACAGCGGACGAGGTCTTCGCCATGGAGCCGGAAGTCAGCCGTGAAGTCAAAGGCGCGCTGTACGCTCCGACCGCCGGCATCATCAATCCCTGGGATTACGCGATCGCTTTTGCGGAAACCGCCGTTGTCAACGGTGCCGAAGTGAAACGTAACGCGAAGGTCACGGGCATTGACAGGCTCGGCGACCGTTATCTTCTTCACACGTCAGCCGGCGATTTTGAGGCCCGGTATGTCATCAACGCCGCCGGTACCGGCAGCGAGGCGATCCATAACATGGTATCTGAAAAGAGCTTTACCATGATGCCGAACCGCGGTGAGTATTATCTGCTGGACAAATGCGAAGGTTCCCGGGCGAACCATGTGCTGTTCCAGTGCCCCAATCAGGACGGCAAGGGCGTGCTCATTTCCCCCACCGTCGGCGGTAATCTGATCGTCGGTCCCAACGCCGTGGGTACAAATGAACCCGACCGTCCGAAAAATACCGCTTCCGGCATGGCCTTTGTGCGGGAAAAAGCGGCAAAAACAATGCCTTCCCTCACCTACCGCAATTCAATCCGCAATTTTTCAGGCATTCGTGCCAATACGGATCAGGATGAATTCCAGATCGGCATTGCCGCGGAGAACTTCATTGATCTGGCCGGCATCAAAAGCCCGGGGCTTTCCTCCGCGCCCGCGATCGCGCTCAAAGCGGTTGAGCTGCTGAAGGAATGCGGCTTTACCGCCGAGGTCAGAAGCGACGCGGTTACCACGCGTAAAAAGATCCGTTTCCGTGCTCTGGATGAGGATGGCCGCCGCGCGGTCATCCGTGAGAATCCGCTGTACGGCAGGATTATCTGCCGTTGTGAAACCGTAACCGAAGGCGAAATTGTCGACGCGATTCATTCGCCGGTACCTCCGTGCTCCGTGGATGGCATCAAGCGCCGCGCGGGCACAGGTATGGGGCGCTGTCAGGGTGGATTCTGCGGTCCGCGCGTAGTGGAGATTCTGCGCCGTGAACTCGGAATCGGCGCGCTGGATATCCTGCAGGACGGCGAAGGCAGCTTTATTCTGAAAAGCGAGACCAAAACGGAGGTGGACGGGTAATGTATGATCTGATCATCATCGGCGGAGGTCCCGCCGGCCTTGCCGCCGCGAACAGCGCCTGGGAGAACGGACTGAGAAAGATTCTCATTGTCGAGCGTGACAGGGAGCCGGGCGGCATTCTGAACCAGTGCATCCACAACGGTTTCGGTCTGCACCGTTTTAAGGAGGAGCTGACCGGTCCCGAGTACGCCGGCCGCTTTATCAGCATGGTCGGAAACACCGGTGTCGAAATCATGACAGACACCATGGTGCTTGAAATCAACAAAGAGCATGAGGTGCATGTGATCAGCGCGGCCGAAGGTTACCGTGTACTGAAAGCAAAAAGTATCGTGCTCGCCATGGGCTGCCGTGAACGCACAAGAGGCGCGATTGCCATCCCCGGTGACAGGCCCGCCGGTGTGTTTACCGCCGGAAGCGCGCAGCGCTATCTGAACATGGAAGGCTATATGGTAGGTAAGCGCGTCATCATCCTCGGTAGCGGGGATATCGGGCTGATCATGGCCCGCCGGATGACGCTCGAAGGCGCGCGGGTGCTTGCTTGCGTGGAGGTCATGCCTTATTCCGGCGGACTGATGCGCAATATCGTGCAATGCCTGCAGGACTGGAATATCCCGTTGTATCTGAGTCATACGATTACCGATATCAGGGCGGAAAACGGTCGCGTGTCCCATGTCACGGTCATGCGGGTCGATGAGAGCCGCAATCCTGTACCCGGCACGGAAATGGAATTCGACTGCGATACGGTGTTGCTGAGCGTCGGTCTGATTCCGGAAAATGAACTGACCCGTTCCGCGGGCATTGAAATGGATCCGCGCACCAACGGCGCCGTTGTGTACGAGAATATGGAAACCTCCGCGCCCGGCATCTTTGCCTGCGGCAATGTTGTGCATGTGCATGATCTGGTGGACTATGTGTCCGCGGAAAGTGAACGTGCCGGCGCCGCTGCCGCGAAGTATGTACTGGATAACCCGTGCGATGATCCGTTTATATCAGTCCGTGCCGGCAGCGATATTGGCTATACGGTTCCCATGAAAATCCGCGTAAACCGGGTTGATAAGGCCGCGGATGTGTTTTTCCGCGTGCGCCGGGTATTCCGGAGCAGTGTGATTGAGGTCAGCGCGAACGGCGAAACGCTTTTCACCTTTAAGCGCGATCATATGGCGCCCGGTGAAATGGAGCATATTCTGCTGCCGCGCAAAGTGCTTGACGCGGCAGCCGGTAAGGACATCACAGTCTCGGCAAGGGAGGCGGAATAACATGAAGGAACTGGTATGTATTGTCTGTCCGCGCGGATGCCGGCTGAAAGTGGATGAAGAAAACGGTTATGCCGTTACGGGAAATACATGCCCGCGCGGTGCCGAATACGGCAGAAATGAAATCTACAGCCCGACGCGTGTGCTGACTTCGACCGTACGGATTTCCGGCGCGCTGTATCCGCGCTGCCCGGTCAAAACGGACAAGGCCGTGCCGAAAGCATTGCTGCTTGAGATCATGCGCGTGCTGAACAGTGTTTCCCTCGCGTCCCCTGTCAAAGCCGGCACCGTTGTTCTGGAAAACGTTGACGGAAACGGCGCGAATGTCATCGTCACCAAAGATCTGTAAGTCATTTCAAAAAACAACGGTCCGCCTCCGTGCAGGAAGCGGGCCGTTGTTTTCTTTTTCAGTGTTTTTCCTTCAGTTTCCGGCGGAATTCCGGCATGGCCGCGATCCCTTCATCTGTCACAGGCCGTATCCATTTCCCGCTGTACAGATGGATATGCATAATCACAAACCGGATCGGTTCGTCAATATAGCAGCACAGGAACACCAGCGGGAATGCCCATTTCCACACAAGCCCGCTCAGGCACACCGCCGGCAGGACCATCAGATACATGAATGTGATTTCCAGCACGGTGCCTGTTGTCGCGTCTCCGGCGGCGCGGAAAGTGTCATTCTTTGTCCAGTTGCCCATGCGGATCACCGCCGCGGCGCAATAGATCAGCACAATCGTAAAGCCATACTCATAGCTCAGGTCATGCAGGCCCATTACATGCAGCAGCGGATGGTTTACCGCCATCAGAGCACAGCCTGTCAGCGCGATAAATGCCATGCACAGATATACCAGCCGTAACGCGCGGCGGTATGCCGTTTCGGGATGCCCGGCACCGACTTCCGTTCCGACAAGCACCGAGGACGCGTTGCTGAATCCCGCGAAGAAGCCGATCACAAGCCCCTCCAGCGTCCGCATCACGGCAAGTGCCGCTATCGCCTGCTCAGGCTGCCGGCCGAGCACGATATTGATCACCATGTTGCCCACACCGATCAGCAGTTCATTGCATATAATCGGGAAGCATTTTTGCAGATATTTTTTCACTGTCTGCCGCGTCCAGCGGAAATGCTCCCTTACAGCTGTCAGATAGGCGTGTTTTTTCAGTTTGCCCAATCCCAGAATAACCAGCACATTTACCAGATTGGCCGCCACAGTCGCGGTTGCGGCACCCTGCACACCCATTTTCGGAATCAGTACCGCGTTCAGCGTAATGTTGACCGCAACGGAGCAGATCGCGCCGATCAGAGGGACCCGGACCATATCCGTAGTGCGCAGCAGCGATGCCATCGCCATGGAGTACACCATCAGCGGATAGGCAAAGCCGACGACGCGCAGGTAATCCGCGCCGATCTCCTGCAGCACGGCTTTATCCGTATACAGCCGCATCACCGTTTCCGGCAAAAGCACGCCGAGCAGGCAGAACACAAAGCCCACCGTCATCATGAATGTCAGCGTGATACCGTAACTGCGGTTGATCCCGTCGTCATCCTTCGCGCCGAAATACTGCGCGAAAAACAGCATGCCTCCGCCGACAAAGCCCCAGTAGCAGCTGAACATCAGGCTTGAAAACTGCGCGCAGAGGCCGACCGCGCCTACGGTATTCTCACCGAGCGCCGCCAGCATCATTGTATCCACCATACTCCCGGTCGTTGTCAGCAGATTCTGAAGTGCGACCGGCACCGCGATCACGGCAATCTGCTTCAGGAACTGTTTCATCGGAAATTTCTGTTTCACGCCCGTTTATCTCCTTCTCCGCCGCTGACATTTCCGGTCCGCCCGGCGGACCGTCTGCGCGGGGCCTCATCCGGATCGGTTTACCGTGCTCATTTATCCGGAAATACACATTTCGTTTTCAGACACCTGCATAGTATAGCAAAGCGTCACGGACTGCACAACACTTAAAAAGAACAACACGGTGAATTGACGCTCTGTTTTCGTTGTGCTACGATACACCGTGTTTATAACAATTATTCACCGGAGGGATAACCGATGATCAACCGTACTGACGGCACGCGTATCAAGGATCTGGACGGCTTTCATTCCATCGTTCCCTATGTCATGCCGAAGCGTACAGAGGCTGAGGTTTCAAGCTTCGAAAAGTTTGATGTGACCGATCTCATGGCCTATATTAAGGAGCGCAACGAGAAGGATGGCACAAACCTCAAGCTGTTCCACGCGATTTGCACCGCGGCCGCGCGCACCATCTATCATCGGCCGAAAATGAACATTTTCATTGCCGGCCGCCGTTTCTGGCAGCGGAAGGATATTACCCTTTCATTTGTTGTCAAGCGGACGTTTGAGGATGTCGCGGAGGAATCTCTGATGACCCTGAAAGTTGATCCGGAAATGACATTCAGCAGCATTTCGGATATGATTCTCGGTTCCGTCAGCAAGGTTCGTACAGAATCCGGAAACGAACTCGGCAAAACCATGGATTTTGTCGGCAGGCTTCCGCGCTGCGTTCTGGTGCTGCTGTTCGGTATTCTGCGCCGTCTCGAATACTTCGGCGTTATGCCGCGGTCGCTGATGAAGGGGGATCCGAATTATTCCACCGTGCTTCTGTCCAATCTCGGTTCAATCGGCGCCGGCGCGCCGTATCACCATCTGAGCAATTACGGCACCTGCTCCATCATGATCACCATCGGCACCATGCATCCGGAAACCTGCCGCATGCCGGACGGCACAGAGCAGGAACGCCTTATGGTCGATCTGACGCTCACGCTGGATGAGCGCATCGCTGACGGTTTCTATTTCGCCAGATCCCTCAGAATCACAAAATATCTGCTGGAGCATCCCGAATCACTTGAGGAAACAATCTCCACGCCGGTCCCGGTAGAGCTGTAAGCGAAAACCCTGCATACAAAAAAGTGCGGATCGCCTCCGCACTTTTTGTTGTTTTTTCAATTCATTCGCCCGCGACCGCGACACCCGGAATCAGCACTGCGTACGGACCGGAGTATCCGCTGTCCTCATACCGTTCGGTCGAAAAAACCAGCCGGTCCGCGCAGTCGGATATTTTGGCGTTTACGGAACCGCCGTACAGCGGAATATCTTTCCCGTCCTTTTTCATAAGCGCCAGACGCATTTCCCCGCCGAAGTTCCCGGTAAAGTAGTCCATCTGGAAATCCGAGAATGATACGGTTTCCAGCGTGCCTTCCGTTTTCATCTGTTCAAACGGTACGGTACCGTTCTTTACGCGGATCTTCTCATAGCTGCCGGTCGGCGTTTCGTTCAGATACCGCATAAACCGCGTGGCACCCCAGATGTTCCTCAGCACACCGTCCTCCGTCAGCACCATGTCTTTCATCGGCACGCCGTCGACGGAATACGGTTCCGTGGCAAGCAGATCAATATTGAGCTTTTCACCCGTGCCGGCTTCCTGCACACGGTCGCCGGTTTTCCATGTTGAATAGCCGGGGAAAATCACGCTCGCGTTCGCGCGGATCAGATAATACTCAAAAAAGATCTTCAGATTCTCACCGGTCAGCAGGATATCATGCTTTCCGGTTTTCGGCATATCGGTCGCGTTCGCTCTCATGCGGACATCGGCAACAGCAGACGCGACTTTATCCTTCAGTGCCTGCGTGTCAAAGCTGTCATACGCGAACTGCCGGTACTGCTCCACATCCACCGGACGCACGCACTGTGTCACAAATTCGCCTTCAACCTTATTAGTCTCATAGCACACATTTGTTCCCGCCGAGGACACCAGCGTCACTTCGGAACGGATCGCGAAGATCTCAAGCGAATTCACAAAGGCTTCACCGTCATCCGGTACATCCAGCACAGCATCCGCGAACGCGTTGGCTGTTTCCTGCAGGTCTCTGCCCGCCAGGTCTGATTTTGATTCCTGCTTCGCCTCGCGCACGGGGTCGGGTAGATCGTAATACGGATTCTTCACATACTGCGCGGCGAAATACGCGTTCCGCACTTTTTCTCTGATCTGTTTCTCCGTCTGACCCTCTTCGGCATACATGACGGACATACCGCGGTACTTCTGTCCGTTCTCCTCAAAATCGCGGTACACGGACACCTGATATTCGTTCATCACCGCAAGGCGCGGAATATCCAGCTTTTTTTTGATGAAATAGAGTTCCGCCCTACGGGTTTCGGTTTTCCTGATCTGCCAGACAGCGACATTCTCCTGTTCCAGCGCGTTTCTGATCAGCTGCAGCATCTTTCTGTCCTCCGTTTATCCAAGCCGGATTTTTGCCTTGATGTACGGACCGCCGTCCGATACCTTGACCCATTCCTTATGGCCTTTTCCGCAGTATCCGGCACCGTTGTGCTCAACATTCCTACCGACCATGCTGATGGATTTGAGCAGATCCGGCACATAGCCGGAAAGCACAATCGGTGAGCATACCTTCCCGGTCAGTTTGCCGTCCCTGATTTCACGTCCGAATGAAACCATGCACTGGATTCCCCAGTTTTTGGGGTCCTCCATACCGGAAGACGGGTTATCCAGCAGGAACCCGTATTTCACGGACGCGATCATATCCTCAAGTTCGTCATTGCCCTCAAGGAAATAGGTATTGGTCATACGTGTATATGCCTTGTGATCAACGGACTCGCGGCGTCCGTTGCCGGTAGCCTTCACGCCCAGCCGTCCCGCGGACACCTCATCGGCATAGCCGGACACCAGAATACCCTTATCAATGACCAGCGTGTCCGAAGCCGGGTTTCCTTCGTCATCGAAGAAGAAAGTCGCCACATCGTCATACCCGGTCGCGGCGCCGTCCCGCATGGTAATCAGATCCGAAGCCACGCGTTTTCCCATAAATTCCTTCGCGAGCGCGCGATCCTTGACAAACATATCCATTTCAACGCCGTGGCCGAAGGCTTCATGCACGATCATGCCCGTCACTTCCGGGGTGCAGATGCATTCATACTCACCCGGTACAATCGGTTCGGATTCAAGCAGATCCGTTACGTTTTTCAGCACTTCCGGCAGATAATCCTCAATCCGGTCGAGTACCTCCGCGCCGCCGAGGCAGGAAAAGGATTTATAACCGTCCTTGATTTCCGCGTCTTTTCGCGCCATCATCGCCACGTGACCGTCGGCATACAGCACATTCTGCTCCATATCCCGGTTCCCGGACATGAAAAGCTTATGATACTTCTGAAAGCCGAAACTGCAGCTCGTATCAAGCAGGCGTTCGTCCATCGCCATTCCCTTAAGGCGTGTGCCGACCAGTTTTCCGATAATCGCCTCATCACCCATTGCCACAGGATCAATCTCATATTCCGTGGACTTTACAAAGCTGATGCTTTCGTCACCGGATACCGGAGTCTCAAGGCGTTCATAGTTTCTTGTTCCCTCAATAAGCCGGTTTGCGATTTCATCCGTTACGGCAGGAATATCCTCCGCTTTCAGCGTGACCGAGCTGTATTCGGCATAACCTCCGCCGTTATATACGCGTACGGTGAACGCGCGTTTTCCGAAACCGTTTGATTCGTTGATGCTGATTCCCTGCGCGGAAACGCGGTAATTCTTGCATTCCACGTCGGATGCCAGAATGGACGCGTACCCGTACTTCATCAGCAATGCATCCAGCAGTTGCCGGAATACGGGCTTCATTTCCCGAAGATAGGTACTGGATTCCACTTTCATGTTCCGGTCTCCTTATGTGTGTTTTCGTTTGTCCGGCATTCCGTTATGCCGGAACAGCCGTCCCCCGGCGGATACCGGCAGGACGGCTGTTCCCTGTATGGCAGCCGTGAGGGTGTTGATCAGCCCATAACGACTTCCGCTTTGTGATGCTTTCCGTCAGCGAAAACAGGCAGAACGCCGCCTTCGATCTCAGCGCCGTCCACGGTGATCTTCTTCACACCGCGGCAGACATGAGCGGGATTCACAATCTCAATATCATAAACCGCTCCGCGGAAACGGCGGCTGACCTGATAGCCGTCCCAGTCATGCGGAATGCAGGGATCAATCTTCAGTCCGTCCCAGTCGGGTTTGATACCGAGAATATAATTACTGATCACGTAGAAGTTCCAGGAGGCGGTGCCGGTCAGCCAGCTGTTCTTTGCCTGGCCGTAGTTGGCGGCGTCCTTACCGGCGATCATCTGGCTGTATACATACGGTTCCGTCTTATGCAGGTCCGAAATCTCCTCGCGCCACGCGGGAGCGATCCTGCTGTAAAGGTCAAACGCCCGGTCGCCGTGGCCGACCACGGTCTCCGCGGCAATAATCCAGGGGTTGTTATGGCAGAAGATGCCGGCGTTTTCCTTGTATCCGCCCGGATAGGAACTGACCTCACCCAGCTCAAGGTGATATTCCTTATAGGCGGGCTGCAGCAGCACGATTCCGTGCGGGGTTTCCAGATACTTGTGTACGGATTCCAGCGCCTGCTCGGCCTTTCCGTTATCCACACCGATGCCGGCCATCACACAGTAGCCCTGGCTCTCAATGAAAATCTTACCGTCATCGCATTCCTTGCTGCCGACCTTGTTACCCATGGCGTCATACGCGCGCACAAACCATTCGCCGTCCCAGCCGTCCTTTTCAACCGCCGCGGTCATCGCGTCGATCTCTTTCTGCGCCTTGTCAGCCTTTTCATCTTCACCGCGGCGCCGCAGCAGGGCAACCAGTTCGGGGCCGATGGAAACAAACATACCGGCAATCAGAACGGATTCCGCAATACGGTCATCCGGCGCGTTGGGATTGGAGAATGTCTGGAAGCTCTCATCAGGCGTATCGGAATAGCAGTTCAGGTTCAGGCAGTCATTCCAGTCGGCACGGCCGATCAGCGGCAGCCCGTGCGGGCCTTTGTTGTTCACCACATGATAGAAGCTGGCCTCGAGGTGCTCCATCAGCGTTCCGCAGTCATCCGGGTTGCAGTCATAGGGTGTTTTCGCGTCCAGGATCCCGAAATCCCCGGTTTCCTTGATATACGCGGCGGTGCCGGCAATCAGCCACAGCGGGTCATCATTGAAGCCGCCGCCGATATCGTTGTTGCCCTTCTTGGTCAGCGGCTGATACTGATGATAGCATCCGCCGTCGCGGAACTGAGTGGCCGCGATATCCAGAATACGTTCACGCGCGCGTTCGGGAATCTGATGCACAAAGCCGAGCAGGTCCTGTGAGGAATCGCGGAAGCCCATGCCGCGGCCGATACCGCTCTCAAACATAGATGTCGAGCGGCTCATATTGAAGGTCACCATGCACTGATAGGGATTCCAGATATTCACCATCCGGCCCAGTTTTTCATTGTCGGTGGTCAGTGTGTACGCGCTGAGCAGTTCATCCCAGTGTGCTTTCAGCGCGGCGAAAGCCTGATCGATCTGCTCATCCGTCGTCAGCCCGGCAAGCAGTTCCTTCGCGGGCTTTTTATTGATAACGCCGGGCTTTTCCCATTTCTGATCCACGGGCAGTTCCACATAGCCGAGCACGAAATTGTATTTCTTTTCTTCACCGGCTTCAAGATGTACGCGGATCTGATGCGCGGCCATGGGCTGCCAGCCGGAAGCGACGGAATTGCCCATCGTGCCGGTCATAACCGCCTGCGGCGCGTCAAAGCCGTTGTACATACCGAGGAATGTTTCCATATCGGTGTCAAAGCCGTCCACGGGTGTATTCACGGCATAGAAGCTGTAATGGTTGCGGCGTTCGCGGTACTCGGTCTTGTGGTAGATCACGCCGTTTTCAACTTCGACCTCACCCGTCGAGAAGTTGCGCTGGAAATTCAGCATATCATCCTGCGCGTTCCACAGGCAGAATTCCACAAAGCTGGTCAGTATGACATCCTTCACGCCGTCAGTTTCATTCGTCAGCGTGATCTGATGCACTTCCGCGTCAACACCCAGCGGCACAAAGCTCTTCTGTTCCGCTTTCACGCCGTTCTTTTTGCCGGTGATAATCGTATAGCCCATACCGTGCCGGCAGGAATATTCATCCAGTTCGGTCTTTACGGGCTTCCAGCCGGGATTCCAGACAGTGCCGTTGTCATTGATGTAAAAATAACGGCCGCCGTTATCCACGGGCATATTGTTGTAGCGGTAGCGGGTAATCCTGCGCAGGCGGGCGTCACGGTAGAAGCAGTATCCGCCGGCGGTGTTGCTGATGATACCGAAAAACTTTTCGCTTCCGAGATAGTTGATCCACGGATAGGGTGTACGCGGTGTGTCAATCACATATTCACGGGCTTTGTCGTCAAAATGACCGAATTTCATGGCATGCTTCCTCCCGCTGTGCTGTATTATTGATCTCCTGACCAACAGGCCGCGAAGCGCGGAAATGCGGCCGTTTGTCATCTCAGTATATCATACCGCGTCCGTTTACGCAAACGTTTTTGTAACTGCTGTCGCCAACCTGACCGGTAACACCTCACATATGGAAAAGTGCCGGTCATTTTTTACATTTTTTCGATTGCGCGGGCAGTTCGCGGGGAAAATCGGTTTCCGAAGGGATTCATATCCTGTTCAGTCCTCAATTCCGACACTGCGCAGGATCTCCCCGTTCCGGTCACAGATTATCCGGCACCCGCAGGTAACGCGGCATATCCTTTTCCTTCCGAAAAACAGTTCCGCGCCGCGTCCGTCCGATACAATGCCGTATGTCTTCTCCCCGAAACGCTGCTCATAGGTATACGGCATGCCCTTTCCCGCGCTGAACCACACCTCATCCCTCTTCAGCTCAACGCCCCAGATATGAGAAATGTATTCCAGGCACGCGAGCACCGTCGGTCCGTACGCGTCCTGCACCGGCTCATCCGCGTCCGCGGCGGTCACATCGTGCGAATACATGCCCACGCGTGACGCCGCTCCCGTAAACGGATCATACTGCTGTGTGAACAGGTATCCGTTCCGTACAACAGTGTCCAGCAGCCTGTGTCCGAGATATGTCACGGTTTTTTCATACCCGTAGCGCTCCAGCGCCGGAATCGCACGCTGATATGTCAGCCCCTCGCACTGGCCGCTCCAGTTGTTGGCCGGTATGTTTCTGAACATCGGGTCATTCACCGCGACCGACGGCAGCGGGAGCGGCGTCAGAAACTCGTTTTCGTTCAGCAGATGCTCACTTACAAACCGGTCCGCCATCTCCTGCGAAAACGAACCCCAGTACATACACCGCAGGTTGTTATGGCACAGCACATCGATTACCCGGCCTGTCCTGTCCCGGTCATAGCAGGCCGATCTGCGTTCATCCCACAGTCCTTTCTTCAGCAGCGCGGCCGTTTCACAGGCTTTAACGCGCCATGTTTCCGCGTCCGCGGCATTCCCGCGCAGCAGGCTGATCTGCCTCAGTGTTTCACGGCACGCGTAGCTGTAGCTGGTCACATCCATGGAAGCCATCGGAACGGTATCCGCGTTCACCGGCGGCGCATCCTCCGTCCAGTATACCGGCGCTTTCCCGTAGCGCAGCGCGTTATCCTCTCCCGTATCATATACGCACCAGCTTTCCAGCAGACCGTCCCCGTCTGAATCGCGCGTTCGCTGCAGATATTCGTCGAAGCGGCGCAGGCAGTCCGCCAGCGCGTCCAGATATGCCGGATCCCTGCCGGTCAGATACCATACGTCCAGCGCGTGTTCCGGAAAACAGAATCCCTGCAGTTTGTTATACTGCGGTTCAACCGTCCCGTCCGGCATGCACTGCAGGGAACCGGGCATCCGTCCGTCAGCGCGCTGGCCGTCAATGAAAATCAGCTGGTTGTTCAGTGCCGCTGTCAGATCGCGTTTCGCGTACATTCCGCCGCCCATGGGCTGTGTTTCCAGCCAGGCTTTTTCATATCCTCCGCCTTCCACCAGCACCTTCCTGCCGCCGAACATGCGTATATTCCGTCCGCACTTGCCTTCCGCCGCGTCAAAAAGCCGTTGCAGTACCGCGTCATCTGTTTCAAACCGTACCCCGGTTTCATTCAGCACTTCATTCACCCCGCCATCCGTCAGCGTAATCCCGCCGATATCAATCATGTATGAACAGTTCCCCGCAAATCAAGTATAGCACAATAAATACAAAGATACATCACGGGAATATTACGCAGGTGCCCGTTTTTCCTTGCATCGCGGCGTTTTGTGTGCGATAATGTAAGTTGATTCTGCAAGGAGGTGGAAAGATGGCCTCTGCCCTTTGGGTCAAAATCATCCGGCATCACCGGATTGATAACCAGACCGTCATTCCCTGTACGCGTGACGATCCGTCCGAAGCTTTGCATGACGCGTGTCACAAGCTGGATCTTCCCATTCCTCTCTGGCTTGACAGGAACCGGCGGGACTGGGAGGAATTCGGTCAGACACGTTTCCTGCCGGACGCGTTCTTTGAATCGGTATCCTTTGAACGGATGGATATCGAGTATATTGATCCGGACGCGCCGAAAAAGCAAAGCAGGGATCCGCGCAACGCGTTCTGAAATTCCGCTCCGGGCACATTCGTTCCGGTACGGTCCGACAGTAAGAAAACAGTTTTTACGGAGGTTTGAATATGTGTAATCAGAAGATTTACGATCTGATTGACAGCTATCGCGATCAGTATGTTTCCATGCTCCGGCGCTGGGTTCAGGTGCCTTCCGTCAAAGGTGAGGCGGAAGACGGGGCGCCCTTCGGCCGTGATGTCCGCCGTATGCTGGATATGGCAATGGTGGATGCCGAAACGCTCGGCTTCATGACCGGAGCCTATGACGGCTATGCCTGCGATATCCGTCTCGGAGACAGCGATGATGAAATCGCGGTTCTCGGCCATCTGGATGTTGTTCCGGCGGGTGACGGATGGAACCGTCCGCCTTTCGGCGCCGAAATGGACAACGGCCGCGTCTACGGCCGTGGCACAGGGGATGACAAAGGTCCGTCGCTTTGCGCGCTCTTCGCGATGAAAGCAATCCGCGACGCGGGAATCCCGCTGCGCAGGTCCGTCCGGCTCATTCTCGGCTGCGATGAGGAATCCGGCTGGGAGGATATGGACTGGTATACGGCGCACACGGATATGCCGGCAATGGGCTTCAGCCCTGACGCGTCATTCCCCGTCATCAACACTGAGAAATCCATGCTCGGTTTTGAGCTGAGAGCGGATACGGATGACACCGGTCTGAAAATTCTGCGTCTTGAAACCGGTGAACGGACAAACGTAATCCCCGGCGAATGTGAAGCACTGCTTGCCGGCGGTGATGACCTGATCGCGAAAGTCGCGGCTTACGCCGTTAAAACCGGTCTTCCGTATACCGCGGAAAAGACGGACGGCGGCATTCTCGTGCATGCCGCCGGCATACCCGGTCATTCCGCTTACCCGCAGAGCGCCAGGAATGCCATCGGCATGATGCTCAATCTGCTGAAGGAACTCGGTGTTACCGGCCCCGTGCGCACGCTGGCGGATGCCGTCGGCATTGAGTATAACGGTGCTTCACTCGGCTGCGCCTGCTCGGATGATGTTTCCGGCGCGCTGACCTGCAACATCGGCATTCTGCGTATCAAAGACGGGCACCTTTTCGCCACGCTTGACTACCGCTGCCCCATCACATCGGATCTTGACGCGCTGCAGAAGGCAACCGCGGATCATCTTCCCGGCATCCGCGTCACCTGCACAAAGGTCACCCCGCCGCACCATGTGCCGGCCGACAGCGAGCTGGTTACCGCCCTGCTGAGCGCATATCATGAAGAAACAGGGCTGGACGCGTATCCGATGTCCACAGGCGGCGGCACCTATGCCAAGGTGCTTAAGCAGGGCGTCGCGTTCGGCGCGGGTTTCCCGGATGATGTCGATCTTGCTCATCAGGCGAATGAATACGTTGAGATTGACAAAATGATCCTTACAATCAAAATATACGCGAACGCCCTGATCCGGCTGATCGCGGAGTAACACACAGCCAAATACAGCAGAACAGGAGTTATTATGATCACAGTCAGTAACGTATCCCTTACCTTCGGCGGTCAGAAACTGTTTTCCGGCGCGGACCTGAAGTTCCTGCCCGGCAACTGCTACGGCATTATCGGCGCCAACGGCGCGGGTAAATCCACATTTCTGAAGATTCTTTCCGGTGAACTGGAGCCCACCACGGGCAGCGTGTCTGTTCCCGCGGATGAACGCATGTCCACACTGAAGCAGGATCAGTTCGCGTATGACGCTTATCCCGTTATGGATGCCGTGATCATGGGCAACCCCCGTCTTCATGAAATTATGAAGGAGAAGGATGAGCTGTACGCCAAGCCCGATTTCAGCGAGGCGGACGGCGAGCGCGCCGCGTTGCTTGAGGGTGAGTTTGCCGAGCTTGACGGCTGGAACGCTGAAAGCGACGCCGCCACAATGCTGACCGGTCTCGGCATTCCCGCCGATGACCACTATACGCTTATGGCGGACCTGAAAGCCGGTGACAAATTCAAGGTTTTGCTGGCACAGGCGCTTTTCGGTCATCCGGACATTCTGCTGCTGGACGAGCCGACCAACAACCTGGACAACCGTTCCGTCGCCTGGCTGGAGGATTTCCTGATGGACTTCCCCGGCACGCTGATCGTGGTCAGCCATGACCGCTGGTTCCTGAACAATATCTGCACGCATATCGTTGATATCGACTACAATCAGGTCAAGCTGTATGTCGGTAACTACGACTTCTGGTATGAATCCAGCAAGATTATGCAGTCCCTGATGAATGACCAGAAAAAGCGCCGTGAGGATAAAATCCGCGAACTGCAGGCCTTTATCCAGCGCTTCTCCAGCAACAAGAGCAAAGCCAAGCAGGCGACCAGTCGCCGCAAACTGCTGGACCAGCTGACCATCGAACAGATGCCGGCTTCATCCCGCCGTTACCCCTGGGTATGCTTTACGCCTGACCGTGAAGCCGGGAAAGACATCCTGCAGGTATCGGATATCAACTATTCACAGGACGGCGTATGCCTGCTGAAGGATGTGTCATTCCTCGTCACCAAAGGGCAGAAGATTGCTCTGGTCGGCAATGAGCAGGCGCAGACGGCGCTCTTCCGTATTCTTTCCGAGGAGCTTGAGCCGGACAGCGGCAGCGTCAAGTGGGGCGTTACCATCTCCACCAGCTATTTCCCGAAGGACAACAGCAAGTTCTTCGACGGATGCGGGCTTACCATGATGCAGTGGTTCGCCCAGTATTCGCCGGAGCAGCTGGAAACCTATATGCGCGGTTTCCTCGGCAGAATGCTGTTCAGCGGTGATGACGTATACAAACCCGTTTCGGTCCTCTCCGGCGGTGAAAAGGTTCGCTGCATGCTGTCACGCATGATGCTTTCCGGCGCGAACTTCCTCATGCTGGATCAGCCCACCAACCATCTGGATCTGGAATCGATCACCGCCGTCAACAACGCTCTGATCAATTTCCCGGGAAATGTGATCTTCACCAGTCAGGACCACCAGTTCATTTCCACCGTTGCTGACAGAATTATCGAAATTCGCGATGACGGAACCATCGCCGACTATTACTGCAATTATGAAGAATATCTTGAAAAAACAAAGTAATCGCGCGCCTGTGAGTGCCGAAAAAGTCGAGCTTACATTGCCTTCCGGAATACCGGAAGGCTTCTCTGTTACGCCTCCGGAAGGGCTGAGCGAGGAAGAAGCCGAAGCGCTTCTCGCTGCCGGCAAAGGCGGCAGAGCGGACCGTGACACGGGGAAAACCACGGGAGAAATACTGAAAAACAACCTTCTGACTTTCTTTAATCTCCTGAATCTCGCGCTCGCGCTCGCGTTGTTTCTGGTAGGTTCCTACAGAAACATGCTTTTTGTGCTGATCATCATCTCCAACGCGGCAATCGGCACTTTTCAGGAGTTGCGTGCAAGGAACACCATCCGCAGGCTGAAGCTGCTGAATACGCCGTCCGTACGCGTCATGCGCGGCGGCATCGAGAAGCAGCTGCCCCCGGAGCGGATTGTCACCGGAGACCGGATCATCCTGTACGCAGGTGATCAGATTCCGGCGGATTCAATCGTGCTGGAAGGAACCGGGAGCGCCGTTGAAGCGCTGCTCACCGGTGAAAGCGACGCCATTCCGAAAGCGGAAAACTGCTGGCTGTATTCAGGCAGCTATGTGACCGAAGGCAAGCTCACAGCGCAGGCGATCCTGACGGGTGATGAAAGCTACATCGGCCGGCTGACAAAGGAAGCAAAGCGTGATACGCGTCCGAAGTCCGCCCTGATGACGGATCTGGAAAAGCTGATCCGCTTCGATACGGCGATTCTCGTTCCCGCCGGCGTCCTTCTCTTTGTCAAGCAGTATTTTCTGACACGTTCCGCGGAGCTGCCGGTCGCGGTTTCATCGTCCGTCGCGGCGATGATCGGTATGATTCCGGAAGGGTTGATTCTGCTGACCAGTGTTGCGCTTGCCGTCGGTGTGGTCAAACTCGGCCGGCGCAATACGCTTGTCCAGGAGCTGTACGGCATTGAAACGCTCGCGCGTGTGGATACCCTGTGTCTGGACAAAACCGGCACAATCACAACCGGGCAGATGAGAGTTTCGGATCATATTCCGCTGGATACGGATGACAACGAACTGATATGGGATATTTCCCGTTTCCTCGGCGCGTTCGATAATCCGTCCGGCACGCTGGACGCGTTGCGTTCCGCGTATACACCCGGGACCGAAAAGCCGGTATCCGTTCTTCCCTTCTCATCGGAGCGAAAGCTCTCCGCCGCGTCTTTCGCGGACGGCACCACACTGATTCTGGGCGCCGCGGAATTCGTTCTGGGTGACAGGCTGCCCCCGGATCTGGCCGGATTGATCTCATCCTTCACATCGCAGGGCAACCGGGTTATCCTGCTGGCAAAAGCGCGAGGAACAATTGAGAACGGCGTTCTGCCGCGGGTCACATCACTGTCCGGTCTGTTCGTGCTGGCGGACAGAATCCGCGCGAACGCCGCGGAAACCGTCCGGTATTTTTATGATCAGGGCGTCACGCTCAAGATCATCTCCGGTGATGACCCGCGCACGGTCGCGAAGGTCGCTCAGGCCGTCGGGCTTGAAGGCTGCGACCGCTGGCTCGATGTCAGCGCGGTGAAGTCAGACGCGGAACTTGAGGAATTATGTGAGAAAACCGTGATTTTCGGCCGCGTCACACCCGCCCGTAAAAAGCAGCTCGTTGAGGCGCTGCGCGCCAAAGGGCACCATGTTGCCATGACAGGCGACGGTGTCAACGATATACCCGCCATGAAATCCGCGGACTGCTCCATCGCCATGGCCGGCGGAGCGGACGCCGCGCGCAGTGCCGCGCAGCTGACTCTGCTTGATTCGGATTTTGCCTCCATGCCGGCAATCGTGCTGGAAGGCCGCCGCGTCGTCAACAATATTACCCGGGCATCGTCCCTGTTCCTCACAAAAACATTGTTTTCCTTCGGCCTGTGTATCCTGTCCATCCTGTTGCCCGCTATGGTATATCCGTTCCAGCCGGTCCAGCTGACACTCGTAAGCTGCCTGACCGTCGGCCTCCCGTCCTTTCTGCTGGCTTTTGAGCCCAGTGACGAGCGGATACGCGGCGATTTTCTGAAAACCGTGCTCACACGCGCGATTCCCGGCGGTCTCGCGGTTGCCTTGTGTGCCGCGGTGTGTATGCATATGCAGGGCAGCTTCGGGCTGACATATGAGCAGTGTTCCACTGTCGCCACGCTGATTGCCGGCGCGGTCGGGCTGATCGTTCTGCTGCGTGCCTGCCTGCCGCTGAACAAAATCCGCGGTGCCGTCTTCGCGCTGATGGTTATCCTCTTTACCGTTGTCTCGCTCACCTTCGGATCGGTTTTCTATCTGGAGCGTCCGACCTCCGCCGCGTGGATCCTCTTCGCGGCACTGACCGCCCTCAGCACGGTCATCATCCTGCTCACCTCGCGTCTGCTGAACAGGCGTAAATAAAAAATAACCGGAGGCTGTCAAAACCTCCGGTTTTCTTATTTGGTTTATTCCTCCGCGAAATCCATGGGATCCGTGCACGCGAAGCTGCGCTTCCGCAACCTGTCCCGCGTGTATTCTGCGCTGAACAGGACCTCCCCGTTTTCGCACGCTTCCACACCCACCTCGGAAACAGGCAGCACCGCGAACAGATCGCGGGCAATTCTCAGGCTTAACCCGGCCATATACCGTTTCGCGTTCTTTTTCATATACGCTTCATTCACTTCAAACACGGCTTCCAGGCGATCCGCACCGGGCGTGCGGATTTTCATGTCGCCTGTGAATACGGTCAGGTCTCCCAGCGGGTTCGCGGCTGTAAGCACGGCGGCATATGCCTTCAGGTCACCCGCAAGCACCGCGGACGCGTATTTTTTATAGAACGCCCACTGCCTGCTGCCCGTCAGCCCGTCCGGGGCGCTGTCATAAACCAGCGCGTCCGTCCAGTCAATCGTTTCATCCGCGATTTCCCATATCCGTTCAATTGCCGGAAGGCCCGGTTTCTGCGCGTGTTTTTCAGGCTCAGCGGCCGGTTTTACATCCGGTTTCGCGGTTTCCTCACCGCCCGCGGCAAAGCCGCCCCACAAATCACTGCCGATACCGCGAAGCATCTTCACGACTTCGTTTTCCTCATCGGGCGTTTTCCGTTTGTTTTCATCAGCCATCACTGATCACTCCCTTCGACGCGGCAGACAACAGACGCGGGGTTCGCCTGTGTATCAAAATCATCGATAACCACGCGCGCGTTTCCCGTAACACCGTTGTCAAACAGCCAGCGGCTGAGCGGATTGATCAGCAGGCTCTCCACCTGGTTTCCGATGCCGCGTCCGCCGTTGGACAGGTCACGCAGAGCGGCTTCGCGCAGATGATCGTAAGCGGTATCCCCGATCACGATCTCAATCTTTTTCTGTTCACGCAGGTTTTTGATGATCTTGTCCACCTGGCTGCGCAGAATCAGTTCCGCGGCCTCGGGGCGGATGTAGTCAAACACCACAATATTCTCACCGATACGGTTCAGGATTTCGGGCCGGCCCAGCTCAAGCTTGAAATGATCCTCCACGGCGGAGCGCACCTTCGCGCGCACTTCATCATAGGTCATGTCCATCGTTACGTTCGGATGTCTGTTGCCGAACGCGTCCTTCACATAAATACCCAGATTGCTGGTGAAGATAATGATCGTCTCGCTGAAGTACACCGTATTGCCCTGACCGTCCGTCATGCGGCCGTCCTCAAGGATCTGCAGGAACTTATCGAGGATGCTGGAGTGCGCCTTCTCGATTTCATCAAACAGCAGTATCGCGAAAGGATTTTTCTTGACCGCGTTTGTCAGCTGACCGCCCGCTTCATATCCCACATATCCGGGAGGCGCGCCCATCAGTTTCTGGTCCGAATGGCTCTGTCCGTATTCGCTCATGTCAAAGCGGATACAGGTGCTCTCATCACCGAACAGCTTTTCAGCCAGTGCCTTGGCTGTTTCCGTTTTGCCGGTACCCGTCGGCCCCGCGAAAAACAGTACGCCCTTCGGTTTGGATGTGGATGAGGAGGAAAGCCCGTTCATCCCCGTCACGGCGCGCTTGACCACGTCAAGCGTCCTCTCCAGCGCGGCGTCCTGACCCTTGATACGCTTTTCAAAATCCTTCTTCGCGTTCTTCAGGCTGTCCACGCTCAGAGTACTCCAGGGGTTCTCCTTGATGCCGTATTTATACAGGTCCACGGCACTGCAGAAATCCCGCATCCGGATTCCCTCCAGCTTGCAGAGGCGGCGCGTCTCATCAAGTTCCGTAAAGGTCATACCCTCGGTCAGGCCGACAAACTTTTCACGCAGTCTGTCCAGCTCGTCCGGATGCTCGGTATAATACGGCATATCCTGCCGGTAGACCGTTCCGTCAAAGAAACTCGCGATATTTCCGCCGGCAATCATCCGTTTTCTTTCCTCGCGGTCCGGCGCTTCCAGTACAATCTTTTTGCATACCGGATTGTTCAGATAGAACCATGTCGGCAGGTCGTTCACTTTGTTCACAAGGATGATCAGCAGGTTCTGCTTTTTCCCCTGCGGTGTGCGTACAAAAGAAGCGGACAGCGCGCTCTGCAGCAGAATGTTGAAGCTGTTCACATCCTGCTGGTCTGTTCTTTCCGGCGTAATAATATAGTGGCTTGCCATTTCAAGCACGGTCACGGTGGCCTCACGCTGCTGGCACATCGCGCGGCGGATCACATTCGGTGCTGTTCCGGCATCGTTGCCCTTGAATTCGGCACGGATCGCGCCTTCCTTCACCTCGGAGCCTGTCAGAGCCGCGTACCCTTTGAGCATCTCCGGTTCATACGGATTCATAAACCCGACCAGGTTGGAATAGAAAACAACACGGCTGTAGCCCTGATCCCGGAACCATGTGTGCAGATATCGGCTCAGCGGAACGATTTCATCCTTTTTCAGGGAGCCTTCCACTGGATAGCGGTACTGATCCAGCACGTTTCCTTCAAAGATCAGCAGCGGTTTGATCGCGCTGAAGATCTCAAGCTCGCGGTGCCATTTGGATACCAAAGTTTCCATACTGATCATCCCCCTGTGTATTTCCGTTTCAGTATATCACAAAAAGCGCTGTGTACAAATATGCACGGCGTGTATTGTTGAGATTCATCAAAAAATAATGTATAATTTAGAAGATCATGGAATTATTCTGTCCCGTACTTCGTATATATTGATGAAACCGATCCGTGATCGCACTAAGGAGGGCTGAGCAATGTTCAACAAAAAACTGTTCGGTGTGTTCATTTCGCTGCTCGCGGCGCTGGCGCTCATCACCGGCATCGCCATGGCGGACGGGTTCGCTTCCGTATCCGGCGACGCGCCGGTCAGCGGTCTCGCGGGCGAAACCGTTACGTTCACCGTTACTTCCTACGGCAGCGCCAAGGTCACACTTTTCATGTATCCAGGCACTGCCTCACTTGTCCGCTCAGGCAAAACCACCACTGAGTCGGGTAAGTACGGTGCCTATATGGTTACCTGCGGCAATAAACTGATTTCCTGGTACAACCGTGCCGGAAATTACCCCATTGAAGCCGGCGTAAGCCAGTATGTGAACAGGGATACCCTTGTTATGAGTTTCTCATCCGCCGGCAGCTATGAGATTACTGTCACCCCGTTCACCAATGAACAGCTGAACACGCTCTGGGGTAACAATTACTTTACCGGATGGGTTGAGTACCCGGCCTGGGAATGCACTTCCTCCGTCAATTGTGACATTTCCAATATTATCACCACCGGTTCGGGCGATCCGTTTGAGATTGACTTCTCCGAACCCGCCGCCAACACGGTCGCGATCCGTTATGAAGACACGGCCGGCAATCTGATCAATTACGAAACCCGTACGCTCGTCTCTTCCGGATACATCAGGGCCGCGGAGCTTACCGGATATACCGCTGTGTCCGATACCACCCGCTATGTATCCGTAGCCGGCGGCGTATGCACTCCTTCTACCGTCACCTTTGTTTATCAGAAGAATGCCGCCGGTGCCGAACTGCAGGTTCTGTGCAAGGATCAGAACGGCATCCTGATCGACAGCGAAACCCGTATCATTACCAAAAACACTTACGTTTATCCGAAGGAAATCACCGGGTACACCGCGCCCGCCGGCAGATACGTAACATATCTTTCCTCCAGAAACGTCTGTTCTCCCGCCACGCTCACCTTCGTTTATACGAAGAAGTCATCCGCCGCGACGCTGAAGATCAATTATGTGGATCAGGACGGCATTCTGCTTGATTCCGAAACAAGAACGATCTCAGCCAGCACCACGGTCAGCGGCAAGGAGATCGCGGGCTACAAGCTGCTGTCAGGCAGCCGTACCGTTACATACAGCAAAAACGGCACCTGTTCTCCCTCCACCGTTACCTTCACTTACAGCAAAAACGCGACATACGCGACGCTCACCATCCGCTACACGGATCAGAGCGGGAACATCCTTGACACGGAAACGCGTAAGATCACCAGGGATACCACAATTTCCGGCAAGGAAATCTCCGGATACACCCTGCAGACAGGCAGCCGCTATGTGACCTACCTCGGCAACGGCACATGCTCGCCTTCCACCGTCACCTTCGCCTACAGCAAAAACGCGACATACGCGACGCTCACCATCCGCTATAAGGATGAAAACGGCAACCTTCTTGACACGGAAACCCGCAAGATCACGAAGAAGACCACCGTCACCGGCAAGGAGATTTCCGGCTACACACTGCTGACCGGCAGCACTGTTGTCACGTACAGCAACGGTACCTGCTCCCCCTCCACCGTCACCTTCACTTACAGGAAAAACGCGACGTACGCGGTCCTGACCGTTTACTATGAGGATGAGGACGGCAATATCCTTGATACGGAAACGCGCAAAATCACCAAGAATACAAAGATCTCCGGCAAGGAAATCCCCGGTTACACCCTGCTTACAGGCAGCCGCAGCATCTCCTATCTGGGAGACGGCTTCTGCTCTCCCGACACAGTGACCTTCACCTACAGATATGTCAATCCGGAAGTCACCGTTGAGATCCTCGGCTATGACGAAAACGACGTCCGCCTGTACAAGGCAAACCGCACCATGCTGGAAAGTGGTTATGTCACACCCCGCGATGTGGAAGGCTACACCTGCACTTCCGGCAAGAAGTACGTTGAGATCTCCGGCGGCACCGCCAATCCCTCGTCCGTCCGCTTCTATTACCGCAGGAACGCGAAGAGCGGCAAGCTTATCATCGAATACAAGGATGAGAACGGCAGCATGCTTGACCGCGAGGAAAGGACTATCAAAGAATCCGGCACTGTTTCCGGCAAAGAAATTGACGGCTATGTGCTCACCACAGATGATCAGTATGTGACGCTGGACACCGTAAACGGCATCTGCGATCCCGCGTCGGTCACCTTCACCTATGTCAAGAACAAGACCGGTTCCGTGAAGGTCACCTATAAGGATACTGACGGCAACGTGCTCGACAGTGAGAAAGTCAAGATCAAGAAAGCCAGCGCCACTGTATCCGGCAAGAAGATTGACGGCTATGTGCTGATCACCGACGCGCAGAAAGTAACGCTGAACCTGCGCACAGGCGAATGCAAGCCCGCCTCCCTGACCTTCACCTACCGTTCCGCCGCGGGCGCTTCCGAAGAAGCGACAGACGCCAAAATGATCATGGCTCAGGCCCGCACTCCAGCCAAAGCGTATTATGAGGATAAGAACAATCAGCAGCAGAGCCTGAATAAAGACAGCTTTGCCGCGCTGAAGGACGGCAACGGCGCCACTTCCTGGACAAACACCTACTGGGGCGTTGTTGACAAGAGTGAAGACCCGGATCTGACATTCACCTACAAGGGTGATACCGTCAGCTACATCTGGTTCCGTAACGGTGACTATTCCGGAAACAAGAACACCTACCAGAAGGCCAGCCGTCCGAATGAAATCACTGTCAAGGTTTACTGCGACAACGGAACCGTAACAAAGAAACTTACGCTGGATCAATCCTGGCAGGCCGGTATTGACGGCTGGCAGTGCATCGATCTCGGTCAGGTCTGCACAGGTGTAACAAAAATCACCTTCAACTTCTGGAACTTTAAGCAGGGCGACAGCGGATACAAGTACTTCATTTCCGATATCGTTGCCAACTGATCCCCGCACCTGCAGCGAAACCCCGTCCGCTAACGCGGACGGGGTTCTTTTTGGTTCTTCACCGAAAGCTCAACTGTCAAAAACGCATGATGCGAAGGTTTCCAAAGGGAAATCTCATTCACGACCGCCGGTGGCGGAAATTTC
>JAKSQH010000015.1 GCA_024404245.1 Clostridia bacterium
AAAACCAAGATATTGGCGGCCGAACGGCAGAATGCCTGTTCGGCCTCTTGACCATTACGTTACCAGAAATCAGACAGGCATGTCAAGGGCGCCCGGCGAGCCGGGCGTTCATTTTACCCTTGATATGACTGGCTGTTTCTGGTATTAGTCGGGCAATCGACCTTCGTACATAATGGACAACTCACCATAAATCCTACCCCAGTTGTGGATGGGCATCGTCCACTTTTTCGTTGCTTCAAAAGTGGATAGATACAATGCTTTCAACAGGGCTGTATCACTCGGAAACACGCTGCGTTGCCGGTTCAGCTTGCGATACGTGGAGTTCAGGCTCTCAATGGCATTGGTAGTGTAGATGACTGTCCGGACATCTTTCGAGAATTTAAAGATTGGACTGACAGCATCCCAGTTATCATACCAGCGCTTCATGGCCCGAGGATATTTTTCTTCCCATTTTTCCGTGACCTCATCCAGTGCTTCCCGCCCTTCCTGTTCGGATGGAGCGTTATAGATCTTCTTCAGATCTGTTGCAAAGGCTTTGCGGTCTTTGTCAGCAACATATTTCAAAGTGTTACGGACCTGGTGAACAATACAACGCTGGTATTCTGTGTTCGGGAATGCCGCTGTAATGGCCTCTTTGATTCCGGTCAGACCGTCTGCACAGAGAATCAGAATATCTTTCACACCACGGTTCTTGAGTTCATTCAGCACGGAAAGCCAGTACTTGGCGCTTTCATTTTCACCGATCTGGATCGTAAGGACTTCTTTCATTCCGTCGCAATTGATTCCCAGAATAACATAGGCTGCCAACTTGCAGATAATTCCGTTATCACGCACAGAATAGTGAATGGCATCAATGAAAATGACCGGGTAAATCTCATTCAATGGCCGTTTCTGCCATTCCTCGATCTGCGGGAGGAGCTTGTCTGTCACATCGGAAATAAAGCCTTCTGAAGCCTCGAATCCATAGATGTCCATGAGCGTATCGGAAATCTGCCGGGTTGTCATTCCTTTGGCGTACATGGATATAATCTTCTGGTCGATCTCAGAGATGTCTTTCTGCCGCTTTTTGACGACTTTAGGTTCGAATGTGGACTTGCGATCCTGCGGCACCTCAATTTCCATATCCCCATAGCTGGTGGTTATATGCTTGCTCTTGTAGCCATTCCGTGAATCGTCATTGTCTGAACGCTCGGACTTTTCATATCCAAGATGATCATCCATCTCTGCTTCCATCATTTCCTTGATGGTCCCGCCGAGAAGATCTTTCAAGGCTTCCTGAATGTCTGCTGCTGACTGTATGTCATATTCCTGCAGCAGGCCTTGAATAATGTTCCTTTTCCCTTCGGTCATAGGTCCGGGCTTGTAGTACTCTTTCTTTTTGTTCGCCATAAATACGGCCTCCTTGATAATTTTTATCTTTTCATAGAAGGCCGCTCTCGTTTAGCTATTTACAGACTTTTTTTCACAAGCTCCAAATGGTATCCAATGTCTACTTAATACACCACAATTTTCTGTTGTTTTTGTGTTTTTTCTTATGTAAAGATTGAACTTTATATTAGAATACCTTGCTGCGCAGATCGTAATATTCACTGTTGATTTTCTTGACAGCAGCGGCGTAGGAGGCAGCATCGTGAATGTCATAATCCTTCATAAGATTTTGTACTCCGACTGCATCCTTCAGGCGATTGTCCTTCTGATTATCCGGTTTATGTGCATCCAGAAGACGCATGACAAATCGATACGCGAGATCAGGTTCCGGTTCAGCCATTCCGTGCTCTATGGCATATTCGCTCGCTTTCTTCTCTGCCATTGCCCAGGATTTCTCTTGCCAGCTGATTGTTCCGTTTTGGTTCGTTCCACTCGACACTGTTCCATAGTGTGGCACGGTCATAGAACTCACGAGGTGCCTGGGACGGCAACGTGATCTGCGAATAAACGATATGCTACTTTCTTGTATAATCGTGTGTTCTGCCATCCCACGTGCATTCAATGCGGGTACCGCTTCGGTAAGCGGCAGCGGCTACCGCGGAACGGCCTTTTTGACGTGATGTGATCTGTACCGGGGCATGAAAAAATTCCAAATTCAAACCTTCTTTCTGATGAATGTCATATTGATTTCCATGTGCAATAATGGTATAATGCACATGTAGTTGATTGCATTGCAATTTGTTTGGAGGCGATCTCATGAGCGAAACTACGAATTTTACCTGCCGCATGGATACGAAGATCAAAAATCAATGCGAGGAAATGTATGCCGAACTGGGGGTAAATCTCTCTACCGCCGTGAATGTTTTCATGCGTGAATCACTTCGTGTCGGAGGATTTCCATTCGATGTACGTCTGAAGCAGCCGAATAAGACGACGATTGCAGCTATGCTGGAAGCGGAAAAAGCTGCAACTGACCCCGCATATAAGCACTATGATGATGTGGAGCAATTGCTGAAGGAGCTTAAAGAATGAAGCGGCAGATCGTTGTTACCAATCAATTCCGCAAAGACTATAAGCAGGCGATGAAACGCGGCTTGAAGATTGACTTGCTCGATGACGTGATCCGAATGCTTTCCGAAGGGAAAGCATTACCGGAGAAGAATCATGATCATCCGCTAACCGGTAATTGGGTCGGGCATCGTGAATGCCATATTCAACCGGATTGGCTGCTGATCTATCGGATTGAAAACGAAGTTCTGATATTGACCCTGTCAAGAACAGGAACCCATGCTGACTTGTTTGGCAAATGACCGGCTCTATGCCGGTTTTTTTCGTATCCCGGGGTATGGGGCTTGTCCCATCGCGGTGAAGCCGCAACGGGTACCGCAGGTCGCACAGACATACAAAGTATGTATTCTAACTACTGGGACTTTGCGATTTTCTCTGAAAATGTGAAGGATGGTCTGTTTACGGATAAAAAATATGAAAATCAAGGAAAATATGTTGACGAACACTGTTAACTTTGCTAATATTAGCAAGAAGTTAAGTAACAATAAACTAAACACAATAAATTAATTTAAGAACAAATCAAAAAAGTTAACAACAAGCGGTAACGTAGATGTATGGCAACAGAGGAAGGACCGGGTACAGTAACGCGGAACGGAAAAGCCGGAGGAATGAAGCATGAGAAAGCACACCGTTATGGCAACAGTTATTTTGCTGATATGTCTGCTTGGCATTCAGGCGTTGGGGGAGGATGTAATGTGCTTTGAGGCGGAATACGGATATTTGGGCGGAAAGACCGGTACGGGAAGTGAAAACGGCATCACTTTCGTGACCGGTTTCGCGGCTGATGATGACAGCGTTGAAATCCCCGTAACGGTTAATGAAAGCGGTTTTTATGATATTGTTTTCAATCTGCGCAGCCAGGACGGCGGCTACAAGGAAAACTATGTACTGGCGGACGGTGAAAATGTCGGCACAGTGAAAGCGGAAGGAAAGCAATGGCAGAAACAGCGTGTTGAATATGTTTACCTCACTGCCGGTGAACACCGCGTTACCGTAAAGAAATTCTGGGGATGGATTCAGATTGATTCCTTACAGATGATTCCCTCCGCGCCTCTTCCGGATGACCTGTATGACATTGAGCCGGTACTGATCAACCCGGACGCTTCGGAGGAAGCAAGATCCCTGATGGCCTATCTGTGCGGTATTTACGGGAAAGCCGTTCTTTCGGGCCAGTATTGTGATGAGGGGATGTACGGCGCGGAGAACGCCACAATCTGGCGGGCGACAGGCGGTAAATATCCGGCGATGCTCGGGCTGGACCTGATTGAATACAGCCCGAGCCGCGTGGCGCACGGCGCGAAAGGAAAGACGGTGGATCTCGCGCTGGATTACTGGAATCAGGGCGGAATCGTGACCTTCTGCTGGCACTGGAACGCGCCTGAAAAGTACATCACGGGTCCGTGGTATTCGGCTTTCTATACGGATTCATGCAATCTGGATCTCGCGTCCGTAATGGACGGAAGGGACCCGGAAGGTTATGACCTGCTGATGAAGGATATTGACGCGATTGCCGCTCAGCTGCTGCGGTTGAAGGAAGCGGGTGTGCCGGTACTCTGGCGTCCGCTGCATGAGGCGTCCGGAGGATGGTTCTGGTGGGGCGCCGCCGGAAATGAAGCATATCTGAAGCTGTATCGCCTTCTGTACGACCGCCTGACCGATGAGTACGGACTGAACAACCTGATCTGGGTCTGGAACGGACAGGACGCCGCGTGGTACCCGGGCGATGAGTATGTCGATATCATCGGCGAGGACATTTATCCGGGAGAACGGGTATACACTTCGCAGGCCGCGCGCTTTATTCAGGCAATGAGATACACGGACGCGAAAAAACTGATTACGCTGAGTGAAAACGGGTGCCTGCCTGATCCGGAGCTGCTGTTCCGTGACGGGATTATCTGGAGCTACACCGGAACCTGGGGCGGCGAGTTCGTGATGAAGAACAAAACATACAACATACTGAGTGAACAGTATACAGATGAGCAGATGCTCCGGAAATTCTACACAAGCGAAAAGGTTATCACCAGAGACGAACTGCCCGATCTGAAGAACGGCTTCGGTCTGAACAATCAATAAAAACGAAAACAGGTGGCAGGATCATGAGCAGGAGTATATGTCGAATCCGTTTCGCGCTGGCGCTGATTGCAATGTGCGTGCTGGTATCATGCACGGGTTTTGCCGTGTCCGGAATGAATTATACGGATTATGTGAACCTGGCCGGCATCTACGCGGTGGACGAAACGATTCCGGAATACGCGGATTACCTGGCAGGCACAGAAGCGGTCCGCCCCGACAAGCGGATTACGGTGGACGCGGCGAAGCCTGACAGGTATGAGGAAAACGGCGGGACAGCGGAACCGGTTGTACTTGACAACTGGGACGGGATGACCGGCGCGGCGCTGCTGACCGGAGAAACCGGTCTTGCCGAATATACTTTTGCCGTTGAAGAAACCGGACTGTATGAACTGAATCTGGTCTATTATCCGTACGGCGGAAAAGCGTCCGACATTCAGCGCGCCTTTTTCCTGGACGGCCGGCTTCCGTACCGTGAACTGGCCATGATTGAGCTGAGCCGGATCTGGCGGAACGGAAACGCGGACACGCGGGAACTGATCACTGATGAAAACGGCATACCGGTAAGAAAATGGAAAAAGGACAATCAGGGAAACGACATGAAACCTGTGGCGGAGGAAACGCCCGCGTGGATCAGCGAAACGGTTACGGATTCCAACGGGTATATCATGGCGCCTCTTTCCGTGATGCTTGAGGCAGGTGAACATACGCTGACGGTGCTGTCCCTCCGTGAACCGGTGCTGCTGAAGGAAATCATTTTTGCCAATACGGACGGTATTCATACCTACGCGGAACGGGCGGAAGAATGGAAAGCCTCCGGGATCGCGGATACAAGCGGGATTTCCGTACGGGTGGAAGGAGAAAACGCGGCGCGTACCTCCTCCCAGATGCTGTATCCGGTGCAGGATCAGTCATCACCGTCTGTTTATCCGTCCAGCTCACGGTATCTGCTGAACAACACCATCGGCGGCAACAGCTGGCGACACGCCGGTCAGTGGATCGAATGGGAATTCGAGGTGCCGGAGAACGGCCTTTACTGCCTTTCCGTATACGGACAGCAGAACTTTGTGCGCGGAATTGATGTCAGCCGGAAAATCACGGTGGACGGACAGGTGCCGTTTGCCGAATGGGAGGCCGAACGCTTTCCGTATTCGCAAAGCTGGCAGATGAAGACCCCCGGGAATGAGGACGGCGCGTACCGGTTTCCGCTGACCGCCGGGAAGCATGTGCTGCGGATGGAAGTGGTCCTCGGGGATATGGCGGAAATTATCGGTAACGTGCAGGATTGTGTGGAGGACCTGAACCATATTTACCGTGAAGTGCTGTATCTGATCGGTGTTTCACCGGACCAGTACCGGGATTATCAGATTGAAAGAAACCTGCCGGGCCTTAAGGCGGAACTGGAGGAAGTGGACGAAAAACTCTGCCGGTCCATTGATACGCTGCAGCAGGTGGTTGGAAACAATTCAGATAAACTGACTGTTCTGCGTACAATGCACGATCAGCTGCGTGAACTGATTGCCGATCAGGAGCGCTTTACCGAAGTGATATCTTCCTACAAGGTCAATGTCCGCGCGTGCGGTAACTGGATCACGCAGGTACTGACGCAGCCTCTGCAGATCGACCGGCTGTATATTCATTCGGCCGATGTGAAACCGGAAGCGGGCAACAGCGGATGGTTCAGCCGCGCGCTTTTCGAGATGAAGCGGCTCGGGAACTCCTTTATCATTGACTACAACCGTGTGGGCAATGTGGCGGGCAGGGATTCCGATCCGGATGCCCCGGTACTGACGCTCTGGATCGGCACAGGCCGGGATCAGGCCAATGTGATCAAAAATCTGATTGATGAACGCTTTACTCCGGAGAGCGGAATCAATGTTAATGTGCAGCTGGTGGATATGAACACGCTTCTGCGCGCGACTCTGTCCGGCGAGGGACCGGATGTGGCGATTCAGGTCGCGAACACCAACGGTATTGCCGGCGCCGTGCTGAATACGGGCAATGATACGCCGGTCAATTACGGCTTGCGGAACGCGATTCTTGACCTGAAACAGTTTGACGATTTCGACGAGGTGGCGGAACGCTTCGCGGACAGCGCGCTTGTGCCGTTTTCCTTTAACGGCGCCTGCTACGCGCTGCCGGATACCATGACTTTTCCGATGATGTTCTACCGGAAGGATATACTGGCGGAAACCGGTATGGAACTGCCAAAGACATGGGATGACGTCAAGGTGGCCATGTCAGTGCTGGCTAAGAATCAGATGGAATTCGGAATGCTTCCGGGTGAACAGATCTTCGCGATGCTTCTGTTTCAGGCGGGCGGACAATACTACACGGAAAACGGCGACGCTTCGGCGCTTGACAGCGAAACAGCCATCAATGTATTCCGCCGCTACTGCGAATACTATACCGACTATAAGCTGGACGCCGGAACCAGTGTTGAAGAACGGTTCAGGACAGGCGAGTGCCCGATCATTATCAGTGACTATACGACCTATAACAACCTGCAGGTGTCCGCTCCGGATATCGAAGGGCTGTGGGGTTTTACCAACGTCCCCGGTACCGTGAATGAAGACGGCACTGTGTCCATTACCACCGGATCCTCCGGACTGGCGGATATCATTATGGCACAGACACAGTATCCGGAAGAATGCTGGACGTTCCTGAAATGGTGGACGGACGCGTCAACGCAGACGCTGTACGGCCGTGAAATGGAGTCGCTGATGGGCGAGTCCGCCCGGGTCCCCACGGCGAACCTTGAAGCGCTCGGGAATCTTTCGTGGCCGGCTGCCGATTACGCGGTTCTGATGAAACAGCTGAAAGCGGTACGCGGAATTCCTCAGGTTCCCGGCGGATATTACACGTGGCGGAATGTGAACAACGCGTTCTACACGGTTACAACACCCGCGGCATCACGCGTGGACGGAAAAACGGATACGACGCCGCGTGAGGAACTGATGGACAAAATCTATTACATCAACGCGGAAATCGATTATAAGCGCACGGAATTCGGACTGCCGCTGAGAAACGCGGGAGAGGAGGAGTGACATGAAAGAAAAGCTTCGGGTCACCCATGCCGACGGAACCGTAACGGCTGTACGACAACGCGGACTGTGGGCGGATATCTGCAGGAACAAGGTGTCCTACGCGCTCATCGCGCCTTACTTTATCCTGTTCTTTCTGTTTACTGTTCTGCCGGTTCTGATTTCCATCTTCTTCTCCTTCACCGATTTCAACATGCTTGAAGTGCCTGATTTTGTCGGCTGGAGAAACTATGTAAAGCTTTTGCTGGAAGATGATATTTTTATCATCGCGCTCAGGAACACGCTGCTTTTCGCGGTGATCACCGGCCCTGTCAGTTACCTGCTGTGCCTGCTTTTCGCGTGGATCATCAATGAATTCAACCCCAGGGTCAGGGCCATTCTTACCCTTATTTTCTACGCCCCGTCCATTTGCGGAAACGCGTATATGATCTGGAACCTGATTCTGACGGGAGACCGCTACGGATTCCTGAACGGTCTGCTTCTGAAGCTGGATGTGATCTTTGAGCCTGTTCTGTGGATGCAGACCGAAAGATACGTAATGCCTGTGCTGATCATTGTACAGCTGTGGCTTTCACTCGGAACCGGCTTCCTGTCCTTTGTCGCAGGACTGCAGACCGTGGACAAAAGTATGTATGAGGCCGCGGCGATTGACGGCGTGAAAAACCGCTGGCAGGAACTGTGGTTCGTGACTCTGCCCGCGATGAAACCGCAGCTGATGTTCGGCGCTGTGATGCAGATTACCCAGTCTTTCGCGGTGGCTGATATTTCAATCAATCTGGCCGGTAACCCGTCTGTCAATTACGCGGGAACAACCATTGTGACGCACCTGCTGGATTACGGTTCCACCCGGCTGGATATGGGCTACGCTTCGGCGATTGCCACAGTGCTGTTCCTTCTCATGGTCGGCACCAACAAGCTTGTGCAGCATCTGCTGAGAAGGGTGGGTGAGTGAAATGGCAAAGCATCCGGTTTCTGAGGAAGCCCGCCGTGTACAGCTGGCGGAACGCGAGGAGCAACTGAAAAAGCTTCACCGCTATCAGAAAATGACCCCTCTGCAGAAAGCCCTGAAAATAGCGGGGCTGGCGATGGCGGTGGCCGCGGTTCTGCTTCTGCTGATTGACCTGATCGGTCTGGTGAATATTCACTCCACCTGCGCGACTGAAGCCGACTGGCAGGAATACCGTAGCCGTCCCTTCTGGTGGCTGGGCGGAATCAGCTTTACCGCGACAGTGATTTGCCTGGTGATCGGCCTTATTTTTTCACTGGTGCTGAATCTGCCGAGAAAAGTCAACCGCTCGGCGGCGGGAAACGGGCTGCTGTTCTTTATCATGGGCATCTGCGGCGTGTTTATGGCGGTACCGCTGGTGATGATTTTCAATAACGCGCTGAAGCCTCTGGATGAACTGTATCAGTATCCGCCGCAGATTTTCGTGCGCAACCCCACCCTGGAGAATTTCTCGGACCTGTTTGTGCTGATGAACGGATCCTGGATTCCTTTTTCCAGGTATATCCTCAACACAGTCATTATTACCGTGGGCGGCATGGCGGGTCACGTGATTGTGGCGTCCCTGGCTGCCTATCCGCTGGCAAAGCATAAGTTCCCCGGCAAAAAAATGCTGTTCGGAATGGTTGTGCTGTCCCTGATGTTCTCCTGGACGGTCACGCAGATTCCCCAGTACATGATTATTTCATGGCTCGGAATCAACAACAGTTACTGGGCGCTCATCCTGCCGGCCTGGTCCTTCGGCATGGGACTGTATCTGATGAAGCAGTTCATGGAGCAGCTGCCGGATTCACTGATGGAATCCGCGAGAATTGAAGGCGCGAGCGAATGGTGTATTTTCTGGAAAATCGTGATGCCGAATGTGAAACCCGCGTGGCTCACACTGGCGATTTTCCAGTTCCAGCAGATGTGGGGAAATACCGGAAGCCTCTTCCTTCGCAACGAGGAACTGAAACCGATTCAGTTTTCGCTGCAGCAGATTGTTTCCGGCGGAGTCGCGAGGGCCGGCGCCGCGGCCGCGGTGACGTTCATTATCGCCGCGATTCCGATCCTTTTCTTCCTCCTGTGCCAGAGCAATATTCTGGAGACCATGACGACCTCAGGTATGAAAGAATGACGGGAGAGACAGAAAATGAAATGTAAATCCTTCCGGTTTCTGTGCTGTATCCTGCTGCTGACGGTGCTGCTTCCCGGTGCCGCGGGCGCGGACACGCTCCCTTATACGCCCTATAACTACGACTATTGGGGAAACACTGTATACTCGCCGGCCGCGTATGTACCTGAAAGGACGCTGTCCGGCGCGGACATGACGTGGAACGGTGAGCCGCTCGGAGCGTTCAGGACGCCGCAGGACCTGTTTGTTTCGGATGCCGGCGATATATATGTGGCTGACACGGGAAACAACCGGATCGTTGTGCTGGACGCGGTTACCGCTCAGGTGAAGAATGTGGTGGATTCCTATGAGCAGGACGGACAGACACGGACTTTCAGCTCGCCGTACGGGGTGGCGGTTACGGCTTCCGGAGAGCTGTATATCGCGGATGCGGACAACCACCGGATCGTGGCCCTGAAGCCGGACGGAAGCCTGCTGAAGGTGATTGAAAACCCGCGGGCGGAGGTACTGGACGATTCCTTTGTGTTCATCCCGCTGAAGGTGTGCGTCGATTACGCGGACCGTGTGTACTGCATCGCGCGCAATATGTTTGAAGGCATTATGGTGTTTGAGTCAAACGGTGCGTTTACCGGATTCTTCGGCACGATCAATGTCAAAATCAGTTTGTGGGAGAAATTCTGGAAAAAGTTTTCCACCAAGGAAGAAAGATCCAAGCAGCAGCTGTATATCGCCACTGAGTTTACCGGAATCGATGTGGATGATGAAGGATTTGTGTACGCGTCCAATGTGGACACGGAAGGACTGCAGGCGGTGCGTCGCCTGAACCCCAGAGGACAGGACGTGATCCGTAAGGGACCGGCGCAGAACCTCGGCGGCGATCTGAATATCGGCGCGACATCATCCACCTACGGCGGGCCTTCCATGATCCGGGACGTCGCGTATCGCGGCCACGGAATCTATTCACTGCTGGATACGAGGCGCGGGAGGATCTTCACCTATGACCATGAAGGCAATCTCCTGTATATCTTCGGCGGGTTGGGAACCCAGAACGGAACCTTCACCACGCCCGTGGCGATTGATCAGGCCGGCGATTCACTGCTTGTGCTGGATTCCAACCGGGCCACGGTATCGGTGTTCAGCGTTACCGAATACGGACACCTGATCAACGAGGCGGTCGCGCTGAGACATGACGGGGATGAAACCGAGGCGGTGGCGTTATGGCAGAAGGTTCTGGAAATCGACCAGAACAACGAGCTGGCCAATACCGGTATCGGCAAGGCGTATCTGACCGCGGGGGACGATGAGAAGGCGATGACCTACCTGAAACGCGGGATGAACCGGGAGTACTATTCCGTCGCGTTCAAGCGCTTCAGGAACGGTATGCTCAAGGATCATCTGGAACTGATCCTGACGGCGGCTGTTGTTCTGGCGGCCGGAATCATCCTGTTCGTGCGGATCCGGAACAGACGGAAAGGGGGAGGGCAGGAATGAAAAACATGTTCGGCCGTGAGAAATGGCAGCATTTCTTCTATACACTCTCTCACCCCGCGGACGGCTTTTACTGGATCAGGCATCAGGAAAAGGGAAGCGTCGGTATTGCCCTGCTGATGGTGGTGCTGTTTTCACTCAGCTTTTCACTGAACCGGGCTTACGCGAGCTTCGTTGTCAACAATGTGAATCCGCGTGATGTAAACGGACTGACGGAGCTGATCGGCGTTATCCTGCTGTTTACCGTGCTGTGCGTTGGCAACTGGTCAGTGACCTGCCTCATGGGCGGCGAAGGCAGGATGAAGGATATCGTGATCGCGGTCGGATACGCGTTCGGCCCGATCGCGCTGACGTTTGCCGCCGCGACGCTGATCAGCCAGGCCATTGCGGAGAATGAGACCGCGTTCTATTCCATTGTGATGCTGATCGGTATCGGCTACGGGCTGGCGGTAATGCTGATCGGCATAATGACAGTGCACAACTATACGCTGGGGAAGACGCTGCTGACGCTTCTGCTGACCGTGCTGGCTGTGTTCATTATCATCTTCCTCGGAATGCTGGTCGCGGACCTGATCGGCAAAGTGGTGAATTTCTTCAGCAGTATCTATACCGAGCTTGTATACCGGATGTAAGGGAGGAGAAGGGCAATGAAAAAGAATAAAGCCGGCTCTTTGACTTCCGTACAGGTCAGCGGACTGACTGAAAAGGAAAAACAGGATGCTTTTTTCAAAAAGGTCCTGAGAATCGGCCTGGCATCGCTGGCGGGCATCGCGCTGATCACGGTCGGATACTTCCTTGTGCGGTTTGAGTTTTACGGTGAATACCGTGAAGACTTCAGAAATGAATATGCCGCTGAAAACGGAACAGCTTTTGTACCCCTGGAAGACAGTGAAAACAGCGTTCCCGGAATGAAACTGGCCGCGCAGAATGAAACGCTGAAGCTCTACGCGGATCCGGATACCGGTGAGGTGGCGGTTTACGACCTCAGAAGCGGAAAAACATTCCGCTCCAATCCGGAAAACGCCGACCGGGATCCGATCGCGAACAAAACCAATAAAGCATACCTGAAGTCCCAACTGGTGATCGATTACTACAACGCGAACCGGAACAGCGGAAGCTATGATTCATGGAGCATGAGCACAGACCGCGGACAGATGACCTGCGAGGCCATCGAAAACGGCGTCCGGTTTGTATACGGCCTGGGTGAAATCGCGGAAATCAAGTATTATGTGCCGTTCTTCCTGAGCCAGGACTGGTACGATGCCGTGAAGGCAAAAGCAACGGAAAAGGACGCCAAGAATCTGGCGCGCCTCTATCCGTCACAGAATGCCGAGGGGCTGTGGGTACTGACGGAAATGGCCCGGAATGACAACAGCAAAAAGAAAAAAGCGGACGCGGCGCTGCAGCAGGCCGGCTTTACCGAAGCGGATTATTACGAGATGCAGGAACTCGGGGGCGTGGAGACCGCGGAATCCCTGTTTTTCACGGTAAGCGTGGATTATCGCCTGAACGGGGACGGACTTGATGTTTCCGTGCCGACCGACAGAATCGAGGAAAAAGGCGGCGGAAAGATCTACCGGATCCAGCTGCTGAGATTCATGGCAGCCGCCGGAACGGACGAATCCGGATACTTTGTTGTGCCGGACGGGTGCGGCGCCCTGATCAGATTCAATAACGGGAAAAACAGTGTGCCGGTTTATTCACAGTATGTATACGGCCTTGACCCGCTCAGCGCGGACTACACCGTGACACAGAACACCGAAAACGCGTGTTTCCCGTTCTTCGGCATCTGCCGCGAAGACAGCACGGTGCTTGTATCGGTTGAACGCGGTTCCGCGCTCTGCAGCTTCAATGCCGATGTCGCCGGAAGAACAAACAGCTGGAATGTCTGCCAGCCGGTGTTCACGGTGCGGGGTACCGAAAACCTGAGCATGTTCGGTGTGGACGGAACCAGCGCGGATGTACCGGTAATCGAAAACAATCTCGTGCTGGAGAACCTGACTGTACGGTACGCCTTCCCGGACGGGGAATACCTCGGGTATGCCGGAGTCGCGTCATACTGGCGCGAAAGGATGCTCCGTGAGGGCAGACTGACTGCCGCGGAAACCGGAAAAGACCTGCCGTTTTTCTGTGATGTGATCGGCGGTGTGAAAACGGCAAAGCATGTTCTCGGTTTCAAATACCTGGCTGTGGAACCGATGACAACGTTTGCCGAAACCGGTGAAATGGTCAGGGAGATGACTGAGCTCGGCATCGCGAGACCGGTGATTAACCTGCAGGGCTGGTTCAACGGGGGATTCTATCATGACGCGCCCGGCGGTATATGGGTGCTGAAGGAGCTCGGCGGCGATAAGGGCCTGAAGAAGCTTGAAAAGGATGTAGCTGCCGTGAACGGTGAACTGTTTACGGATGTCGCGTTCCAGAAGGTCAGCTATATCGCGAAGCATTATATGCCGGATATGGAGAGCTCCCGTTACTACGGCGCCGGTTATTCCGTGCGGCTGGGGCAGGTCAGCCCGGTGACACTGCGGCAGACCTCATCCCTCGGGTTTGATGAAACAGTATACGATCTGCTGAGCCCCAAATTCATTCCCCGGTATGTGGGTGATTATCTGAAGTCGCTTGCGGGAAAAACCGGAGCCGGCATCTCACTGCGTGATCTGGGAAACGAACTTCATTCCGATAAACGCAGGACCAATATGATCAGCCGTGAACAGGCGAAGGATATTGTGGAAGCATCCCTCGACCGCATGAAGGAAACCGGCCGCGGAATGATGATATCGGGCGGAAATGATTACGCGCTGGCAAGGACCGATTACGTGATCAACGCCCCGATGCAGGCGACCGTGTACCATATTGTGGATGAGGAAATACCGCTTTTCCAGATGATCGCGCACGGCTGCGTGGAGTATGCAGGAACGCAGATGAACCTGAATTCCGGCGATGAGCGTGAGCAGCTTCTGAAGGCTGTTGAATACGGCGCGTCATGCCATTACGTGTTCACGGATCAGGATGCCACACAGATGAAGTATACCGGGATGAACATGTATTACTCCACCGCGTTTGACATCTGGAAAGAGAAAGCCGCCGAAAACTGGCAATTCCTTAACACGGCGCTGTCACCGGTTTCGGGCGCGTTCATGACGGGACATGAGAAGATAAACGAAGATCTCGTTCATGTGACATATTCCAACGGGATTTCCGTCTGGATCAATTACGGACCGGATGACGTAACGGCGGACGGAATCACCGTACCCGCGGAAAGCTACGCGCTGGGAGGTGAAGGAGTATGAGCAGAAGACGCAAGGCTCTGAACGGTTACCTGTTCATCCTGCCCTGGCTGATCGGTTTCATCTGGTTTTATGTAATCAGTATCTGGATGACGCTGAAGTTTTCCATGTCCGAGCTCAAGGTGCTGCCGACCGGCGGATACGAAACCGCGTTTGTCGGTTTTGTGAACTATATCAAGGCGTTTACGGCTCACGCCTCGTTCAGGCAGACGCTGGTCACCTCGGTGGGAAATATGATTATCGATGTTCCGCTGATCATATTTTTCAGCCTGTTTATGGCACTGCTCCTGAACAGAAAGTTCAAAGGCCGGGGCCTGGTACGGGCTATATTCTTCCTGCCGGTTATTCTTTCATCGGGCGCGATCACGGACGCACTGAACCGGAGTCAGGCGCTGATGAACGGCGGACTTTCCCAGGTTTCCGGAGAACTGAACTCGGCGGTTTCCGGAGGAATGTCAGTCGCGTACTATATCGGCCTGTTTGAGAATCTGGCTGTTCCGACAAGCGTACTGGAGTATCTGGTTGACGCGATTAACCGCATCAGCACCATAGTCAGTGCTTCCGGTGTGCAGATCATTATTTTCATCGCGGCTCTGCAGGCGATTCCACCGGCCTTGTATGAGGTGAGCAGAATCGAGGGCGCGACCGGGTATGAAACCTTCTGGAAAGTGACATTCCCGATGATCATGCCGCATATCATTACCAACCTGGTGTACACCGTCATCCGGCGCTTCGCGGAGAGCGAACTGGTCAACCTGGCATACACAACCACGTTCACTGATCTGAATTACGGCCTGGGCGCGGCCTTCAGCGTGGTTTCCACACTGGTGGTGCTTGTTGTTCTCGCGGTCACCGTGATCCCGATTCAGAAACACACGTTCTACTATAACTGAGGAAAGGGGGAGACAAACATGAATCTGACACGGAAGATGAATGAAATCCGGGAAAGCAATGTCTATTTCGACCGCGTCAACCGTGCCCGGAACGGAACAAAGGAACTGATCATGAAACTGTTCCGCTTCATCCTCATTGCCGGTGTGAGCTACGTGATTCTCGCGCCGATGATCGGGATCCTGACAAGCTCCTTCTTTTCGGACAGTGACCGGTACAACCCCATTGTTTTCACCGTTCCGATCAATCCGACACTTGAACGCTACGCGACGGCGGCGGAGTATCTGGATTACGGGAAGACCCTGGGAACAACGGTTGTATATACGCTGCTGCTGACGCTGATTCAGGTATTTGTCTGCTCCATGGTCGGCTACGGATTCGCGCGGTTTGAGTTCAAACTGAAAAAGATCCTTTTCGCCTGTGTCATCCTGATGATCGTGCTGCCGGTACATACGGTCATGCTGCCGCTGTACGTGACTTTCCGCAACTTCGGTATCGGCGGGAGTACAACCAATCTGATGGGCACATGGTGGCCGGTAACCATTATGAGCTGTCTCGGAACGGGCCTGAGCAGCGGGCTGTATATTTACATTTTCAATCAGTTCTTCAGAGGATTGCCAAAAGAAATCGAGGAAGCCGCGTTTGTGGACGGTGCCGGCACCTGGTATACGTATTTCAGGATCATGCTGGTGAACGCGATGCCCGCGCTTATCACAGTTACCGTGTTTTCAATTGTATGGCAGTACAACGATACGTTCTACGCGAGTTTGTTCAATGTGCCGACGGATACCCTGCTGAGCAAGCGTATTTCCACGTTGATGGACACGATCTCCAATGTGAAGAAGATCTATGATCCGAGCCTGCTCACCCTGTATCTGAATGCCGGAATCGTGATGATTGCCGCGCCGCTTGTGCTTATCTACGTTGTGCTTCAGAAGCAGTTTATCGAGGGTGTGGAACGAAGCGGCATTGTCGGATGACCCGCGCGGACTGAGGTTATTCGGGGCAGACGCCCCATAACAATTATTTCCCAAAGGGAAAATCAAAGGAGGATTCACTGTGAAAAAGATCCTGGTAGTTCTCTTGGCACTCATGCTCGTGATGAGTGTGAACGCCGTCTGCGGTGAAGAAGCCGCGACAGTCATCGATTTTGAAGATGACTGCTTCGGATTCGCGGCCGTGGAAAAGCTGGTCGGCAATGCCGGCGACGCTGAAATCTCCATCGGAGAATTCAACGGCTCCAAGGCTCTGAAGGTGACAGTGCCGGCAAAGGTGCCCTATGTGACCGTCGGCCTGGATGCCCTTGCCGGTGAAAAAGCCGGCGATGTCCGTACGATTAAGATGGACATCGGTCTGGATAACGCGGAGGACGGAAAATTCTACGCCGTATCCGGAAACCTGATCATGTATTACGGAACGGAAGACACTGCCGAAAAGACCGGCTGGTCCGTGTACATGGCCAAGAAAAATCCTTACACCGTAACCGCGACGCTGTCCGATGCGGCTGCTTTTGTCGCCGGCGCGAACAACCGTGTAACGGTAAGCAAGGAAACGGACAATTACGTAACCAAGAAAAACGGCACCCCTGTGACATTCTATATTGACAATATCAGCCTGCTGGATGCCGAAGGAAACGCGCTGCCGCTGAACAGCAAGGGTGTGTACGAAGCTCCTGCCGCCACCGGCAAGGACCTGACAAACCTGTATGCTCTTTCCAACGCGGTTGAATTCCCCGGATTCTCCGTTTCCGCCGGCGCCTGGGCGCAGAACGGACTGGATATGCCGCAGGAAATCATTGACGCGCTGGTGCCCGGCTCCGTGGTCGAAATCGAGTTCGAAAGCGCCTCCGGAGATATGTGGATCGTAATGCCCGATTCCGCGGCCGGCTGGATGCGCGTGGGCGGATGCGGAAACGGAACGGACTATGTGAATAATTCGAAGAGCATCGCTCAGGTTCCCTATGAACTGATTGCTCAGTTCTGCGGTGAGGATAAGGCAACCTGGGGCGCCCGTATGCAGTGCGAAGCCAGCGGCGACTGGCAGGTCTATTCCGTGAAGGTGGGAACGCTGAACAAGATCCCCGCGCTTAAGGGATTTGTTGAATTCCCCGGATTCTCCACTTCCGCCGGCGCCTGGGCGCAGGACGGACTGGAAATGCCGCAGGAAACCATTGACGCTCTGGTTCCCGGCAGCGCCGTGGATGTTGAATTCGAAAGCGCGAGCGGCGATATGTGGATCGTGATGCCCGACTCCGCCGCGGGCTGGATGCGCGTCGGCCAGGGCACGGACATCATCGCAGGCGGACACGCCTATATCACCTATGAACAGATTGCCGAACTCTGCGGTGAGGATAAGGCGACCTGGGGCGCCCGTATGCAGTGCGAAGCCAGCGGCGACTGGCAGGTCTATTCCGTGAAGGTGGGAACGCTGAACAAGATCCCCGCGCTTAAGGGATTTGTTGAATTCCCCGGATTCTCCACTTCCGCCGGCGCCTGGGCGCAGGACGGACTGGAAATGCCGCAGGAAATCATTGACGCTCTGGTTCCCGGCTCTGTGATTGATGTGGAGTTTGAGAGCGCCGGCGGCGATATGTGGATTGTTATGCCTGATTCCGCCGCGGGCTGGATGCGCGTCGGTCAGGGTACTGACATTATTGACGGCGGACATGCCTATATCACTTATGAACAGATTGCTGAGCTCTGCGGCGAGGATAAGGCGACCTGGGGCGCCCGCATGCAGTGCGAAGCCGGCAGCGACTGGCAGGTATACTCTGTGAAGATCGGTCAGCGCTGATGACGGAAAAATAGGAAAGGAGATATTACATTATGAAAAAGTTTGTCGCTTTACTGCTGGCTGTTCTGATGGTTGCCTCCGCCACGCTGTGCCTGGCTGAAGTGGACCCGAACCGCCGTACGATCACGATCGGTCTCTGGTGGGATATCTATTATGACAGCACGCATGAATCCCTTGAGGATGATCCTTCCTATTCCGGTACCGAAGCTGACGAGCTCCGGTTCAATGTGGTGAAGGAAATCGAAGACAAATACAACGTCAACATCGAATTTGTGAACCTGACCTATACCGGTGTTCAGGATTCCATCAACACCTCCATCCTGGCGGGCACCCCTGACTGCGATGTGTATCTGGTGGAACTGGGCTGGGGTATTCCCGCGGCCATGAAGGGCTATTTTACCGACCTGCATACCATTCTGCCCGAAGACAGCGATATCTTCACAAAGCAGACGGTCCTCTCCGGAACAACCGTGGCCGGCGGGGAAGAAGTGTATTTCTTCAATACCATCGGTATGAACAACACCTATCCCCTGATGTTCAACCTGCAGATGCTTGAGGATGCCAACCTGGAAGACCCGCGTGACCTGTATGAACGCGGTGAATGGACCTGGGACAAGTTCATCGAATACTGCCAGGCGCTGACCAAAGACATCGACGGCGACGGAGTGAATGACCAGTACGGATTCTGCGGCTATGTCAATGATGTGATGAACAACCTCACGCTGTCCAACGGATGCACAATCGCCAGCGGCGAAACCGAACAGTTCTCATCCGAGGCGGTCGGTGAATGCTTCCAGCTGGTTCAGGACATGTACACAAAGTACAAAGTGTGTGTACCTTATGACGAGAACTATGATTCCGCCAGTGATTCCATGCGTGTGGCCTTCATGAACGGCAATGTCGGCTTCAGCGTCGGCGCGGTCTGGATCCTGAACGGCCAGGGCGCTTATTCACCCAACAGTGAAGCGCCGCTGGAATTTGACACGGTATTCGTTCCGTGGCCTGTAGGACCTCACGGTAACAAGGACACCAACGCGCTGATGCAGGTCGGTTCCGGCAACAGCTATTACGCGATTCCCGTCGGCGTGGAAGACCCCGCTCTGGTATACAATGTATTCTATGATTACCAGAACTATTTCCACGATGACACTTCCATCCGTGATGACGAGGAAACCCTGTGGTGGTGGATCTCCGAAACCGGCAAGGAAGAAGAGTATCAGCGCGCGAACTTTGATGTTCAGCTGCTGTGCCTGACCCGTCCTCAGGTTGACCTGTATGAAGCGCTGGGCGTGGATGTTGACTGGCTGCCTCTCCTGAAGGGTGAGGTAACAGTGGCTCAGTTCCAGGAAACCTACCGTCAGCAGTATCAGGACGGTCTGGACATTCTGTTTGGCAAATAATGCTTAAATGACACGGGTGGGCCGCGGCCGGAACCCCGCGGGTGACGGCCGCAGCCCGATAACAGACACGCGCGCTACAGGAAACGGTCTGTTGATTTCTGTGCTGATGGATGTGAAAAAATGGCAAAGATTACAATGCGGGATATCGGGAAAGCCGCGGGTGTCAGTGTGGTCACTGTGTCAAAGGCATTGGCGGGAAAACCGGGTATGAGCGAGGAAACAAGGCAGAATATCCGCAGGATTGCCGAACAGGCAGGCTACCGTTATCCGGATACACGTAAAGAGAGCTCAAGGACCGGGCTGGATATCGGGATTATGATTCCGGAAAAATATTTCGCGTCGGAGTCTTTCTATGCCGCAGTTTACAAGAAGCTTGTACGTCAATTGGCCAAACTGGGCCACTTCGGTCTGCTGGAGCTGATATCCAAGGAAAGCGAAGAGGCGCTGGAAGCACCGGTGCTGATGAAAAATCACCGTGTGGACGGAATCATCCTGCTGGGAGAACCGAACAAAGATTACTACAGGATGCTGGCGGGACAGAATTTTCCTGTGGTTTATCTGGATTTCTACGATGAACAGTGCACCGCCGACGCGGTAGTGGGGGATAATACATACGGCTGTTACCGGCTGACCGGTCATCTGATCCGGAACGGCCACCGGGATATCGGCTTTATCGGCAATTATCAGGTGACAAGCAGTATTATGGACCGGTATCTCGGCTTCTGCCGGGCGATGCTGTCCAATAACCTGCCTATCCGGGAGGAATGGGTGCTGAGCGACCGTGACCGGAACGGGGAATATATCGGCTTCACGCTTCCGGAGAAAATGCCGACGGCATTTGTGTGCAACTGCGATCTGGTCGCGCAGAAGCTGATCACGCGTCTGAGACATGCGGGGTATCGGGTGCCGGAAGATATATCGGTGACCGGTTTTGACGATTATATCACCGGCGCGCGGAATGACAGTGAAATCAGTACGTTCCGTGTGGATACCGACAGTATGGTGGAACACGCGATCAAGCTTATTACAGAGCGCTGCGCCGGGCTGACCACACCCTTTGGCAGAACGGTGGTCAGCGGACAACCGGTGTACCGGACATCAGAAACGGTAAAAAAAGAATACGTGTGAATATACAGCGCCATGCTCCGCGGCCCGATACAGGCTTTGAACCGGAGATGGCGAATTGAACAAACGGAAATGAACACCGGACCCGGCTCCCTTAAAACGGGGAGGACCGGGCCCGGTGTTTACGATGTATGCTGTTTGCTGTTCGTTACCGGAACCTGAGTTTGTTCCATACCTTCCTGCCCGGGTAAACCGCATTGCCGGCGTCCTTTCCGACATCGACCCCGAACCCGACCGGGCCGCCTGTGCCCGGCGCCTGCCTGCCGGGCGGAAACTGTAAGTACAGCGGGGGTAACAATTCCGGCAGCGGTGCCGGCAACCGGATATGCCGGGGAAGACGCTCCGGATCATATTGTCACATTTTAAACGTACAATTTATGCTGAAATGTATTGACAAAACCGCACACGTTGTTGTATGATACTGATGAAAACGATTACATGGGTTACATAAACAAACGGGCGGTGAATCAAACGTGGTTACATTGAGGGCTGTGGCGCAGGCGAGCGGCGTTTCCGTGGCGACAGCTTCCAGGGCGCTGAACGGACTGAGCAACGTGGATCCGGCAAAAGCGCAGATGATCCGTGATACCGCCGCCAGCATGGGATATGTGCCCAACGCGGCCGCTCTTTCACTGAGAAGGGCCCGCTCCGGGAATATCGGTATCCTTTATGACGATGAGATTTTTCACGATTACTATGCCTTGCTGCTGAATGAGCTGCGCGTTGAAACTGAAAAAGCGGGCTACGACATGTCCATTGTCAGCCGGATTATGGAAGAAGGCGGAAGCTTTTATTCCCATGCCCTGAGCCGCAATCTGGACGGTGTGGTCATCATGCAGGCGGATTTCCGTTCCGCCGAGATCGTGCGCCTGGCCAACAGCGAGGTTCCGGCGGTGATCGTTGACTGCGACTTCAAGGACTGCAACGTGGTTCTGAACGCCAATACCGAGAGCATGGAGGAACTGGTGGACCGGGCATACCGCCTGGGGCACCGCCGTCTGGCTTTTATCCACGGCCAGCACGGAAACGCGACCGACACCCGCCTGAGCGGTTTCTATAAGGGATGCGCGGAGCACGGGCTGACCGTGGGACGGGATTATGTGATACAGGGCGTTTTCCATGACAAAGAATCCGCCACAGAAGCGACCGGCAGGCTGCTGGATCTTCCCGAACCGCCCACCTGCATCTTCTATCCGGATGACACTTGCGCCATCTGGGGCATGAAGGCAATGAAAGCGCGCGGACTGAAAATCGGGCGGGATATCAGCGCGGTGGGGTATGACGGTATCCGTATGGCGGAAATGGTTGAACCCACACTGGCGACATGGAAGCAGGATTACCGCGCCATCGCGCGCAGGACGGTGGAGATCCTGTGTTATAACATTGAAAACCCGGGCACGAAAACAGCATATCAGGTCTGTATTCGCGGCTGCTTCCAACCCGGAGAATCCCTCGGTCCTGTTTCGCCGTGATACGGCGGGATCCGGCCGGGTTCATTTATGCTGTAATGTAATCGATTACATGAGTTACCTGCTCAAAGCTGGGGGTCTGAGTGATGAAGAAATGGGGCATCGCGGTCATTCTGGCGGCATTACTGCTGACACTGCTGCTGCCGGGGATGAATATCTATGTTCACAGCAAAGTGGATGCGGAAATCGCCGCGGCTTTTCCGGGCTCCGTCCCTCTGGGCGGGATCATGCTCCGCGGCGCGGACTGCCTGCCCGCGGACAAGGTGCCGTCACTTCATCTGATGCAGACAGGTAATGTCAACCTGCTGGCAGGCGTGATCCTGACTGTGCTGGCGGGCGCGGTTCTGTTCACGGCGAAAAAACGCGCTGTCTGGCTGGCCGGTCTGGCACTGGGCCTGGCCGGTATCGGCTGCTGCTTTACCTTTGGCTTCCAGATGCAGAACCTTTCCGACAGCCTTCTGTTCGGGCTGCTGGTGACACCGCAGGTATGGTGCTGGGCACCGACGGTGTGCGCTCTGGCGCTGCTTGTGCTCGGGCTTTTCCTGCGACCCGCGGAACCGCTGGGCCTTTCGGACACGTTCTGGCGGAAGGCAGGTGCCGTGCTGGCGGTTCTTGCCCTGCTGTGCGTGCTGCTTCCTTTTGCCGTTGTTCATGTGCCGGAAACGGTGACGGACAATCCGGAGGACGCCGCGCGGATGAACCGGACAACTTCGCTCCTTTCGGCTATGACGGCAGGGGAGCGTAATCTGAGAAGCGAGAAGGATGAAGGCGCCTACGCGAATGTCCTTTCGGGCGATATCGGTGAAATGGCCGTGTATTCCGGGGACGAAAACAATGTGAAAGGCGTGTTCCTGATCGGCACCGCGACAGAGAGCGCGAACCCCGGACTGCTGATCGCGGCTGTGCTGCTGCTCGCGGGCGCGGTGCTGGCATTTATACCGAAGGTGGACCGCTGGTTTGTGACGGCGTGCCAGGCGGGCGCGACGGTGGGGCTCCTGTCCTCCGTGATCGGTCTGATCAGCGTGACGGACGCCGATATGTATTCCGCGGCTACCCGCCAGCTGATCCATCTCGGTGTGGGCGGAATCACGCCGCTGCCCGTGATTATGCTGCTGCTGGCACTGGGCGCGTTCCTGTGTGAGGCGGCCGGTATCCGCGTGGCAAACGAGCCGTATTTTGTAAACCCGATTCCCAAACGGAAGCGCAACCGTGTGATCGCGCTGGTACTGGCGGCGCTGAGCCTCGCGGCGGTGCTGCTGCCGGCTGCGGACATCAGCTTTTACAAACCGGGAAAGACGAAAATCGTTTCTTCCGCGCCGGTCTCAACTTTTGACAGCATGATTTTCCGCGGCAGTGAGGCGCTGACTTCGCCCGCGGATAACAAAGGAAAACCCGTTTATCCGGAAACTGCGGATGAAGGCGAACTGACCGCGGAGGCCGCCGGAAAGAGCATACTGGACGTGGTACGTAAAAACGGGATCTGCAGCTGGGCCGCCGTGGCGCTGATTCTCGCCGGTATGTTTGAATGCCTGCCGGGACGGAAACGGAAACTGGCCGCGATCTTCTTCCTCGGCGCTTTCGCGGCGCGCGCGGCGCAGTGGATCACACTCGCCTTTGCCCTGCCGGCCGCGATCGGGACGGCGGACATCCGCTTCAACCTGTATATCAGCCTGCCGTTGTTGCTGTATGCCGCGTTTATGACCAAATTTACGGACATGGACGAGGTGCCCAAGAAATACCGCCTTTTCCTGATGCTTACGCCTTTCCTCGCGGCGGTGTTCCTGTTCAGCTATCTGCCGCTGGCCGGATGGCGGTACGCGTTCTATAACTACAAGTTCGGCCTGCCCATGAACCAGCAGGAGTTTGTCGGCTTCAAGTGGTTCACGGAGATGGTGACCAACGAGGGACACCGCACCAATATCGTGCGCGTGATGAAAAACACCCTCGGTATGAGCATGCTGGGCCTTGTTACCAGCTGGCTGCCCATGTTCTTCGCCATCTTCCTGAACGAAATGGGAAACCGGCGGTTCAAGAGATTTGTACAGATTTTCACCACGCTGCCCAACTTTATCTCCTGGGCGCTGGTATTCGCCTTCGCGATGGCGATGTTCGCGATGGACACGGGCATTTACAGCAAGTTTATGCTGGCGACGGGGGCCATTGACAAGCCGGTGGCCTGGCTGAACAGCGGCGACAATATCTGGCTGAAGATGTGGGGCTGGGGCCTGTGGAAGGGCCTGGGCTGGAACGCCATTATGTATCTGGCCGCCATTTCCGGCATTGACCAGGAAATGTATGAGGCCGCGAAAGTGGACGGAGCGAACCGCTGGAACATAATCCGCCACATCACGCTGCCGAGCCTGCTGCCCACGTTCTTCGTGCTGCTTCTCCTGTCCATCTCCAATATCATCAACAACGGTATGGAGCAGTATCTGGTTTTCCAGAACCCCATGAACAAGAACACCATTGAGGTGCTGGACCTGTATGTATACAACATCACCATCGCGAGCCGGGGCACGACGCTGTACTCCTTCGGTACGGCCATCGGCATTCTGAAGACGCTGGTGAGCGTGATACTGCTATTCTCCGCCAACTTCGCCTCGAAGAAACTGCGCGGCGAATCCATTGTGTAAACAGGGAAGGAGGAAAAACCAATGACAGCGGTGACAAAGACCGGACGCAGAAAACACCATATGAGCGGCGGGGATCTCGCGTTCAACATTGTTAACTATACGGTGTTCGCGCTGATCACCCTCGCGTGCGTGTTCCCCTTCTACTATCTGTTTATCAACACCATCTCCTCCAACGAACTGGTTCGGCTGGGCAAAATTCAGCTGTATCCGCGGGAGATTCACTTTGAAAACTATGTTCAGGTGATGAAAATCTCCGGTATGTTCGACGCGCTGCTGACATCCGTCGCCCGTACCGTGCTCGGTACCCTGTGGACGGTCGCGGGAAGCGCGTTCCTGGGTTATCTGGTCAGCAAAAAGGAGATGTGGCTGCGCCGTTTCTGGTACCGGGTGATCATCATCACAATGTATTTCAGTGCCGGCCTGATCCCATGGTATATGAATCTCAAGAACCTCGGCTTTGTGGACAGCTTCTGGGTTTATGTGATCCCGGGACTGGTGAGCCCGTATAACGTGATCCTGGTGAAGACCTTTATCGAGGCGCTGCCTCCGAGCCTGGAGGAGAGCGCCACGCTGGACGGCGCGGGATACACCAGGTGCTTTGTCAGTGTGATCTTCCCGCTGATTACCCCGATCCTTGCCACGCTGTGCATCTTCTCCGCGGTGGGCCAGTGGAACAGCTTTACCGATACCATGATGCTGCAGCCCGCGGGCAACCACTATACACTGCAGTTCCTGCTCTACAAGTATCAGAACGAGGCAAGCTCCATTGCCGCCCTGGTGCGCAACACGCAGGACAGCGCGGCCCTTGGCAATGTGGCGACCAAGCAGACCGCGCTCAGCGTGCAGATGACCGTGGCCATGGTCGTTACTTTCCCCATTCTGCTGGTGTATCCGTTCTTCCAGCGCTATTTTGTGAAAGGCATCATGATCGGTGCCGTGAAGGGCTGACAGCCCTTATCCCCGCGCGCCTGCCCCGGCCAAGCAAAAAACCGGGAAGCGATATATTATGAAGGAGGTATCCCAACCATGAAGAAAGCCCTCGCAATCGTGCTGAGCCTGATGCTGATCGTCACGGCTCTGCCCATCTTCTCCACCGCGGAGGAAACCTACCGTGAGCCCATCACGCTGACAGTCTTCTCCGAACTGGCAAACGCCGCCGGCGAACAGGGCGGCTGGTTCGCCAAGGAAATCAAGGACCGTTTCAACGTAACGCTGAACTTTGTTTCCAGCAACGTTGATACCAACGCCTTCACCACGGGCGTGTCCAGCGGAAACCTGGGTGATATCATCAACCTGGGTGACACCGGTGAACATCTCCTCACCGCGCTGAACGCGGACCTGGTTCTCGACATGAGCGACATCGACCTGACACCCTATCCTGTGCTGAACGAAAAGTTCACTGCCGCCTTCGACAAGATTCAGCAGTTCTGCGCGGACAACGGCCATGACGGCAAGTACGGCTTTGCCTACTCTGTGGCTATGGAAGATGACGCGTGGGCCGAGATCGCCGATCCCACCTACGCCCTGCAGATCCGTTATGACGCCTGGGAAAAGGCCGGCAAGCCCGAGCTGAACACCCTGGAAGATCTGCCCGCATTCCTGAAGGCCCTGCAGGATGCCGTGCCCACCAACGCTGACGGCGAAAAGGTGTACGCTTACGGCGGATTCCCGGACTGGGAAGACTGCGTTATGAAGTTCACCTGGGACCTGATGACCTTCTACGGATACAAAGAGTGCGACTTCCTGGGCGTCAACTACGCCACCAAGGATGTTGTGAACCCCCTCGAAAAGGACAGCCTGTACTACCGCTGCCTGAAGGTGAACAACCGGATGTACCGTGACGGCACCTTCGACCCCGAATCCGTAAGCCAGAACTACGACGCTTACAACACCAAGCTGACCGCGGGCCGTTATCTGATGGCGCTGTGGGGATGGATCATCGGCGGTTACAACACGCCCGAAAGAGCCGCGAACCGCGACGGTTTCTACACCTTCCTGATCGGCGACTCCGCTCCCCAGCAGCTGACCAACTCCACCGCCGGCAGCAACCGTATGTGGGCCTTGGGCGCTGATACCGAATACGCGGATCGCGCGCTGGAAATCATTGAATGGCTGAGCACCGAAGAAGGCGTTATCATCCAGAACTACGGCCCCAAGGGTCTGACCTGGGATTATGACGAGAACGGCGTGCCCTACTTCACCGATTTCGGCTGGGAATGCTACGGCAACGGCAGCACCACCGAAATGCCCGCTGAATACGGCGGCGGCACCTTCCAGGATGGCGTGAGCATGTTCAACCATGAAACCATCAAGCTGGAGCAGATGGTACCCGGCAAGGATTATTCCTACTCCTGCAAGGGCTGGCCCTGCTATGCCGAGCACTATGCCACCGAACTGACCAAGGCCTGGAGTGAAGAATACGCCAATGGCGCTGTCAACGGCATTGACCTGTATCGTAAGACCGGCAAGGCTTCCGTTGTTCCCTCCGAAGCGATCGCCTACTCCTTCCCCGCGATGAGCGACGCCGCCAGCGAAGCCCGCGCCCTCTTTGCCCCCGTGATGAAGGAAGGCAGCTGGAACTGTGTTTACGCCAACAGCGACGAAGAATTCGACGCGATTTGGGAGAACATGGTCAACACCTGCAAGAGCTACGGCTATGACGATTTCGTGGCTGAAAAGATGACCGCCATCGAAGCGTGCTTCGCCCTGTATTGAGCAAAACGCTCTTCATGCAGTATGCCATGAAAAGTTAAACACGGGTTCATGCCGATGAACTGCCGCCTGCCCGGCGGACAGGAAAGAATGAACCTGAAGCGGAATCCGGGTCCGGCAGGGGAACCTGCCGGACCCTTTTTACGGAATTCACTTCTGACAATTGCCGTAGAAACCTGTAAATGATATAAAGGGGCTGCCTCTCATGATCTTTGCAGATCATTTTGAGACAGCCCCGTTTTGTTTACTTTTCAGCCATCAGGTAGAAGCCGTCTCCCGCGAAGGGGATCATCCAGCGGCCCGCGTCGCCGTCATTCTCAACGATGTATTCCGCCTGCAATTCGGTGAAACTGCCCTGTTCATCCAGGAACAGGCCCACCGTCTCATGAGCGGCGTCGGAAAGCGGCGCAGTACCGGGCATCCGCAGCTTCACCCCGGCAAAGCGGGCAGGCTCGACGGGGATCCTTTCACCGTTTTTGCAGATCCACGCGGTTGCCTTGATGACAGGGCCGGCAGCCGTGCAGCCCTCGGGCAGCACCGGCTCCATACCCTCCGGCAGCACCGCGGTATCCGCGATCAGAATCTGCAGCTGATCCGCGTCCTCCAAAAGGGCCTGCATGTCCGCGATGTCCGCGGTCACCTCCAGCATACCGCAGGGGCTTTCCAGAATGAAACGGGCAAAACCGTCCGCGGCCAGGGCCTTCAGGTCATCAGCGGTGAAGACCAGCTCCATCTCATCTGTCTCCAGCAGGTTTTCTTCAGGATCAGCCGCGATCCGCAGTGTTTTGGGCGCGGTCTCCGTGGCGGGGACCGTGGTGAGAATCTGGCGGACCGGAACGCCAAGCAGGGTCAGATAGGTCTTCGATGCCGTGGCCGGGCCGGCAGTGGGCTTCGGAGTGGGATTCGGACCGGGCTTCGGAGTAGGCGTAGCGGTGGGCGTGGCTGTGGGGGTAGCGGTGGGGGTAGCGGTGGGCGTGGCCGTGGGTGTGGCCGTGGGCGTGGCTGTCGGCGTGGCCGTAGGCGCGGGCGTGGGCGTAGCCGTAGGTTCAGGCGTGGGCGTAGGCTCTAATTTGGGGATTGAACGGCTGTCCACCACCGTGCCGCAGCGTTCACACTGCTTTTCTTCCCGGCCCTCGGCCTCATAGGTGGGCTCCAGCACGATCACCCAATCGCCGGGCAGGTGGCTCAGCGGGTCGCCTACGGGCACGGTCTCCGTCTTTTGCGCGGTGAAGGCCTCGTTGGCGAAGGACGCTTCATAGTGCCCTGTCTCGGCATCGGTGCAGGTGACGTCCGTGTCCTTCACGTAGGTGCCGTTTTCTTCAGTCTCCTTTTCGGTGCAGCCTTCACGGGTGCAGGCCCGTTCAGCGGTGCATTTCCCGTCCGTCCAGGTGTAGGCGGGCGTACCGAAGACGTGGCCCAGCGGGTCGCCCACGGGCACGGTCTCCGTCTTTTGCGCGGTGAAGGCCGTGTTGGCGAAAGACGCTTCATAGTGGCCGGTCTCGGTCTCGGTGCAGGTGGCGTCCGTGTCCTTCACGTAGGTGCCGTTTTCTTCAGTCTCCTTTTCGGTACAGCCTTCCCGGGTGCAGGTCTGTTCAGCGGTGCATTTCCCGTCCGTCCAGGTATAGGAGGCATCGCCGAAATCGTGGCCCAGCGGCGATCCGACGGGCTTCACAGCCGAGGTCTGGGCGGTGAAGGGCTCTTTGCTGAAGGAAGCTTCATAATGTCCGGTTTCGGCTTCCGTGCAGGTGGCGGCTGTATCCATGACATAGACGCCGGCCGCGGTCTCGTTGCGGTCGGTGTCACAGCGGGAACAGGTGCATTCCGCGATGCAGGAATACTTGCCCGTCTTGGAGGAATAGCCCCAGATATAGGACGGTCCGACAAAATCATGCCCCAGGGGATCCCCTGATTCAGCGGAATTTTTCGCGCTGCTCTGGGCTGTGAAGGCCGTGTTTACAAAAGAAACCTCATAGTGGCCCCGGGCGGCGGCAATGCACGTCGCTTCCGTATCCTCGATAAAGGTGCCGGTCACGGTTTCCGTGTCTTCGCCTTCACAAATCCCGCAGGCGCGCACGGCGGTGCAGGAAGCGCCGTTCCACAGGTAGTAGGGCTTCATGTATTTATGGGGAATCGGGTCTCCCTTTGATACGGAGCAGGGGTCTGTCTTCTGCATTGTAAAATCCGGATTGGTGAAGATCGCCTGATAATGACCCTTTTGGGGGGATGTACAGGAAGCCTGCTGATCCATCACGTATTCGCCTGTCTGCGTCTCCGATTCAACGTAACCGCAGCCGACGCGATCGCAGGTATGCTCCGCCTTGCAGCTGTCTTCTGTCCAGGTATAGCTGACGGCCCCGTAATTGTGGCCCATGGGCGCCAGATAGCCGGCGCCGCCCAGCCCCGTCCAGGCGCTGACGTCGATCTGGGTGCCGGCCGTTTCGTTTGTAAAGCTTTTTCCGCAGTCCTTGCAGGTATAGTATTCCAAATGGCCGGCTTCCGTACAGGTGGATGCTTTCGCTGTCTGCAGTTGCATGTTGTTATGCGTCGGAGCGGAAACCGTAAAGGTCGCGGAGCAGCATTGCACCCAGTCCGGTGATGAAAGCACTTGTATTGAGACGGTATGCTGCCCCGGGCTCAAAACGCCCGCCGATATTGTCTGGCTGCCGGACGCGTTATAGGGATCGGTTCCATAGGGGCTGCCGGAAGTCTGACAGATCAGTTTTCCGTCAACGAAGTATGACGGCGGGAGCTGCCTGGGTTTGGCGTTCGACAAGGTAACGCTGAACGTGACACTCAGCGATACGCCGTTGCATTTGCTGGTAACAGAGTTCACGGAAATGCTGCCGCTGGCGGCTGCCATCGCGTTCACTGCCCAGATGGACAGGAGCAATACCGTCAGGACAAACACTATGACCGTGCATTTTCTTTTCATTGTCTTTTCACGTTCCTTTCGCCGCTTTTGAACGCGTGCCGATCTTCCGGCCGGACGGATCCCTCCGGACGGACCTCACGAAGACGCGGTACGGTATCAGCGGCATTTTCTCTGTTTTTATATTCTAATAGAATTACGGACACATGTCAACAACATCCACGGTAGCCCGTCCGGCGGAAAAACGTTGATACCGACCCCGAACCCGACCGATCCGCCGATGCCCGGGACGTGTGGATCGAAGATTGTCTGACCTGCTTATATGTTTATATATTTTACAGAGCGTTTACATTGCAGTAAAAAAGGGTTCATATATGTGGTATACTCTGTACGCGGAAAAGCCGGCGATTATCGGGCCGGCCTGAATGTAACGAAAGGATCTGAACTATGACAGTAAGCCCGGACAACGCGCGCTTTGAGCGGATAGAGAAGAAATTCCGCCTGACACCGGCGCAGTACGAACAGCTGCTGCCGGTGCTTGAAGAACATATGGAGCGGGACGCGTACGGAGAAACGCGGATTTTCAATATCTTCTATGACACACCGGATCTGTACCTGATACGCCGCTCGGTGGAGCGCCCTCTTTTTAAGGAAAAGCTGCGGCTGAGAAGCTACGGGATTCCGGCGGAGGACAGCCGGGTTTACGTGGAGATCAAGCGGAAGCTGAACGGCATCGGATATAAACGCAGGATTGCCGTGCCGTTTGCCGACGCGAAACGGCTGCTGCGCGGGGAGAAGATCGCTACGGAACAAACGCAGATTGAGCAGGAAGTAGCGGCGTTTGTAAAGCGGTATCATCCGCAGCCGGCGGTGTGCCTTTCATACCTGCGATACGCCATGTACGGCAGGGAGGACCCGCTGTTCAGAATCACAGTCGACCGCGACCTGCGATACAGAACGGCGCGCCCGGAGGCACCGGATGAGAACGGCATGCTGCCGGTGATGCCGGATCACGATTCGTGGATGCTGATGGAAATCAAGGCCATGAACGCGATTCCGCTGTGGCTGACAGACGCGATGAGCCGCCTGAAAATCTATCAGGCTCCTTTTTCCAAGATCGGCACCTGCTACACACTGCATCTGGCCGGCGGACAAAACAACGGTGAAAACAGAAAGGACGATTCATTATGCTGAACAGTATCCTGACCACTCCCATTACGCTGACAGGGCTGGTGCTGACCCTTTTGTGCGCGTTTGTGCTCGGCACGTTATCCGCGCTTGTGTTTTCATGGAAAAAGCCGCTGTCATCCTCGCTGTCCCTCACGCTGGTGATTCTGCCGGTGGCCATGAGCATGGTTGTGGTGATGATCAACGGCAATCTGGGCATCGCGGTGGCGGTGGCCGGCGGATTCACGCTTGTGCGCTTCAGAAGCATCGCGGGCACCGGAAAGGAGATCAGCGCCGTATTTACGGTGATGACGCTCGGTGTGGTCTGCGGAATGGGCTATCTTGGAATCGCCGCGATCTTTTTCGCCGCGATTGCGCTGATCGTGCTCCTGCTGACCGCGTTGCGCTTCGGTGAAAGCCGGAATGAAAAGCTGCTGCGTATCACCATTCCGGAGGATTATGATTACGCGGGCCTGTTTGATGAGATATTTGAAAAATACGGGGTGCGCGCGACAATCGACAGCATCCGCACCACCAATATGGGCAGCCTGATCGACGTCAGCTACCGCGTGACGCTGCCCGGGGAAACCATGAGCAAGGAAATGCTGGACGAAATCAGAACGAAAAACGGAAACCTGAGCATACTGCTGAGGAACTGCGCTGGCGAACACGATCAGCTGTAAGGGGAACGCGATGACAAAAAGAAGAACGATACCGCTGCTGATCATCCTGCTCGCGGCGGCCGCCGCGCTTGCTTTTTACTGCGCCGCCGCCGGCCGCACGCCCGATGAGGTGATGAACGACGGCGGTGAAACAGCAGCGCAGGCCCTGCTGAACGCGGAACAAATGGCCGAAAGCATTCGCAAGGCCATGGAGGACGGGCGCTGCGGGGAGATCCTGCTGTCGGACGCGGGAAGCACCGCGAACTGCACCGGCATCACGGTGACGGAGAAACAGGTTGAAATCGCCTCGCCCGGCATTTACAGGCTCAGCGGAAGCCTGAGCAACGGGCAGATTACGGTGAAGTGCAAAGGCAACGTGGGCCTGGTGCTGAACGGGGTATCCGTGACGAACGCGGACGGACCGGCGCTTTACGCGGAGGACGCGGCGCATGTACAGCTGTGGCTGACGGACGGCACGGAAAACCGGCTGGCGAGCGGCTCGCCGGTTGATATCACCGGGCGGAGTGATGACAGCGGGGAAGAGGAGAACGGCGGCGCGGCCGTATACGCGAAGGATACCCTGTCCGTAGCGGGCACGGGCGTACTGACCGTGGAAGGCTTCTTGCACAACGCGGTTTCCACCACGGACCACGCGGTTATCCTGGACGGGGAACTGCGTCTGACCGCCGTGAACAACGGCATCCGGGGAAAGGAATCCGTAACGGTGCGCGGCGGAAAGATATCCATCCTGAGCGGAAATGACGGGATTCATTCCGTGAACGGCGATCAGGAGAACAATGTCACCGGGGCTGTAAGCGTGACGGGCGGCGAAACAATAATACGCTGCTACGGCGACGGTATCCACGCGGGTAAGGACCTGCTGGTGCTGGACGGAACCGTAAATGTGACAGCGGGCGATACGGAAAACATCACAATGAACGCCGGGCAGCCGGAAGGCACGCAGATGCCGGACGGACAGCAGCCTCCGGAAGGCATGCAGATGCCGGGCGGCCCCCGGCCTCCGGACGGCGTGCAGATGCCGGGCGCTCAGCAGCCTCCGGAAGGCATGCAGATGCCGGACGGACAGCAGCCTCCGGAAGGCGTGCAGATGCCGGGCGCTCAGCAGCCGCCGGAAGACATGCAAAAACCCGGCGGACAGCAGCCGCCGGATGCCATGATGATGCCCACCGGCAGAAACATTGCCATGGAAGGCAACCCGAACAAGACGGATGACGGCGTGAGCCGCAAAGGGCTGAAGAGCGGCGGTACGCTGGAAATCCGCGGCGGAACTGTAAATGTGACCTCGGTTGACGACTGCCTGCACGCGGACGACGAGGTATCCGTGCACGGCGGTGAGCTGCAGCTGATTTCCGCCGATGACGGCATTCACGGCACGAACCGGGTGACGGTAACGGGCGGAACGGTGAATATACAGCAAAGCTATGAAGGCATTGAAGGCCATGAGATCACCGTAAGCGGAGGAACGGTCCGCGTGACAGCCGATGATGACGGCTTCAACGCGAACGGCGGGGCGGACATGTTCTCCGGCTTTTTCCGCCGTGAAAGCACAGCGGAGGAGGATGTTCACCCGGTGTTGCGGATCAGCGGCGGCAGTGTTTATGTGAATGCCGGCGGTGACGGCCTGGATTCAAACGGGGATCTGCTGATTCAGGGCGGCCTGGTGATTGCGGACGGACCGGAGAATGACGGAAACAGCGCGCTGGACTCCGGCAGTGAGAACGGCGGCATCATGGCAGTGGAAGGCGGCACGGTACTGGCTATCGGTATGTCCGGCATGGCTGAGAGCTTCGGCACGGAATCGACGCAGTGCTCCTTTATTGAATCCTTCGGCACCGTGTTCCCGGCCGGCACGGAAATACGGATTATGAACAGCGACGGTAAAACACTGTATGAATACACTTCCGTAAAGTCATTCAACTGCGTTGTGTTCAGCAGCTCCGACCTGCATACGGGTGAAACCGTAACACTTTCGGTGGGGGAAGAAACCGCGGAAGTGAAACTGGACAGCATTTCGAACGGTAAAACCGGCGGATTTTCCGTGCCGGGCGGCTTCCGGAATTATCCTGAAGACAGACGGTAAACACGGGTACAGGCGCCCGCTCCGGAATGACGAATGAAAGCTATCTGATGTTCCATACCATGAGTCCTGAAATGGCAGTCGAAGACCTGAAAGAGATTTATCGGCAGCGCACACGGCGCAGATAACGCTTCGCTGCTATTTGAATCGAAAATTGAGCGGGGCCGGATCTGAGAATCCGGCCCCGCCATTTGCTGCTCGCGTGTTTTGCTGTTCGCTGTCTCTTACCAGAACTTGAGTTTGCTCCATACCTTCTTGCCCGGGTCGACCGCCTTGTCGGCGATCTTTCCGACATCGAGCTCGAACCCGACCGATCCGCCGATGCCCAGAGCCGCGCCGAATTCGCACTTCAGCTTGCCTTTGCTGTAGCCGACGCCAACTTATTAACCGTTGCCATGCTAACGCTTCAACGCAATCAATAACGCAACATTAACAGAACACCACAACGGCAGAAATTAAAATTTACTGCCGATAATGTGTTTACTTGCTCTGTATAATATGATATTATTTTATACGCAACAACGGCAGTAAAAAGCGTTTACTGCCCAAATGGAGAGAATGGGGATTGATGATAATGAAGACTCCACAGGCGTTAATTAATACAGACTCATTCACAAGAGAAGAATACATATCTGTTATCAAAGAAAATAATAGAGAATTGTCTGAAGGAGCATTGGCGTACAGACTGCGAGAAGATGCTGCTAACGGGAATATAATCCGTATCGGTAGAAACCAGTATGTTTTCCCGGGAAATAAACAAAGCTACGGTCATATGTATTCTGATGAGGCACAAAAAATCGCAGCTGAGATAGAAAACGAGTATTCAGACGCTGAGTTTCAGATTTTTGAACTGACTCAACTTAATGCGTTTGTAAATCATCTGTATGCACATAATACCATATTTGTTTTTGTTGAGAATGATCTGGTAGATTTTGTCTTTGATTTTTTACATCGTATATACCCCGGAAGGGTCATGCTAAAACCGTCTTCCGATCACTATTACAGATATCTTGTTGAAAATCAAATTGTGATCTTAAGGCTTCCATCTGAATCGCCGAGAAATGATTCAGCTCCCTGGCAAGTACGATTGGAAAAAATACTCGTGGATATTACTGTAGATAAGCTTTTGTCCGGAATTGTTGCACCAGGCGAACTTGAAACGGTTTTTACAGAATCTGCGAATCAATACTATCTGGATATCAATGCCATGTTCCGTTATGCCCGACGTAAGGGATCGTTGGAAAAGTTCAGAAAGATATATATGGAATATACTCACGTTAATACGGAGAGACAGAAATGCTAACGGAAATGAACTTCAGTGAGGAACACATCCGGAAAATTCAAAACGAGAGTCATCGGGATCCCGGATTGATAGAACGGACATTATTTGCGTTTGGATTGCTGGAGGCACTTTCAAAAGTTGGTTTGAAGTTTATTTTTAAGAGTGGTACCAGCCTGATGCTGTTACTTCCTCATCCGATGCGACTGTCAACTGACATAGATATTGTTGTCGAACCCGGAACTGACATTGAAAAATATATCCGGAAAGTCAGAGGTATCTTTCCTTTCAGAGAAAGCATTGAACAGTCAAGATCTGCTAAAGGTAATATCGAAAAACGTCACTTTAAATTTGTTTACGATTCTCCAATCAATGACGGTAATCCGTTATATATCTTGTTGGATGTACTTTTCGAAGAGAATCACTATGATGAGAATTATCAGGTCGTTTTGAATATCGCTAAAAAATGCAGGCGGATACCTACTGAACTATTCTACGGTAAAGCCTTTGCATTATCGCCAAAAAGAAGAAACAGCCTGCCGCTTTGGGTTTCACACCCAGTCTCGGCAGGTTGTTTTCGTAAAGTGGAAAGAATCATTGCGTGGATTGCGGGAGGGCTATCATTTCGTTTGATAAGTCAAGCCATAAATTTTACAATACTCCTCCGCATAGGAACCGGCACCGACATGAACAACCAAGTCTTCGGCACAGTCATCGAACGCATAATAACCGATGCTTGTTACGCTGTCGGGAATTGTGACAGAGGATAGCGCACTGCAGCCCCGAAAACCGGCTAAACCAATAGTTTATACGCCATCCGGAATCGTGATTGATGTAAGAGAAGTACAGTCATGAAATGCACCGCGTCCGATTTCCGTCACCGTTCCGACAATCATGACAGACATAAGATTTGAACACTCAGTAAACGCACTTTCCCCGATTGATTTACCGCTGCCGATAATTGTAACATCCGTGAGGGAATCACAATCCCAGAAAGCATTCTTCCCTTTATCAATTGCCGTATCATAGACGGTAATGCTTTTCAAAGAAGTGCATCCACGGAATTAAACGCCCAGGAAAGTCACGCCATCCGGTATGGTAACTGATGCAAGCGATTTGCATTCGTAAAATGCCATGATATTAATTTCGGTCACACCGTTTGGGAGAAGAACAGAGGTGAGAGATGTACAATCCATAAAGGCGGCTAGATTCCTGCTGGTCGGTTTATGATCGCCTGATGCGGAAAGCAATTGTGTCAGTGTTATCCCAGTGTTTTCAAACTTGTTTTTCAGTTTGTTTGTTATTCGCATAAATCTTTCAGATACGTTTCAACATTCAGATAATGAACCCCGTTCACATCGCGTGTTTCGCCGCGATAGATC
>JAKSQH010000016.1 GCA_024404245.1 Clostridia bacterium
GGTCTCATACAGCGCGATCCGGCAGAGCGGGCTGTCCAGCAGTTTGAACGGCCGGACCATCTCGTCCGCGGCCGGAAGTTTGTCGCGCACGATATGATCAATGCTCAGTTCCGCCGCGTCATTCCGGCGTGCCCGGATATTACCTTCCGTGTCGGCAAAGAGCGTCGTCTTGACATAGGGATGCGCGTCGAACGCCGTCCGGACGGCTGACAGCAGCTTACCGGTATCCAGGCGTTCGCTCAGGCGGAGCAGCACGGGAATGTTATAGGTTACACTTCCCGGATCGGACACGCATTCAATATAAATACCCATCTGTGTCCGCGTAATGGGATAATCCGGCAGAATTTCCCGGCTCTCCGCGGTTACCGCGGAAGCGATCAGTTCTTCAAGCTGCCTTACAGTGCTGTTGGTACGGATATCCGCGACCCGGAACGGAATCCCGAAGGCATTTTCCAGTTCAACACTGAGACGTATCACACTGACAGAGGTCAGTCCGGCATAGTAAAGATCCGTATCGATTCCGAAGGCGGTATTCCCGAGGACACCGGAGACAACCTCATGGATCTTCCGCTGGGTGTCATTTTCCGGCGCGGCCTGATCCTCAGCCTTGCGTTCCGGAACCGGAAGCGCGCGACGGTTGACCTTCTGGTTTTGCGTCAGCGGAATCGCGTCAAGTTGCATAATAACCGCGGGTACCATATACGCCGGTTTTTCGGACAGAATGAACTCACGCAGGGCGTCTGTATCCACAGTCGCGTCCGATACCACATAAGCGGCAAGATACTTGCCGCCGGCTGTATCATCAAAGGCGGCAACCGTAGCGTCTGTAATCCCGTCAAACCTGCGGATGATCTCCTCCACCTCGGTCAGCTCAATGCGGAATCCGCGTACCTTCACCTGTCCGTCGTGGCGCCCGATAAAGTCGATCCGCCCGTCCGGGAGGAAGCGTACAATATCTCCCGTCCGGTACGCTTTTCTATATCCGGGAACGTCGGAGAACGGGTTGTCAATAAAGACCGCGTCCGTCTTTTCGGGCAGGTTCAGATACCCCTTGCCGGTCTGGGGTCCCGCGTACAGCAGTTCGCCCGGAGCGCCCACGGGAAGCCGGTTCATATTCGTATCCACAACATAGGCGATGCCGTTCGGATTGACCCGCCCGATCGGCACCCGCAGCGCATTGTTGCCGGCCTTTTCATACGTGATATAGCAGGTGCATTCCGTCGGTCCGTACAGGTTATAGAAATCAAAGGTCAGTTCATCCGCCTTCAGCGGAACCAGCGCCTCGCCGCCGACGATCAGTACCTTCAGATACGGCGAACGGGTCATGAGGGCATACTGCCGGCCCACCTGCGTGGTCATCACGACATGCGTGATCCTGTTTTCGATAAAGTACCGATCCAGCACGGGCAGATCCAGGCGGATTTCTTCCGGTATCACATGTACGCATCCTCCGCAGGCCGGGACCGTCGCCATATCAAAGAAGCAGGCGTCAAAGCCGAAAGACGCGTAGCAGGCGCAGACCGATTCGCCGGAATAAGCGAATCGGTACTGATTCTGTTGCGCGATTACTGACGCGTTTTGGTGTGTCAGCATAACACCCTTCGGATTGCCTGTGGTCCCGCTGGTATAAAGCAGCACGAAAAGATCATCCGGCTCATTCAGGTTCCGCAGCGGAAGCGTTTCCGGCAAATCAGCGATCTCATCCGTGTACAGTACCGGGCCGGTATATCCGGCAATCCGGTTTTCCAGTTCGCGGGTAGTAATCAGCAGACGCGCATCCGCGTTTCTGATCATAAAGGAGAGCCGTTCCGTCGGATAAGCGGCATCCATCGGTTCATACGCGCACCCGGCTTTCAGCACGCCCAGCGGTGCGAGCATGATCCATTCATCACGCGGAATTAGAATCGATACCACATCATTGCGTTTCAGACCGAGGCTCAGAATGTACCCCGCGATACGGTCGGTGATCCGGTCCGCTTCGCCGTAAGTAACATGCCTGTCAACGGAAACAGTGAAGTCCCGGTCGGGCGTCCGTGCCGCCCATTCACGGAAGAGTTCGGGTACGGTTTTTTCCGTCATCTCCAGCCGGTCGGAGCAGAAGGAATCCAGCTGCTTCACCCGTTCCGCGGAAAGAAGCTCCACATCGCGCAGGCTTTCCCTGCAGATGAATTCATTGACCGCGCATGCATACGCGTCCGCGAAGGAGCGGATCACGGCCTCATCGTACAGATCGCTCCTGTAGCGGAAGCTCAGCCGGTAGGAGTCCCCGCGGCGGAAAGCCATCAGATAAAGCTTGCTCATGGCATCCGGAACAGTAAGACCGGTCACGGGATACCGCTCACCGTGAAGTTCCAGCGCGCTGAAGCTGTCGTTCTGCCAGACGAACCCGAAATCATTCGTAATGCCGTATTTCGCGGCAAGATCGCCGAAGGAGCAGAGATCATTCGCAACGCTCGCACGGAAGGTCTCCTGCAGCCCCGTAACAAAAGTGGAAACATCGCCCGCCGCGGAAAGATCCACGGGCAGCGGAATGGTCTTCACCAGCATGCCCGCCGTGTTCCAGGTCACGGAAGTGTGTCTGCCGCTTTCACCGACACAGACCAGCGATCTGTCCGTACCGTTGAACTTGGCGAGCACATAGGCATAGACCGCCAGCAGCAGTGAATTCTCCGTCACGCTGTTTTCGCGCAGGAACTTCAGCAGCTTTTCCCGGTCGGGCGTGATCGACACTTCCACGGTACGCTGTACCGCGGCGCCGGTATCGGGATAATCGGCCGGGAAATCGTTCTCCGGCTCAATTCCCTCAAACCGGCTGTCATAATACGCGCATGCCTCCGCATACCGGTCGGAGGCTTTCAGGGATTCCTCCCATACCGAGAGATCGAATGCGGATGTCTTTTCCTCATACAGTTCGTTTCCGTCATAAGCCCGGGTGATCTCTTTCAGTAAAACGGAAAGCGTGGTCCCGTCAAAGACGATATGATGCGCGTCCATCGCGAGGATCTTTCCCTCCCCGCCCTCATACAGACAGGCGCGGATCAGCACCCCGCCCTGCAGATCGAACGGGCGGACAAAGTCCTTCAGCGCCGCTTCCGGATCGGAGACAGTAAGGCGGTCCACCGTGAAGACACGGTCATTCGGGATCATGCACGGCGTGCCGTCCCGCAGATCGATCGAGCAGTGGTATGCAAGATGATTGTTGACAGCCTTCTCCACCGCGGCCGTCAGGCGGCCGGAATCGGTCTCCGCCGGCAGTCTGACAGCAACGGGATTGTTATACATGAGGGTCTCCGGATCGCCCGCGACCGCGAAATAAATGCCCAGCTGGGAGGAAGTGAGCGGATAGGCATCCTTCTCAACCCGTTCAAAGACAGGCCTTTCCGCGCCGCCGTTTTCGATCAGCCGCACGATGCCCGCCGGCGTCCGTCCGGCAAAGAAGGTCTCCGTATCCAGCGGCAGTCCGTCCAGCATGTTGATCGCTTCAATCACCTTGACGGAGTCCCCGCCCAGAAGGAAGAAATCATCGTTCCTGCCGACGCGTCCGCAGCTGAGCACGGCTTCCATCGCGCCGCAGACCGCGGCTTCCGTCCTGCTTTCAGGCGCGACGTATTCCCGTTTGAACGCGGAAATATCCGGTTCGGGCAGACCGTTGCGGTCCAGTTTTCCGTTCGGGTTCAGCGGAAGGGCGTCCATACGGATATAGAAGGACGGAACCATATAGGAGGTCAGATTGGTCTTGCAGTGCCGCCGGATCATTTCTTCCGTCAGGTCATCCCCGCATACATAATAGGCAGCGAGATAAGTGATGCCGTTCGGGGCTGTGAAATCCCTGACGGCTACCGCTTCAATCCCCGTCAGTCTCCGGATCGTCTTTTCCACCTCAAGCGGTTCGACCCGCTGACCGTTGATTTTGATCATCCAGTCCTTGCGTTCGATAAAGACAAGATTGCCATCCGGAAGGCGCTGAACAAGGTCGCCCGTTTTGAACATACGGTCAAAGCCGTCCCTGTCCCGGAACGGGTTCCGGATGAATGACCTCTTCGTTTCCTTCTCCCGGTTCAGGTATCCTTTGGCCACATGGCCGGCAATACACAGTTCACCGAAGTCGCTTTCGTTTCCGTTTTCATCCAGCACATAGGCTTTTTCATCACCGATCGGTTTTCCGATCGGAGTGTTTTCGTATTTCTGATCGATCTTGAACGCGAGTGTGCCGCCGAAGATTTCCGTACACCCGTAACCGTTCACAACCACAGGCTTATCATTGAAATACAGATTGGTGATCCTTTCCGATCCGACGGATATGACCTTCAGGGATTTGTTATGTTTCAGCATAAAATCCACCAGGCGCGGCGGCACATAGGAGGACTCAATATTGTTTTCATCATAGTATGCCGCCAGTTTGAAAGGATCGCGCCGGATCTCATCCGGCACGATGACCAGATGCTTTGCCAGCGCCAGAGCGGCCAGCAGATGGCTCATACCCACAACAAAGGTGAACGGCGCGATCAGACCGGCAATATTATTTCTTTCGGTTTTTTCAGATTTGTCATGCAGCACGTTCCTGAACGCCACCGCGCTCATACCGGCAAAATCATGCACGACTCCCTTGGGGTTCCCCGTAGAACCGGAGGTGTAGATCACAACCCCCTCATCCTCGAATTCCGGGATCACAGGCTCCGTCCGCAGGGAAAAATCCATGGAACTGACAAAAGCTTCATCGATACTCAGTTCATACCGCGAATCTTTCTTGATATAGGCAAGCCGGTCCTCCGGATAATCATCCGACAGCGGGACGGTCACCGCGCCGATCAACCAGCACCCGATCAGGCAGGCCGCGTACTCCTTGCATCTTTGAATCTCCACAATGACCCTGCCGCCATGCCCGACACCGTTCTTTTTCAGGTTGGCGGCAACAGCTATACTGTAATCATACAGTTCCTGATAAGTAAATGTTCCGTTTGTATCTGAAATAGCGGGTTCATTGCCGAGTTCGGCAACATTGTCAAGAAACACTTTAATGATATTTTCCATATATCCTCCCCGGGAAAACTTTGATTCATCTGTATACAAGAGCAACTCATTTCATCCGTGACGCGTCCGCCGCAAACCGGAAATGTATCCGGCAGACGTCCTGACTGATTTTGCACTGTTATTGTATCACAAATCAGTTCCCGGTTCACTATATTATCTTGGGTCAATCACGTTTTCTATGTGATTCCCGACCGGGAAAGCCCGCGCGAATACCGCGAAATCCGTGAGCGGGCGGACACCCACTGAAAGCCGCGCATACACTTACGGCAATACCGGCTGCGGACCGGTACGGAAAAGCATTCGTAAATATGTGATAAATTCAGAAAAAAAAGCGTTACGGGGGTTGACTCTGACGCTGCGTCATAGTATATGCTGTTATCATCGCGGGCGATGAAACGGAGGCGGTTCCATGATGACGGTGCATGAGGTCAGCCGGATCACGGGCGTGAGTATACGCGCGCTCCATCATTATGACCAAATCGGTCTGTTGCGTCCGACCGCTGTTACGGAAGCAGGTTACCGGCTGTACGGTGACGCCGCGTTGAAACGGTTGCAGCAGATTCTTCTGTTCCGTGAGCTTGAGTTCCCGCTGGAGGATATCCGTGCGATTCTGGACAGTCCGGATTTTGACCGGAACAAAGCCCTGGAGCAGCAGATTCATCTGCTGGAGCTTCGCAAAGAGCATCTTTCGAATTTGATCCGTATGGCCCGCGAAATGAAAGAATCAGGAGAAATCAGCATGAAATTTGACGCGTTTGACACACAGAAAATCGATCGGTATGCCGCGGAAGCCAAAGCGGCGTGGGGAAAAACCGAAGCGTGGCGTGAGTATGAAAGCAAGTCCGCCGGCCGTAACGGTGAAGAGCAGGCAAAGCTGAATCAGGAAATGATGAACATATTCCGGGAATTCGGCGCCGTCCGTAATCAGGCGCCGGACAGCGCGGAAGCTGCCGCCCTCGTACGGAAACTGCAGGCGTACATCACGGATCATTATTATCATTGCACCGACGCGATCCTGCTCTCGCTCGGGCAGATGTACACTTCCGAAAGTTTCACCGAAAACATTGACCGCGCCGGCGGAAGCGGAACCGCGGTCTTTGTCCGCGAAGCTATTGAAGCTGCCGTCCGGTAAATCCGGACGGCAGTCTTTTTCCATCGTATTGTCTTTTAAAAACAGCGTTTTCGCGAAGACCGGAAAAAACCATCCGGCGTCACAGGCGGTAAGCGGCGTACACCGGTCACAGGGGGCCTCTGTTTATTCCGCCAGCCCGCCTTCTGCCAGCAGATCCTCGGTCCGTGCGATATCCTCGACAGCCTTTTCCTTTGTCACATCGTATTTCTGTGTCATCTGCTCCGCGATTTCATCCGCGCCCAGCCCCTGCTGCAGCCGTTCATAAATGAACGCCGCGGTATCATTCAGCACCAGCGCGTTTTTGAAGGTTTTGATGTTATCCCCCGCCGGGATCACCAGATTCATCCCCGGCATTTTTCTCAGAACAAAATCCTGCTTCAGTTTCATGGCAACCTCCCGCGCTTATCGGAAGTATGTACATCCTTTGAGGAAAGCACGTCATTTATGATCGTTCCGCGCCGGGACCGACTTCATAACCGTTCAGGCTGTCCCCGTTACAGATCAATCTTTTCAAAGCGTTTACACGCAAGCTTGTATGAGATGAATGTAAGAAGCAGCCAGATCAGTATCCCGGCGATAAGCAGCATCATCTGCAGGGTAAATTGATCCGTTCCGAACGCGTTCAGGCATTCAAGACCCGGAATATGGTGCAGCGCCTCCGCGATGCCGATCAGCACAAAAACAGCAATAATATAGCAGACAAACGGCTGAACAAATTTGTAGGCGGTTTTGAAAAATCCGCCCGTGAAAACCAGATTGAAAACACCGAAGCATACAAACGCCATGCCGAGTGCAAACAGGTTGGCGTTCATCAGCGCGTTGTCACGGTACGGCACGGCATCCTTCAGCACCGTCATACGCAGAATTACACATACGGCCATCAGCACAGCCGCGCACAGCTCAATAAAGCAGTTGAAAAGGTACTTGCCCTTTACAACATCCCGCTTCGCGACCGGCAGCAGCGCGGAGAACACAATGTCATTCGCTTCTCTCGCGTTCTGATAGCTCTGGAAGATACCGAGCGTCACAAAGAACGCGCCGCACAGCACCGGGTAGCCCGGCAGCAGAAACATAAAACCGAAAAGAATAAACAGAAACGACAGCAGCGACGCGCTGAGCCGGAGTTCCTTTCTCAGAATATTACGCATTCGTTTCACCCCTTTCAAGGCGCAGGAATGTCTGCTCAAGTGTTTCACCGGGCGCGGAATACTCCCGCGCGAACGCGTCCTTCGGCATTGAGGCGGCGATCCTGCCGTTTGATATATACACAATATCGTCCGCGCACTTCTCAATATCCGAAATGATATGCGTGGAGAAGAAAACCGCCGCGCCGTCATTTTTCAGTTTCATGAATATCTCAAGAAGCTCATCGCGTGAAAAAGGATCAAGTCCGCTTGTCGGTTCATCAAGAATCAGCACCTCCGCCCTGTGTGAAAGCGCCAGCAGAAGGTTGCATTTCACCTTCATTCCCTCTGACATTTCCCGCGGCGTCTTGTTTTCATCCAGGCCGAACAGGCCGAGGTATTTACGGTAGGCTTCCTCATCCCAGCTGCCGTAAAATCTTTTCACAACATCCACAATCTCACCGAGTTTTTTCCGCGGATACCAGTTGACCGTTCCTGTCGAATAGCCGGTCCGCTGCTTTATCTCATTCTCATTGCCGCAAAGCGGCTTCCCGAAAAACAGAATCTCTCCGCCGTCCGGATGCACAAGGTTCAGCATGGATTTGATGGTAGTCGTTTTGCCCGCGCCGTTCCGGCCGATAAATCCCGTAATCCTGCCCTTTTCGATCGAAAAAGAAACATCATTCAGATGAAATGACGGATAATCCTTGCAAAGGTTTTTGATTTCAGCGACGCTCATAAATACCTCCGGCTGCCTGATTTACGTAATTATTATAACAAACTGCCGTGAGGATTTCAAACGGCGCCGGAAAGCGGACCGATCAGGGCAATGTCACGTCCGGCTGCGCGGCATGTGTCACCCGCCGGAAACATCTCCGACCGTATTCACCGCAAAGTCATGCTGGCGGTTTCTGCCCGTATATGGTACAATTTTCTTAAAAGAACGCGGCCGGATATCCGCGTGTATCCGGCATGTTCATCCTCTAGACGTATTATCTTGCATTTATCGCAAAGCAGTGCAAAGAAAAGGAGAATTGTTATGGACGCATACGACAATCTGCTCAATCGCCGTTCCTGCCGTGCCTATACCGATGAAATGCCTTCCGAAGAACTGATCGGGCGCGTGCTGAAAGCCGGAACTTACGCGGCTACAGGCAGGGGAAAACAGTCGCCTGTCATTATCGCGGTCACCGATAAAGCCATGCGCGACAGGCTGAGCGCCATGAACGCCGCCGTGATGGGCACAAGGGCGGACCCTTTCTACGGTGCTCCGGTTGTCCTGATTGTTCTGGCCGACCGCGGCATACCGACATACCTCTATGACGGTTCCTGTGTAATGCAGCAGCTGATGCTCGCCGCGAATGAGGCGGGTCTCGGTTCCTGCTGGATTCACCGCGCCAGGGAGGAATTCAACAGCGATGAAGGCAAACAGATTCTGAAGGATCTCGGCATTGAAGGTGACTATGAAGGCATCGGTCACTGTGTGCTCGGTTTTGCCGCGGGTAAGGCGCGGGAACCCCTTCCCCGGAAAGACAACTACATATACTGGATCAGGTAAACATGCGGCACACGGCTGATAACGCATCCGTTCCGAAACGGTCTGTGTCCGTTCTTTTTCTGTCATTTTCCCGCGGGCGAACCAGCCGGGGCGGGTCACTTCGGATACATTATTCTGTGACATTCGATGAATTCATGTAAGTTTTTCGCTTGATTTTCATTCGTCTGTTGGATACAATACAAATATGTCAAAAAACAGTCATTGCTGATCCCGGCACAGTGAAGCCGGATTTTCGGATTTTCCGAAATGACTGAGCAGGAAAGGGGGAACATTCTGTGGGAGAAGGCATTAACCTGACAGCCATCATCATCGCGGACCTGATGGGTGTCATTCTGACAGGCGTTACACTCGCCGGATGCTCCTGGCGTTTCCGGCAGCGTGTTCCCGAAAGCCGCCCCCTGCTGTATCTGATTGTTTTCGTACTTCTGTCATGCGTGGCGGACACGGTTTCATTCATCTTTGACGGGAAGCCGGGGACGCTCGCCCGTATCGCGGTTATTGCTTCCAACACATGGCTGTATGAGATGAACATGGTCACCGGTCTGTGCTGGATCTCATTTCTCTCGGCGCATCTGCATATCCGTGTCGCGAAAGCGCATATTCTGCTGCTGTTCGGCATCAGCGCCGTCTGCACGGTGATGCTCACCGTCAACCTGTTTGTCCCGTTTGTCTTCTCGGTTGACAGCGGCAATGTCTATCACCGTACGGGTCTGTTCGCGCTGTATCTGATACTGGATTTCATTTTCCTGGCGGACGGGTTTGTTCTTTATCTCCTGGCGCGTAAAAAAGGCGGTATTCTGAGCTTCTTCCCCGTATGGCTGTTTGTTGTTCCCGTTGCGTTGGGAATGATCATACAGTCGCGGAATTACGGCATCTCCGCCATATGGCCGTTTATTTCCATATCCGTTTCCGGCATGATTATCGGCCTGCAGAATGAGCAGGTCTTCCGGGATCAGCTGACAGGGCTTTACAGCCGGTTCTATCTTGATTATCTGAAGCGCAGGAATCACGGAAAACGCATGGTTCTTACGGCCATGATGCTGGATCTGGACGGCTTTAAAACGATCAATGACCGTTACGGGCACAAGGCCGGCGACGAAGCGTTGATCGCGGCCGCTGAAATCATGAACAGTTCCGTCGGTACGCTCGGAAGCGTGATCCGTTACGCCGGTGATGAGTTTATTATTCTGCTCAACACGCGGGATCAGGATCAGATTGACCGTTGCATAGCGGACATCCGCGGCGGCATGGAGGAATACAACCGGACAACGGATAAAACCTTCCGCCTTTCTGTTTCAGTCGGCACATGTCCGCTGGATATGGCAAAGGATTCAGTCGACGATTTTCTCAGCACTGTCGACCGGAGAATGTATGAGGGTAAACGTTCCTCAGTCTCCAGTGATACACATGCGTCATTCTGACATATTATGCTGATCGGAGGAATCATTTATGATCCGGCTCGGTATTCTCGGCACAGGCAGAATCGTTGACCGGGTAATGGTGGACATGCCCAACGCGAAGGAAATCACGGTGGCCGCCATCGCGTCCAGAAGTGCCGACCGCGCCCGCGCGGCCGCTGAAAAATTCGGCATACCGCGGTCCTACGGCAGCTATGAAGAGTTGGCGGAAAGCGCTGAGGTGGATCTGGTCTATATTGCCACACCGCATCCCTGCCACATTGACAACGCCGTCATGATGATGCGGCACGGAAAGCATGTGCTTTGTGAAAAGCCGATAGCGGTCAATAGCGCGGAGACCGCCGCGATGATCTCCTGCGCGAAGGAAAACGGCGTATTCCTGATGGAAGCCATGTGGTCGCGCTTTATGCCGGCCAATATCAAAGCAAAAGAGCTTGCCGACAGCGGCGCAATCGGCACACTGCGCCATCTGAGCGGTAACTTTTCCTATCCCGGCAGATATGATGTGAATGACCGCGTCTACGCGCTGGATATGGCAGGCGGCGCGCTGCTGGATCTCGGCATCTATCCGCTGATGGAGATTATGATGTTCCTCGGGCCGGATCCCGAAAAGGTAACGGCATACACGCAAAAAGCCCCGAACGGCGCCGATATGCGCACCAGCGCCCAGATGCTGTACCCTTCCGGCGCTACGGCACAGTTCTTCTGCGGCATGGATGCCGCGGCGGAACAGACAATGAACGTTTACGGTTCGGAAGGTTGGCTGGAGATCCCGGACTTCTGGCACGCGACCCGGGTTATTCTGCACCGTTCAGGTGAAAAGGAACAGGTTTTCGAATTCGCGCCGGAAAACGAGGGGCATCATTACGAATTCGACCACGCCGCGCGGTGTATCACGGAGGGGCTGAAGGAATCCCCCGCTGTGCCGCTCGCGGAATCGCTGGCCGCCGCGAAAATCTGCACAGCCATGCGCCGTGAAATGGACCTCGTTTATCCGATGGATATTCCCGTATAAACCGGTTTCATACAAAGATTCCCCGGAACGGTCCGGGGAATCTTTGTATTGTTTTTGATTATTTTGTTTTCTTCAGCACAAGCACATTCACTGACAGCGCGGGAGCTTCATATGTAAACCCTCCGCGTGACGCGCCTGTCAGTGCGGTCACATCGTCATGCACATTTTCAGGGCATTCGATGCTGTTCCCGTCCTCCGCGCCTCCGGTCATCAGCTGCACCGTATAATCCGGTTCTACATCGCAGTCCAGCGTGATTTCCACAGGTTCACGCGCATCATCAAAGTTGACGATCTTCACAATCACCTGATCATCCGTGTCCGTAACCACCGACCCCATCGCGGGATAAACCGGCAACCCGGCACAGCCGATCTCCTCACCGTTGATTTCCATACGCACGGTATGCCCGGTTACGGTATACTTCAGATGATTCCATTCGTTTTCTTTCAGGCACACATCAACAGCGTCCGAAAGCGGCTCCGGCGGGAAGCTCCCGCGCACCAGACGCGACCTGCCGCCGGACAGCAGCCAGCGGTTCACCTCCAGGAAACGCATGCTCCACGGATCACACGGGTTCGGATTCGTGCGGTCATAGTAGGACAGGGGTTTCGGTGAAACGAGGATACCGAGCGCGATATCCTTCCCTGCTTCGCAGAAGACGTCCGTTTCAAATGTTCCTTCACGGTACGCCTCTCCGTCCTCAAGCATCACCAGCGGATATACCGTGAACGGAAACGCCGGCATGCCGGGTTCCGTAACCCGGCGAACGGTAATCTCACCGTCATTTCCGGTTTCATGCTCCGCCAGAATATTCCGGGTCGGCTTCACACTTTTCCCGTTCCACACAGGGTTCCTGTATCTCACACCGTCATCGCCGGACAGTGCGGGCCAGCCGTGGATATCATACCGCAGCTGCCGTATCTGTTCATCGGACGCGACAACATGTCTGCCCCGGTTCCCGCCGAACAGCCGCCAGCAGTAATAGGTCGGTATCGCGAAACTGCGGTAGTTGTCATAGATTATCAGATTCGGGAACCATGACCCGTAATGCGCATGCTGAAACAGCGGCGCGTAGGATGCCAGCTTCACCTTGTCCTGGTTGCGTTCAAAGCCGACCATGAACATAGCCTCAGCCACAGCCGCGCGCAGCTGTCCTTCATAGGTCTGGTTCACCGAGAATTCACCTACAAACACATCCGCGTCCTTCCGGTCATAGCGGTCATACAGCGTAATGTTTTCCGCGAAGAACTCCGGCATATTGTAAAAATGGTCATCGGCGATGTCCGTTTCCAGTTTCCGGGTACGGCCGCGGTCATCCGCGATGATTTTCAGATGCGGCCAGCGCGCGAGCACGGCATTCCTGACCGTATCGTACCGCCGTTCATATTCCGGTCCGGAGTTTTCGTTGCCGATTTCCAGATAATCCAGTCTGAAAGGCGCCTCATGCCCGTTCCTCGCGCGCACCGCGCCCCACCCTGAATCAGAGGGACCCAGCGCGTATTCCAGCGCGCCAAGTATGTCCTCAAGCATATCCGCCTGTTCGCGCTCATCAAAGTAATGCGGACCGCGTCCCTGGCAGGTCATGCCACAGTTGCATACATACAGCGGGGCGACATTCAGATCCTCACACAGCTGCAGATACTCATGAAAGCCGAGTCCGTTGGTTGTTCTGTAATGCCACAGCAGCCAGTGTGACGGGCGTTCCCATACGGGGCCGATCGTGTTCCGGAAATACCATACGGTATCCATTGTGAAGCCTTCCACAATGCATCCGCCCGGGAAACGCATAAAGGCCGGATTCATGTCACGCAGCTTCTCCGCCAGGTCCTTTCTCAGACCGTGCCCCATAAAAGTATCCGCCGGCATCAGGGATGTGAAGCCGAGCAGCACCGTTCCCCCATCCGGGCATGTGATCCGGAATACGGCATTGCCTGTTGTCACGGAAGCGGTCAGTTCAGCGTCACAGCGGGTCCATCCGCCCGGCTGTACGGTCATTTCGGCCCGGGCGGATACCGTTCCGTTTTCTTCGGCTGTCAGCAGCAGGTGTACGCGGCTTTCGGCTTTCGCGAACATGTAGAAAACATATTTCTTTCCCTTTTCCTGCGGTATACCGGCATAGCCGGTATTGAAAACACTGCCCCCGGCGGTAAAATCAACGCGGAGCGACGCTTTCCGTTTTTCGTTCAGCACATCGCCGGTTTCAAGTTTCATTTCCGCGCGCTCACTGTACCACGCGGGCACCGGGGTCGGCGCGGTGGCGTTATCCTTCATCCATTGTGTCATGCCCTCGCCGTTATTGAACTCATCGAGCCATCCGGTCGGCGAAACAAACGTTTTCCCGCCGTCATGCGATACGCAGCCTTCAGGCAGCAGTGAATCCTCAAAGGAACGGTTTCTGAGCATTTCCGGATACAGACCGCCGTCTCCGGCATGGCTGATATCCTCAAAGAAGAGCCCGTAGAGGTCCGGCGTTACCGGAAAACGTTTTTCGGCTGTTCTGATATCAATTCTGCTCATGGTCGATTCTCCTTCATTTTACGCGGTATACAAACTGCCGTGTGAGGCATGACCCTCTCCACGGCGGTAAACTTTACATGAGAAGCACCCGCGGCCTGTTTCAGCGCCGTCGGTAGAATTTCTCCATCCGGTTCGGCCGTTTCTCCCGCTCGGGCTTACTCAAATGTGATTTCCAGCGCGCACGCGTAATCGGACGGCATCTTTTCAGGCAGATCGGCAATAACGATTCCGCCATGCTGTACAAAAGGAACCTCGCCGGCGCCCAGCAGACGGATGCCCTTTACACGCTCCGTCTCCTTCAGTGATGTAATCACCGCGTTGCGCCTGTTGTTCGGCTTCATGATAAAGGCATACAGTTTTCCGTCCTTCTGTACAAAGCGGAAATCGTCATCATCCCACGGCACCTGTTCCTCGGTAAAGCCGGAGATGATCACGCTCGCGTGTCCTTCTCCGGATACGCGCCACGGACGCGTTCCGTAAACAGCCTCGCCGTTGATCGCGAACCACTTTGCCAGTTCATCCAGAATCCATTCGGCCTGCTCGTCAATCGTGCCGTCCGGCCGCTGCAGAATATTCAGCAGCATCGTGCCGTTCTTCGCGATGGAATCGATCAGAATATCAATAATATGTCTCGGATGCTTATACACCGCTTTCCTGTCATAGAACCATCCGCCGATGCACGTTTCACTCTGCCAGGGTTCAGGGTTGATATCCGGCAGTTGGCTGCGTTCCACATCCATCACACCGACGCGGTAGATCCGCGGGTCACGGCTCTTCTGCGTATATACGGCGCGGTTTTCACCGTAAAGCCCGATTGACTGGTTATACAGCCTTGCCACCGCCTCAAGACCCCATCTGAAGTCGGCGTCCGGCGCGTCATTCTTTTCGCCGAATGGCAGGTTGCTGTCGGAATACAGCAGATCCGGCTGATACTTGTCAATTATTTCCTGCATTACCTTCAGCCAGTATTCATGGAATTCCGGGTTGGAAGTCAGCCAGGTCCATTTTGACCAGTCCTGTGAATCGCCCACATGCTCAAAGTTGTTATGATAGAAATCACGGTACGCCGGGTCATTTCCGTCATACGGAACACCCTTCCACGGTCCGTACTCATCATGGCCTTTGTTGACCCACCACCAGGCGAAAGACGCGCCGAGATGCTCGGTCATGCCGAATGGCAGGCCGTATTTCTTCGCGGCTTTCTTCCACTCACCGCAGATGTCGCGGTGCGGCCCGACCTTCACACTGTTCATGCGGTTCAGGTCGGAATCGAAATTGAAGAAATGATCATGATGGGACGCCTGCGCGACAAAGAAGCGCGCGCCGGCTTTGTAATACTTTTCCATCAGCGCGTCCGGATCGAACTTCTCGGCCTTCCACAGCGCGCATACATCCTTCCAGCCGAACTGGCTCGGATGCCCGTATGTCCGCAGGTGATACTGATACTGCTCTGTGTGCTGCAGATACATGTTCCGCGCGTACCAGTCGCCGCACATCGGTACGGACTGCGGGCCCCAGTGTGCCCAGATGCCGAACTTGGCATCCCGGTACCAGTCCGGGCACTGATAGGTTCTCAGAGATTCAAAAGTCGGCTCAAACATGCTTGTTCCTCCCTTATTTTCAACGTTCGGTATTAATAAAATCCTTGTTCCAGATCACAGCCGTCTTCATCGGCGCGCTCTTGCAGTATATCTCGTTCTCGTAAGCCGCGATGGGATCCTCCGCGAAACGGTCACGGTCAATCAGACCCACAATCTCGTCATAGCGGCTTACCGCGAGCATTTCGATTGCCTTCTCCATGTGATCCTGCCGGAAGTTGATCGAACCGAAAATCAGGTGATTTTCAAAACCGAAGGGCATTGTATCAAAGGTGACCTTCGGGCCCAGAGAAAAGCTGTTGTACAGGCCGTTACATCCGAGCACTCTATGTCTGAATGCGATCTCATGCTCAATGTTCGTTCCGCTGACGCCGATGAACGTTGTCGCGCGGCCGCCCAGCGCGGCGCGGATCGCGTCCGCCAGATCGGCCGGATCATCATATCTGCTCTGCACATACACGGCATCCGTCTGCTCAAGCGCGAATTTCACCTTGTATGTATCCGGGTCGCTTCTTCCGACAAACACAATTTTCGCGTCCGGATGCGCCTGATGAATCACATCCCCGATAAACATGCCCGTTGTGCCGAGGCCGAAAATAACCGTACGTTCAAAAATCTCATCCGCGGCAATCGGACGCGCCTCTTCAAGGGAACAGCCGTGCCGGCGCGCCGTCTGCCGGAACCGATGCGCGCTGCCGAGGTCCTCCATGCGTTCCAGCTGAAACAGCATGCATGAGAACGGATCCGGAAACACCATCTTTTTCGCGAAGGACAGATCAAGCTTCCCGTCATGCACATAGCCGTCCGGAATCTTCAGCAGCATATCCGGATTCACATACATATCGTCGCAGAACAGTCCGTCCGCCTGATCGCACCCATATTCAAAATAGGTCTCGTCCTCCGTATAGCGGGTCGGATCCACACTATCACCGCCGCGGATCAGTACAATCGCGAAGCGGTTCTGTTCCGGCACCCACACAATACCCTCATGACCGTTGATCAGCCGTTTCTGCCCCGCCGGGAACTTGGGCGTCAGCTCGCCGCGTTTTCCCATCATCATCAGTTCATGATCCGTTCCGCAGAAGCCGACCATGACCGGATGCACAAGAATTCCCTCTTTCAGCGGTTCACCGCGCAGCCGCTGACGCGGCGGATTAATCACTTCCACCTCGCCGTATACAAGCGGATGTTCCGGATCATTCTGAAAATACGTTCCGATCGATTTCATCTGATTCCCCCAATTTCTTTTTTTCATTACCGTTCCGCCGCGAGGAAAAGCACAGCGTTTTCATACAGGTTGCCCGGATAGACTGCCGCCCGGCTGTTTGCTCAGGCGTTCTCCTGCCGGCGTTTCCGTACGGTTACCGCGATGACGGCAATGCCGGTTACCAGCGCGAATACACAGAGGAACAGGTTCATGCTGTCTCCTGTGTGCGGTTGCTTATTGGGTACGTAGTCACCCTTGACACCGAGCGGACCGGTGAGCGCGCCCTTCAGTTCCACATACCGGCTGCCGTCATTAATATTGACTGTGGTGTTATATACCCGGTCCTCTTCGAAAGTATACCAGTTGTCAAAATGCCGCACCTTTACGCCGCCCTTGGAATTCTTCGTAACAGGGATACGGATGTTGAATTTCAACCGGTGCGAAAGCTGATCATCGATATAGAGGGGTTGTTCAAAGACATCCGTCACCTGTACGTTGCCGTTCTTTACGACATAGGAATGGGCAGCCAGCATCGGGGTCACATCGAAGCAGGAAAGCACATGATACGCGCCGTTTTCGTATTTCACGGCCGCGCGGGGCGAAATGCGGAGATAAAGATTCATGTCATTCCTGTCAACCAGGTGCATGTTCACATTCTCTTTGCTGGTCTCATATACGCCCGTGTTCGGATCATCGGCATAGGCTCTGTTGATCACATCGGTGACCAGTTTTTTCATTTCCAGCTCGTCCAGTTCAATGGGGGTGTATTCCTGAAGAGCCTCGCATTTGTTTGTAACAGACCAGATTTCCTGCCAGCATTCTTCCATCTGCGCTTTCAGAACGCTCATCGTTTTCGCGTCCGGCTCCGGCCGACCGGCAAGTGCCGCCTCATCCCGGATCATCGCCTCATATTCAGCCGCCCGTTCCTGCGGGGTGGCGCCCATGTCATTCACAACCTTGACTTTGTCCTGGTTCAACGCCTTATGCGTGAATTCCGGATCTTCATTCGGAAGGGTCTGCATCCAGTTCTCCGCGCTGCGGAAATAGGATGCCAGCGGATCGGGAGAATTCGCCGCGTTCAGCTGACTGCCGCCGGAAATGTCAACCGGTTCACGGTACAGGATATACAGCTCACGGTAGAATTCATCGTCGAACTGCGTGTAATAGGAGGAATCAAAGAAGCCCTTGTAATCATACTGAGTCGCGACAAGCTTTGTGGCGCCGGTGGAAAAGTCCGTAATGTTCTTCGGATACCACTGTCCTCCGGAGTTTGTTTCTTCGGTCGCGTAACCAAAGGCAGCCGCGAGGGTCGCGTCCGTGTCCATCGATCCGTTGCGAATGTCCACCGTGGCGCCCAGCACCCTGTGGCAGAAGCGGAACATGTTCCATCTGGATTTGCTCACGTCAGACAGGTTATAGGTTGAACCGTCTGTAAAATCCGTTCCGCGAAGGGTTCTGGCTTTCAGGCTGAACGGCGCGACATCTTTTGTGGCCAGCTCCTCGGTAAGGGATAATTTCGTCATGACGGGGGCTGTGTCGTTCGCCGTGATGTATCCCGCAGTGTTTGCGCCGCACCGGGTCAGATAATCCGCGAAGCTGCTGTCCTGACCGTTCTGCTCATAGATATGATAGAGCATGACGGTGGATACCGTGTTGGTTACGTTGTTGCTGAACCGGAAACCCGGGCTCAGCTTCACATCGGCATACAACCCGTCCGGTCCGTTGATCTGAATACGGAAAATGTCATCGGAGCTTCCGCCCAGATCGTTTGTGGGAATAACATGATATACAGAGCTCAGGGCTTCCTTGGACTTCTGGAAAGTGATGATGTTCCGCGCGTACAGACGGGTGCGGACCGGGATCAGGCGGGTACCGGTCAGATAGCAGAAATCGTCATATCCGGTCAGTGAATCGTCACGGAGTTGGTCAATGATATTAATCGTATCATTCCATTTGTCCATGAGGCTCGTCATTTCCGCGTTCGTGGTCAGACCGTTCTTTGCCAGCAGATCCAGTACAAACATGCCGTACAGGGTCGTGCGGGCGATCAGCTGATCTGCCGCCAGGTTGATGTTTTCGCGCGCCTCACTTTCAAAGCCGTACACGTTATACATCAGCTGCAGCTGCGCGTCGATACCGGTATGCTCACTCAGGGCCGCGTCCAGATAGAACGTAAAGGCCGTCTTGATCCCGTCAAAGGAGGCGCGCCAGAGGTTCTCATCCCGCACCACCGCGCAGCCCAGCCTGTACTTCAGGGTTTCATAGGCTTCCTGCGCGTACAGCTTTGCCGTTTCCTGTTCCGTGCCGTGTCCGGTCAGCCAGGCATACGCGGCGTTCCGGAACTCGTCCGCGCAGTTATTGATGTTGTAGGAAGGCAGGGATGAAAACGCTTCACCGGGAATGCTGACCGTCAGCGCCGGGTCCGCGTCGATACCGGTATCGGTTTTCACAACGGCGGCCGGATTCTTCGCGTCCGACATCAGCAGGCTCAGGCTCTCGTTGCCGTCCTGATCGGTAATATAGGCATGGAGCAGCACAATATCCGTGTTATCCGCGCGGGAGGACGGATCGGTATACCACTTTTTGAAGGCACGGTTCAGTTCCGTCTCGTATTTTTCAATATAGGTGTCCAGCGGCTTGCAGTAGTTGTTGCTGAACGTGTTCAGATTGATGTATTCAGACCGGGCGATATTCGCGCGGTTCTGTTCCTCCAGGCTGATCTCCAGACCCAGAATCGCTTCCGTAATCTCATCCAGTTTCCGGTTGATCTGGGACAATGAGGACTGTATCTCAATAATGCCGTTATAAAGGGTTTCCAGCGTTATGGGCGTTTCGGTCGTTCCGTTTCCGCCGCCGAACAGCTTTTCATAGAAGCTGCTGAGCAGACCGATGATGGTATTCGTTGTATTGGCGTATTTGATCACCTTGGCGAAAACCTGCGCGTATTCCTTGGTGGGACCGAATTTTTTCAGTATATTGTTGATCTTTTCAAAGGTCTTGATATATTTGCTGTAGTCCAGCTTCGCGTTCAGGCCGTTACTGTCCGCCTGTGCCTTGTTCAGCCCGAGCGCGCCGTCGGCGAACGGCGTCACAACAGCCCCGAACGCCAGCACAAACGCGAGCAGAAAAGCAAGCAGCCCTTTGTTGATTACCATTATACTTTCCGTTCCTTTCACAGCATACAGCTACCGACCTCATTATACAGTGTACATGCTTGTTTTTCAATGTTTGTTCACGCTATATATAGTAAATTTTCGGAAAAAACGGACCGCGCTCCGAAAGCGCATTGACACGCGGCTCAGGTCCGCGCTACAGTGTATGTAGGTTATCATAACATAAGCACGGAGGCACGTTATGGAACAAATCGTCATTTCACCCGTCCTCACAGAGCTGCGATTTTCCCCGAACGGGGAGCGGATATTTTCACCCGTATCATTTCCGGATGAAGGCGAACCGTTTCTCCGGCTTGTATCCTGTGTTTTCAAGCCGTGTCCGGTATACAGAACGGAAGATGAAGATGCATCCGTGAGCACCGTGATGACCGCCAACGGTGAGGTCACAAACAAAACGGGCGGCGCGCTCCGGTTCATCCGGATGACGCGGAAAGCGGTTCTGGAGTTTCAGTACAGCGGCCGTCCCCTGCTCACCGGTCTCGGGCAGCATGAACGCGGTGTTGACAGCTACACCGGGAACGCGGAATACCTGTATCCGCACAATATGAAGATCCCTGTTCCTTTCCTGCTGTCCTCGGACGGATGGGCCGTCTGGATCCGCGCGGACTGCGCCATGCGTTATGAACCCTTCCCCTCCGGCTTCCGTTTTCTGCTGGAAGCCGTTGACGGGTTCTCGGTATTTGTCTTCGGGCCTGACAGCTGTGCGAATATTCTGCGGTCATTCATCCGTATGAACGGGGCGCCGCGTCTTCTGCCGCGGTGGGTCTTCGGCTATCTGCAGTCAAAGGAGCGGTATCATTCCTCCGCCGAATTGCTGGATACCGTCCGTCAGTTCCGGTCGCTTTCCCTGCCGCTGGACTGTATTGTGCTGGACTGGCTCAGCTGGGAGGACGGCTGCTGGGGCGATAAAAAGCCCGACCCTGCCAGATTCCCGGATGTGCAAAGCCTTACAGACGGGCTGCACCGTTCCGGTGTCCGCCTGATGGTTTCCGTCTGGCCGAACATGACCAAAGGCAATGACCGCGATGAATTCGCCGAAAAGGGCATGTTTCTGCCCGGCACACAGATCTATGACGCTTTCAGCGAGGACGCGCGTGACCTTTACTGGAAGCAGTGCAGGCGTTACTGGATGGACGGCGGAGCAGACGCGCTGTGGTGTGACAGCTGTGAACCGGTCACCGATCCGGACTGGTGCGGCAATGAACAGCGTCCGGAGGAGGAGCGCTGCCGTCTGCTGACATCTGCCTCATCCGTATGCATGGATCCGGCGTGCATGAACGCGTACGGTTCCGTGCACACAGCCGGTATCTCCGCGCGCTGGCTGAAAACATATCCCGATAAGCGGCCTGTCATTCTGTCCCGCTCCGGCGGTCCGGACAGCGCCGCAAACGGCGTGATTCTGTGGTCCGGCGATATCTGTGCGAGGTGGGATGTACTCCGCGCGCAGGTCGCCGAAGGAATCCGCGCGTCCGAAAGCGGGCTCGTTTACTGGACCCTGGACATCGGCGCGTTCTTTGTCGGCCGGAATGATCCGTGGTTCTGGCGCGGCGATTATCCGTCGGGTGTCGATGACCCCGGTTACCGTGAATTGTATGTCCGCTGGTTCCAGTACGGTGCCATGCTGCCCGTATTCCGTTCCCACGGCACCGATACCCCGCGTGAGCCCTGGCGTTTCGGCGATGAAAGCAGTGTTCCCTTCCGTTGCCTGAAGGAAGCGCTGTCGCTCCGCTACCGTCTGCTTCCCTATATCTACGCGACCGCGTGGCAATGTCACCGTGACTGTATGCCCATGGTCCGCAGTATGCTTACAGCCTTCGGCGGTACGAATGACGCTCTCTGCCGGAACTGCTATATGTTCGGTGACGCGCTCCTTGTGCGGCCGGTTACCGCGCCGCTTGCGGAAGGCGGGAGCAGGACGGATGTCATGCTGCCGGAAGGCCGCCTCTGGTATGATCTGTTCAGCGGTCAGGTGTACGGGGGCGGGCAGCGGATCACCGTCGATACACCGCTTGACCGGTTCCCGCTTTTTGCCGCCTCCGGATCTGTCCTTCCGCTCGCGGATCCGGTGCTGTGCACAGATGAACTCACCGCGCCCGCGGACAGACTGGAAATCTTTGCAGGATGTGACGGTTCATTCACACTGTACGCCGATCGGGGTGACGGAAACGGGTATGAGCACGGTGAATACTGCCTGATACCGGTAACCTGGAATGACAGTGAAAAGCGTCTGACCGTGCACGCGTCCGAAGGCGGGCTGAGCTGTTCCTTCCCGTTGAAAGTCGTTCTGCGTCTGCCGGACGGAAGCGTTGACGAGCGAAACATCCGCTATATTCCGGAAGGTGTATCCGTCCGGTTTGACTGATACCGTTTTTTTCCCTATAATGAGTTTTCCGGGTTTTGTGAAGGAGGAATAAGCGTTTGATCAGACTTGTAGCTTCGGATCTGGACGGTACACTGCTGGAAAAAGGCGGTGTTCTGCCGGACGGAATCTTTCCGATAATTCTGCAGCTGAAAGAAGCCGGCATTGCGTTCGCGGCATGCAGCGGCAGGCAGTATACCAATCTTCGCCGTCTGTTCCGTCCGGTAGCGGATAAAATGATGTTCATCTGTGAAAACGGCGCGCTGTGCGTCCGTGGCGACGGCTCCTTTGATACCACACCGATCCCCGCCTGCTATACAGACGCGATCATGCATGACATTCTGGCGGAAGGTATGAATCTGCTGGTTTCCGGTACACACAGCGCGTATGTCATGGATAGAAACCGTGATTTTTCCGATGATATCATCTACCGGCTCCGGAATACGGTTACCGTGCTGCATGACACGGATGAACTGCCGGAACAGCCGATCAAAATTTCCGGCATGATCCGCGCGGACCGGATGGCGGATGTTTCCGGGCGCCTGCAGGCAAAATGGAGCGGCATTCTTTCCTGTGTTGTCGCCGGGCCCGAATGGCTGGACTTTACCGTGGCGGACAAGGGCACCGGGCTGAAAAAGCTGATGAACAGCCTCGGCATCGGGCCGGAGGACACGGCTGCTTTCGGAGACGCTTTCAACGATGAGCCGATGCTGGACCTGGTCGGTCATCCGTATATTGTTCAGAGCGCGGTTCCGGAAATGAAGAAACCGCGATACACCGAATTTGACAAGGTTCTTCCGGTGCTGGAAAGCTTTCTGTCCGGCAGCGACTGACTGTTTCCGGATAAACAGCATTAAAACGGGGCGCCCCTCACGGGGCGCCCTTGCCTTGTTTCGGATAGAGAGAATTACTTCGCGGCGGCAGCGGCTTCAACCTTCATGTCAACTTCGGGCTGCCACTTCGCGCAGTCATACTGATACAGTTCTTCATAGCCCAGGCCTTCGAGGGTCTCGACCATTTCGTCCCACAGCGCTTCGAAAGCTTCGTCGCTCTCAGCACGGAACATCTGCCAGGTGTACTTGCACAGTTCGGTGTTGATGCTCTTGCGGATGAATTCGTGATCGGGATCGTCAGAAGCGGGGCTGAAGGATACGGACGGGCTGGCAACCAGCTTGCCGTTCTTGTTCATCCAGTCAACAGCGTCTCTCGCGTCGAATTTTTCCATCCACTCGGACTTCATCTGGGTCATGTTCTTGGCAATGTAGGAAGCCCAGAACTTCATGTCATAGGTTTCACCGGTGTTCGGGTTGGTGCAGATGGAAGAGCACAGCCACTGGTTAATGGCGTTGTTGCCGTCCTGATATCCGCCGCCGCCGAATTCTTCCGGAACGGGCAGGTTGTCCATCAGAGCATTGTCCATGTAGGGGATGAACTTGCCGTCTTCGCCGACGGTGTAGTTCAGGCCTTCGATACCGTTATGCTGGAATACCAGAGCTTCGGGGCTGGCATACCAGTCAAGGAACTTCATGATGAGGTCATACTTCTCATCGGACACGCTGGAGCCGACGCCCCAGACGCGGGCAGAGCCGTAGAAAGGATCGGCGTCAGCATAGTAAGCCTGATCGCCAACGGGGATGAACTGGAAGGCGCTGCCGTTATCCAGACGTTCCTGGCTGTTCCAGAATCCGATTTCCCAGTTGTACCAGATCATGTCAACCTGACCGTTGGAGATCTTGGCGCAAACTTCGTTCCAACCCTGCTCATAGGATTCGGGGTCAACCAGACCCATCTGGTTCGCCTTGTTGATCATCTTGGTGATCTTGTAGTAGGCGACATCACGGTCGGTCAGCTTCTTGAAGGTGTTGTCGGGCATCAGCATCGCGCTGTTCTTCAGCTTCTGGCCGTACCAGGTGGTCAGCTGCACAACGTTCGCGGGACCGCTCATGTTGTCGTTGTTGTCCCAGTCGGGCCACAGGGAGAAGGGATAAGCGGGATCGCCGGCATCGTTGGTGGGATGGATCTCGTGGATCTTGGCCAGCAGGTCAAGCAGTCCGTCAACATCCGCCACGTCGGGGGAACCGGCAGCTTTGTACAGATCCCAACGGATCTGGGGCTGAGAGCCAACCAGTTCGGCGGTCAGGGTCACGGGGCTGGTGTCGGTCATTTCCGCGGGGATACCGTAGATAATGCCGTCTTCGAACTGGCTGTTGTAGGAATCGATCTGCGCCATGAACTGCTGCAGGTTAGCGCATTCGGGCAGCTTGTCGGCAATGTTCTTGACCAGACCGGCCTGGATCGCGTTGGCGAATTCAGCCTTGTCCATGATCAGGATATCGCCCAGATTGCCTTCGGCGGCACGGGTGGCGTAAATCTGCTCACCGGCAACCTGCTTGGCAATGATGTTCAGTTCGATATTGAACCGATCCTTGACAACTTTGGCGAACCAGCCGGTCTGAATGCCATGATAGTTCGCGGCGTCATCGTAGAAATCGATGGTGATAACAGCGTCATCAGCCATCGCGCCGAATGATACCATGGACATAACCATGACAGCAGTCAGCAACAGAGCCAGAAACTTTTTCATTGGAGTCCCTCCTTTAATTATATGATGTAAAGCATTCCTGCCTTCATCCGTCTGAAAACCCGTCAGCCCTTGACGGCGCCGATCATGATGCCCTTGGTGAAATACTTCTGGAAGAAGGGATACACGCACATGATCGGGAATACGACCACAACGGTTACGGTCATGCGAATGGATGTCGCCGTCGCCGCGTGGGCAAGGCTGGCCATCATCGCCGTGGAGTTGGTGGAGTTGCTCACCAGAGCCTTCAGGGCGCTTGCCTGATTGATGTACTGATACAGCATGAACTGGAGTGTGTTCAGCTCCGGCTTGCCGGACATCAGCAGCAGCGTATCCTGGAAGGAGTTCCACTGGTTCACCGCGGCAAATACCGCGATGGTCGCCAGAATCGGCTTGATAACCGGCAGCATAATCGAGAAGAAGATCCGTATTGTTCCCGCGCCGTCAATTTCAGCCGCGTCCTGCAGCGCCTGAGGTACCGACTCGCAGTACGTCTTGCACAGCACAATGTAGAACGGCTGTATGATCATCGGGAAAATATAGCCCCAGAAATTGTTTGTCATACCCAGGATCTTCATCGTCAGATACCAGGGAATGATACCGGCGTTGATGTACATCGTCACCGTTACAAAGCGGTACCACAGTTTTCTGTGCCACATGGTCTGCCGGGTGAACATATACCCCAGGAAAGCCGCGATCATCACCGTCAGCACCGTACCGATCACGGTACGCAGTACGGAGATCTTTGCCGCGGTCAGCAGGCCGGGCAGCGTGAACACGGATTTGTAGTTCTGGAAGTGGATTTCCAGCGGATAAAACAGTACTTTACCGTGCTGCGAAAGATCGTTGTTGCTGATGGAGTTGATGATTACGTAATAGAACGGATAGACACACACAAAGGCAAACAGCGCGTACACAATATAGGTGATCACACTGATGATTTTATCACCTGTGCTGGTCTTGATCCTGGAATTTTTCGGAATAAACGGTTCCTTTTCCTTCGGAGTTCTGGTCAGTTCCATTTTTCTGCCTCCTTTTTTTCAGTCATCGGATCCGGGCGTTTCATCAGATGAAGCCTTCGCCGCGTATCAGTTTGGAGGCGGTGTTGGTTACGAACAGCAGCACCACACTGACGACACTCTTGAGGATGCTGATAACGGTCGCGAACGGATACATACCGGGACCGCTGTTGGCAATGTTGTACACATACAGGTCAAGCACTTCCACATAGTCCTGCGTAAAGGCGTTCTGGAACACGAAATACTGTTCCATACCGTTGGACAGGAAGTTCGCCAGATTCAGCATGACGATAACGAAGTATGTCGGCAGCAGGCTCGGAATCGTGATATGCCAGATGATCTGCATTCTTGTGGCGCCGTCCACCTTGGCAGCCTCGATCATCTGCTCGTCAATGCCGCTGATGGCGGCCAGATACATGATTGCCGCCCAGCCGGCGTTCTTCCAGGTAAGCCACAGCCACATCTTGAAGTAGATGCCGTCCGTTTCCGTCAGGAAGGAAATCGGCTTCGCGATCAGACCCGTCCCGGTCAGCACGGAGTTCACGGCGCCGTTTGTGCTGAACAGCGCGAACGCGACGGCGTATACCAGCACCCAGCTGATGAAGTTCGGCAGGGTTGTTACCGTCTGAACAAACTTTTTGAAGGGTTTATTCCGGATTTCGTTAAGAAATACCGCGAAAACCATGGGGAACCAGCTGAACGCCAGTGAGATGCCGCTCATCAGGAACGTGTTGCGCAGTACGCGCACAACGCCCTTCAGGCGCACGGGATTATTGACAAGCGTCGAGAACCACTTGAGCCCCACGAACGTTTCATTGCTGATCGGGAAGGGCGGACGGTAATCATGGAACGCGTAAATCCAGCCGTACAGCGGGAAATAGGAAAACAGCGCCACAATGATCAGAAACGGCAGTACATACAGGAATTCCTTGTATGAACGCAGTTTCCTCGGATTGATACTTCGCGTCATATAGTCTCCTCCGTCCGCTAAAAAACTTTGTACTGTCACACAGCCTGCCATACGGCAGATATGCTGTAATATGAATATATCACGACTCAGTCATGCACAGTATATCATTCTTTAGCAAGGGCGACAATGCCTTATTTTGCGTTTTATCGCAAATTTTGTGCTATTTTGGCTTGTTTATGTCACTATTTTTACATTATTTTTTCATTGCGGTTAATTCTGATTTCACCTGCATTTCAGAGAAAAATATACATCCGGGCGATACCGTGTTCGGATAAAAATGATTCATATTGACAGCGCCGGATCACTGCTTTATAATGCGCGTGTCAGAGATCCCGGCCTGACCGGGCAATTCTGCGGAGGTAGTGTTTGGAATCGGTTTGTTAACGGGGACCATGGTTGACTGAATAAGCGGCTGCATGACCGCTTGTTTGCTGTTGCCATGACGCGGTACAAATCGATACCGGGCACTTTTTTGTATGCTTTTTTGTGCCGCGGTCCCCGGTCATCATTCATACATGTGGCAGAACAAATGATAAATAAAGAGGATCTCACATGACAAAGGATATGATTACACTCGGGTTTGACCGGATCATCGAACAATTGAAACAACAGGCTGTATCGCAGGCCGCGCGAAGGATTCTGTCCGACACGGAACCGATTCTGAACGAAGCGCGGTGTAAGGCGCGCATGGAGGAAACAACCGCTGCCCGACGCGTTCTGGAAAACGCCGGTACGCCTCCCCTTTCCGAAACAGAAGGACCGGAATCATCCGTCATCCGCGCGTCTCAGGGCGACATGCTGATGCCCGCGGAACTGAACATGCTGGCGCTTTTCTGCGTAACCGTCCGCCGTATGCGCCGTTACCTGCGGGAGGCACATACGTGGAGTGCCGGCATCTCGTCATGGTACACGGAGCTTCCGGATCCGGAAGGGCTTGAGGATGAAATCAGCCGTTCAATCCATGAGGACACCGTTCTCGATGACGCTTCCCCGCAGCTGAAGAATCTTCGCCGTCTGAAGGAGCGTACGGAACAGGATATCCGGGAAAAGCTCAATCAGATATTGCTTCGTCACAAAAATGAACTGGCGGACAACTTCATTACCCGGCGCGGCGGCACTTTTGTCGTACCGGTGCAGAAGAAATATCAGAGTGCTTTCCCGGGCCGCGCGGTCGATTATTCGGCCAAAGGCACTACCGTTTTTATGGAGCCTTCGGCTGTACACGCGCTGCAGCAGACACTTGATCAGCTGTCCGTGGATATCGATACGGAGGAGCGGCGTATTCTGTGGGAACTCAGCGGTCGCGTCGCCGCCGCGGAGGAATCGCTTCGCGGAGCGCTGCGCGTCATGACGGATCTTGACGTGCTTTTCGCGAGGGCAAAGCTGAGCCTGGAAACGGCATCCCGTCCGGTCACACTGACAACCGAACGCAGAATCAAACTGACGGATGCCCGTCATCCGCTGCTGGATCGCTCAACCTGCGTACCGCTCAATATGGAGCTTTCCCTGCCGGACTGCGGCATAGCCGTCACCGGGCCGAACACCGGCGGCAAAACAGTGTGTCTGAAAACAGTCGGTCTGCTGACCCTGATGGCGCAAAGCGGTCTGCATATTCCGTGCGGAGAAGGAACCGTAATCGGTATGATGGACCGCGTGCTGTGCGATATCGGCGACAGCCAGAGCATCAGCCAGAACCTCTCCACATTCTCCGGTCACATGACCAACATCATCCGTATCCTGGGTAAATGCAGCAGGGACAGCCTTGTTCTGCTGGATGAACCCGGCAGCGGCACCGATCCCGCCGAAGGCTCCGGGATCGCGGCCTCCGTTCTGGAGGAGCTTCTGCGCCGCAAGTGTCTTTTCATGGTCACCACGCATGATCCGCAGATCAAGCAATGGGCAGCCCGCACAGAGCACGTGATTCCGGCACGGATGGGGTTCGATCACGCTTCGTTGCAGCCGCTGTACAGGCTCGAGCTTGGTGTGAGCGGTGAAAGCTGCGCGATCGAGATCGCGCGCCGTCTCGGCATGAACGCGGAACTGCTGAAGCGTGCCCGGCAGATCGCGGATCTCGGTCCGGACGCGGAACCCGAAAAGCAGCTCAGCCCGATGCGGATCCCCGCGGGTCTCCTGCAACGGACAAAGCTGAAAACGGAAAGTGACTTCGAACGCTTTACGGTGGGTGACAGCGTCATGCTCCTGCCTGACAAAAAGAACGCCATTGTTTACCGGCCCGCGGATGATGACGGCAACGTCATTATTCAGCTGCAGGGCCGGAAAACAGCTGTCCGGCATAACAGGCTGAAGCTGCTTGTGCCGGCATCGGAGCTTTATCCGCCGGACTATGATTTTTCCGTCATTTTCGACACCGTCGCCAACCGCAAGGCTGAGCATACCATGTCACGCAAGTTTGATCCAGACGCGGTTATTGTGATCAGTGAAGGAAACGCTCATCGGCAGGATTAAATAAGTAAGCGGACGGCGCGATGCCGTCCGCTCTGTTATGCTCCCGGGAATATACTTTTTGTCAGCACAGCTTCGCGCCTGCCGGAATGTAATCCCCCACCGTGATCAGATTCAGTTTTTCCTCGCCCTTTTCGGTATGAACGGCGGAAAGCAGCATACCCTGGCTTTCCTGACCCATCATCTTGCGGGGCGGCAGGTTCACAATCGCGACCAGCGTTTTGCCGACCAGTTCCTCAGGCTTGTAATACTTCGCGATGCCGGACAGAATCTGCCGGTCTTTTCCGGTGCCGTCATCCAGGGTGAACCGGAGCAGCTTGTCTGACTTTTTCACCGGTTCGCAGGCCTTAACCTTCACCGCGCGGAGATCATTTTTGCAGAATGTCGCGAAATCAACCTGTTCCTCAGCGTACGGCTCAATCTCCAGCGCGGGCAGCTTGGCTTTTTCCTTTTCTTCCAGGAAGGCGTTAATCTCCGCCATCTTCTGTTCGGCGTCCAGGCGGGCGAACAGAATTTCCGCCGTGCCGACCTTGTCGCCGGGCTTCATGGCACCGAAGCTCTCCAGGCTTTCAAGTCCGCCGTTTTCAACATTCAGCTGTTTCAGAATCCGGTCGGAGGTATCCGGCAGGAAGGGCTTCAGGCTGATTGCCGCGAAGCGGATGGACTCCAGCAGATTGTACAGCACGGTACCGAGGCGGTCACGCGTATCCTCACTCTTTGCCAGCGTCCACGGAGCGGTTTCGTCAATATACTTATTGGCGCGCCGCAGCAGCGTGAAGATCTCGTCAATGGCGTCGGCCACTCTCAGCCCGTTCATCTTTTCCTTCACCAGCGCGGGCATGGCAAGCGCCGCGGCCTTCAGCTCGGCGTCCGGACCTTCGTCCGCGCCGGGTGTACGGATCTCACCGTCAAAATACTTCTGCGTCATGGCGATGGTACGGTTAACCAGATTGCCGAGGATGTTGGCCAGATCGCTGTTGACCCGTTCGATCAGCAGATCATAGGTCAACACGCCGTCGGTTCCGAAGGGCATCTCATGCAGCACAAAGTAGCGCACCGCGTCCACGCCGAACAGCTCCACCAGATCATCCGCGTAAATCACATTGCCCCTGGACTTGGACATTTTTTCGCCCTTAACCAGCAGCCACGGATGCCCGAATACCTGCTTCGGCAGCGGCTCGCCCATGCTCATCAGGAAAATCGGCCAGTAGATTGTATGGAAACGGATAATATCCTTGCCGATCAGATGAAGATCCGCGGGCCAGAATTTCTTATACCGTTCGTCATGATTGCCGTCCGGATCGTATCCGCAGAAAGTGATATAGTTGCTCAGCGCGTCCAGCCATACATACACAACATGACCCGGCGCGAAGTCCAGCGGGATGCCCCATGTGAAGCTTGAGCGGGAAATGCACAGGTCCTGCAGACCCGGCTTCAGGAAATTGTTGACAATTTCGTTCTTGCGGCTTTCGGGCTGGATGAACGCGGGATGCGCCTCAATATACTCCATCAGTTGGGGCGCGTATTTGCTCATACGGAAGAAATACGCCTCTTCCTCAGCATCGGCAACGGGGCGGCCGCAGTCGGGACACTTGCCGTCAACAAGCTGACTCTCGGTCCAGAAGGATTCACAGGGCGTGCAGTATTTCCCCACATACTTTCCTTTGTAAATATCGCCCTTGTCATACATCTTGCGGCAGATCCGGCGGATCTTTTCCGTATGCTCCGGGTCAGTGGTACGCACAAACCGGTCATAGGTAGTGTTCATCAGATCCCAGATACGTTTGATTTCACCGGCCACACCGTCCACATATTCCTGAGGGCTGATGCCGGCGGCTTCGGCTTTCTGCTGGATCTTCAGTCCGTGCTCATCCGTGCCGGTCTGAAAATACACATCATACCCTTCCATGCGTCTGTAGCGCGCGATAGCATCCGCCAGCACGATTTCATACGTGTTGCCGATATGCGGTTTGGACGATGTGTACGCGATCGCCGTTGTAATGTAGTAGGGTTTCTTCTCGCTCATGGTCATCACTCCTTTTAATGAAAAACGCCCCCGGGACTAACCCAAGGGCGCATAAAAACGCGGTACCACCTTGTTCACGGAAAAGCGCGCAGCATTTTCCGCCTCAAGCGGGCTGTAACGGGCCTGCCCGGGACCGGCTCATATCTTCACCGGTCCGGCTCCGGGGCCATCTTCCGCCGTCTTCCGTCTGCTTCCTTTCACCTTACGAAGCTCTCTGAAAGACTTTGTACGGCGTACTCTTCCCTTCATCGCCTGAACATGCTGTGATTTTAGCGGACGCATTCCGCTTTGTCAACCCTTTTTTAGCACCGTTATCGCCGAAACAGCACCGAAGCGCTGAACATCCTCATACGGAAATGACCGGTTCCGCCGTCACGTTTTCATCCGCATGCCGGCTGTGCTTATTGATCCAGATCCCGGACACTGCGTACGCGAAGTCCGGTTAAGCTGCCGCGCAGGCACTTCACGCGTTTTTCGCCCGGATCCATAGAGAAGAAATTATCGCTGTGCAGTAAATCCGGATCGTCGCTTTCAACGCAGATACTGCCGGCATAAGCATCCGCCCGGATCACAATTTCATCATTTTCCGTATTCACAGTCAGATGCGGATCTTTCCACGCAAAATGTTTCGGGGCACAGAAGAGAACGCTTCCGAAGCTGACTTCCTCACCCGAAATTTTCAGTGAGTAACTGAAGTAGTGTTCCGTCAGGCTTACGCAATCAGTGAAATCCATGTCATCCAGCCAGAGTGAGGTAAGTGCGGGAACCGTCACAGGCTGTTCGCCGCTCCGTACCGTCTCTCCGCCGGATGTCCGCAGTGTCCATCGAACATTTCCCTGCACCGTGCGCATTGTTTCATTCGCCACGTTCAGTCTTGACGAGCAGCGTATCGGATCCTTCCGTAATTCATTGATTGAAGGATTCTGTGTATGCTCACCCTGTTCCTCACAGGAGATCATCACCGGGGCAAAAAAGCGTTTCGCGTAGTAATGCAATGCTTTCCAGCGGCCGAAATAGTCCACGGACGCCCAGGATGCCACCGGCCAGCAGTCATTCAGCTGCCAGTAGATTGCACCCATGCATCTCCCGCGGTTCCGGCGCCAGTGTTCAACACCGTATCGGATTGCTTCCGCCTGCAAAAGCTGACTGGCGTACAGAAGATTGTCAAAGCTGCCGGGATAACGGTAGGTTTGTGAAAGATAGGCCAGAATCTTTCCGTTGGCGGATCTGTTCCGCTGATGCCGTTCCATGATCCGGGAGAAGATATTCCGGTCACCCGGTTCGGTGAAGCTTTCCACTGTTTTCAGGCACGGGAAGGATTGGAAGCCGAATTCACTCGCATAGCGGAAGAAGTGATTCCGATAGTCTGAAAAAGGCTTTTCACCGTGCCATACATCCCAATAGTGTGTATCCCCGCGGTTTTCACTCTGCGCCTCATCAAACCCTCCGCCCGACGAGGGAGAAGACGGCCAGTAGAATGTCTGAGGCGCTTCCTCCGCGCAAATACCGGGGATAATATACTCAAACATCTTGATATAATCGGAATGATGGCTCGGGCGGCTCAGTGACGGGTCTTTCATCCCGGTTTTGATTTCAGCATTGATAGCACTCTCGTGGAATTCCTCCATTTCGTTGTTTCCGCAGAGAATCGCCAGGCTGGCATGGTGGCGGATCCGTTTCACATTCTGGCGGATCTCCGCCCGTATTGAGGCCTCAAACTCCGGTGTAAGATCATAGAACGCGCAGGCAAACATACAGTCCTGCCATACCAGCAAGCCAAGCTCGTCACAGGTGTCGTAAAAATCATCTTTGGGATAGTACCCACCGCCCCACACACGCACTGTGTTGAAGTTGGCCAGTCTCGCGTCGCTGAGCAGCCGGCGGGTTCTCTCCGGGGTAATCCGTGAGAAAATGTTATCCTCCGGAATATAGTCTCCGCCCATGGCAAAGATCTTTACACCGTTTACCGTGTGGCAGAATGACTCACCCCATTGATCCTTTTCACGGTGAACCGTCAGGGTCCGCAAGCCGATACGGAGAGCCTTTTCATCCTGTTTTCTTCCGCCGGCAAAAGCTTCCGTTTTCAGCGTATACAACGGCTGATCCCCATAGCCCGCGGGCCACCACAGGCGCGGTTTCTCAACAGTCATTTCCGTTTCATCGGTAAACTCAACGGCCGTTTCCTTCCCATCCGGTTCTGTCAGTGTCACACGGTACTTCTGACATTCACCGAGATACAGCTCCGGTTTCACAACCAGCCTGACTTTCCCGTTTTCATGATATTGGCGCACCGAAACACTGTCCAGCAACGCCTCATCCGCCGTCACGATCCCGATATCTTTCCAGATACCGGCGTCCGGAAGCCGGGGACCCCAGTCCCAGCCATACATACAATGGGTCTTGCGGATGTGGGGATAACCCGGTACCGCGTCCGTCGAACACCACGCGGGGCTTTTCTCCCCGGCTTCCAGCGCCGCGAGGATCGGACTGTCAAATCGGATCAGGATCTCGTTTTCTCCGGGGCGCAGATATTCCCGGACAGGCCAGGTCCAGGTGATATGCATATTATCCGCTTTGCCCACCGTTTTTCCGTTGATTGTGACCGTCGCGAGCGTATCCAGTCCGTCACACCGGAGCAGCACATGGGGATGTGCCAGTTGCTCCGAGGTTAGCTCAAAGTGCCGCGAAAACACATAGTCTTTTTTCAGCAGTTCATAAGCCTGCAGTTCATTTTCTCTCCAGAACGGGTCCTCCATGGTACCGTCATTCAGATACGCGCTGTATACCGAGCCGGGCACTGTCACTGAATGCAGTCTTTCTTCATCCGCAGCGCGCATGGACCATTGACCGTTCAGCGAAATAAATTCCATCACCTGTTCACTCCGTTCCTGATATGGTTTTGACATTTATCCTGTCCCTGCGGCAAAAAGGACCGGCGGTCCGTTCCGGACCGCCGAAGCAATCAATTCCGGTCAGCCGTTGTTAATCTGATCGACCATCTTCTGAATCATGTCATATGTCAGCGCGCCTCCGCTGAAGCTGGCTATGGATCGCAACGGCATGTTCATCATCATGGCTTTGGCCATCTCATCGCTGATGGCTTCACCGGCCGCGTCACTGTCACCGCTGTTTTCTCCGCTGCCGAACAAACCGCCTTGCATAATCGGCCTCAGTATTTCCATGGCTTTGGGATTCGCAATCAGATCAGCCATGATCGAATTGACCGTATAGTGAGCGGGCACCTGAACCGTGCTTTCAACACGCACCGTTTCACTCAGCAGTACCGTGCGGCTGTCGGAACAGATTTCGATCCGGAAATCACCGGTTTCCACATGCCAGTCATGAAGGCGGGTATTCCAGTACGCAAAGGCGCGTTTCCCGATTTCAAAGGTAACTGTCTTCGTTTCGCCGGGTTCAAGCTCAATCTTACCGAATTCCTTCAGCTCACGGACCGGACGGAAAACCGAGCTCTCGATATCGCCGACATACAGCTGAACAACTTCCTTGCCCTTCACAGAGCCGGCATTCGTCACATCCACGGAAACCGTCAGGATATCCGTATCCCGGATTTCCTTCGATGACAGCCTCAGGTTACTGTATTCAAACTTCGTATAGCTCAACCCATACCCGAACGGGAACAGAACATCCGTTTTTTTCTTGTCATAATACCGGTAACCGACAAAGATACCTTCGTTATAGACGCCGGTATCACCTTCGCCTTCATAGCTCAGGAAACAGGGTGTATCCTCCAGTTTGACCGGCAGAGTCTCAGGCAAACGGCCGCACGGATTAACTTTACCGTACAGAATATTCGCTGTGGCGGTACCGACCGCCTGTCCGCCCAGATAACCCTCCACCACTGCCTTCACGAGGGGCAGCCACGGCATTTCCACAGGAGAACCGTTATACAGCACAACAATCGTGTTCGGATTGACTTCCGCCACACGGCGGATCAGTTCTGTCTGGCACAAAGGCATCCGCAGATGGGTCCGGTCATAGCCTTCCGATTCGAAGCTGTCCGGCAGTCCCGCCACAATAACCGCTTTATCGGCCTCCGCCGCCACCCTGAGTGCTTCGGCGATCAGCGTTTCGTCCGGCTGTTCGTCCGCTGTGTCATATCCCTGTGCGTAAGTTACGCCGGAGCAATCCTTCAGTTCATCCATCAGTGAGGTGATCCGGAAGCAGTTGATATGGCTGCTGCCGCCGCCCTGGAATCTCGGCACGGCGGCAAACTTACCGATCACAGCCACTTTTTCGGTCTCCTTCAGCGGCAGGACGCGATCCTCATTCTTCAGTAACACCATGCATTCAGCCGCCAGTTTCCCGGCCAGTTCATGCTGAGCGTCCAGATCCCAGACTGTCTCCGGTTTCGCGTTTTCAAGATAGCGCGTATGGATCCGCAGGATATTCTCCACGCAGGCGTCCACATCTTTTTCATCCAGCGTTCCGGCTTTCACCGCTTCCATAACACGGCGGTCATTGCTGCCGCCGGAGGACGGCATTTCCAGATCCAGTCCGGCGCTGACGCCCTTAACACGGTCATTGACAGCGCCCCAGTCGCTGACTACATATCCGTCAAAGCCCCACTCATCGCGAAGCACAGTCTTCAGCAGCCAGGGATTTTCTGACGAATAAACACCGTTGATGCGGTTATAGGAGCACATCACGGTCCAGGCTTTTCCGTCCCTGACAACCTTTTCAAACGCGGGAAAATAGATTTCCCGCAAGGTACGCTCATCCACCTCGGCGCTTGTGCTCATACGGCGGTTTTCCTGACTGTTGGCGGCAAAATGCTTTACGCTGACGCCCACATTGCGGCTCTGTAAGCCTTTGGTGTGAGCGGTTGCCAGTTCACCCGCCAGATAGGGATCCTCGCTGTAATACTCAAAATTGCGGCCGCACAGCGGGCTGCGCTTGATATTGATCGCCGGGCCGAGGTTCACAGCCAGTTTTTCATGCTGACACGCGTCGCCGACAGCCTCACCGATCTGACGGCACAGATCCCGGTCAAACGATGCCGCGGCCGCGCTGGCCGTAGGAAGACAGACCGCTTTGATGCTGTCATTGATTCCGAGATGGTCTCCGCCCTCCGCCTGTTTTCTCAAGCCGTGAGGCCCGTCCGAAACCATGAAAGCCGGGATGCCCAGCCGTTCCACGGGTCTGGTTCTCCAGAAATCCGCACCGCTCAGAAGAGAGCATTTCTCTTCCAGTGTCATTTGGGAAACAAGCTGTTTGATGTCCATACACTTTCCTCCGTTTACAGATTCATGGAAAGACGTCCGCGTCCCCTCACAGGGAACGGGACGTCAATTGTTATTACTCCGCCGCTGTATTCAGATCCCATTCTTCGTGGATCTTCGGAACGTCACTGATCAGACGCCTGGTGTACGCCGCTTTGGGATTCAGGATCACATCGTCCGCGGACCCGGACTCGACAAACTTTCCGTGTTCCATGATGTACACCGTATCGGAAATATAATAGGCCAGACCGATATCATGCGTGATGAAAATAACCGTCATTCCCGTTTCGTCCCTGAGTTTCAGCAGCATATCCAGAATCGTTGCGCGTGAACAGGCGTCAATCATGGATGTCGGTTCATCCGCCAACAGAATACTTGGCTTGAGAAAAAAAATCCGCGCGATCATCAGACGCTGCATCTGTCCGCCCGAAAGTTCAAACGGGTATTTATTGGTCAGTTCCGCGTATTTCAGGTTCACAAAGCTG
>JAKSQH010000017.1 GCA_024404245.1 Clostridia bacterium
GGTCGACCCGCAGGCCGAAAACCCTGCACCTTCACGCGGATAATCGCAAAGTCCCAAAGGTAAGAGGACCGGCATGCGAAGGTTTCCAAAGGGCAATCGCAAAGCCCTTTGGTCGGCCCGCAGGCCGAAACCCCTGCACCTTCACGCGGATAATCGCATAGTCCCAAAGGTAAGAGGACCGGCATGCGAAGGTTTCCAAAGGGCGATCGCAAAGCCCTTTGGTCGGCCCGCAGGCCGAAACTCATGCCATCTCTTTTACGGCCGCCGCGTTCACTTCCTCCGGCGTCCGGAAAGTAGGCACACACCGGTGAAGCGCTTCGCGCACCCTGTCATTGTCGCCGGTTTTCAGTGCCGCGCGCAGCACTTCCAGTTTTTCATCAATCGCGTCCCGGCTCAGCGGTTCATCCTTTTCAATAAAGATCTTTTTGTTTTCCGTTCTGCTCAGCGTCTCACTCTTCACCAGCAGTTCCTCATACAGCTTTTCCCCGTCGCGCAGGCCGATCTCCCTGATATCAATATCCCTGTACGGTTCAAAGCCTGTCAGCCGGATCATGCTTTCAGCCAGTTCCAGGATTTTCACCGGTTCACCCATATCCAGCACAAACAGTTCCCCGTCCTTCGCCATGGCGCCGGATGTCAGCACAAGCTGGCTTGCCTCCGGGATTGTCATGAAATAGCGGGTAATCCGCCTGTCTGTTACAGTCACCGGACCGCCCTCGGCAATCTGCCGTTTGAACAGCGGAATCACGGAACCGTTCGACCCGAGTACATTCCCGAACCGCGTCGCGGAAAACTTTGTTTCCCCGCCCGTGCGGCTTTGCACGATCATCTCGCACATGCGCTTTGTCGCGCCCATGACGTTCGTCGGGTTCACAGCCTTGTCCGTCGATACCATGATGAATTTCTTCACCTTGTACTTTTCCGCGATATCCACCGTGTTCAGCGTTCCGAACACATTGTTCGCCACAGCCTCCGCGCAGTTATGCTCCATCAGCGGAACATGCTTGTGCGCCGCGGCGTGCAGCACCACATCGGGCCGTTCGGCGTCAAACACGCGGTCCAGCGCTTCGCGGTCCGTCACGCTGAGGATTTCCACATGCAGGTCCAGCCGCACGCCGTACGCGATTCTCAGCTCCTGCTGAATATCATACGCGCCGTTCTCATATACATCCAGAATCGTCAGCCTTGCGGGTTTCATCCGTGCGATCTGCCTGCACAGTTCGGATCCGATGGATCCGCCGCCGCCGGTGATCAACACGCGCTTCCCGGCGTAATAGCTCATTGTCTGCGCGTCCAGAAAATCCTGCGGAGCACGGAACAGCAGTTCCTCAATGTCAAACTCGCGCATTGTGCGGCGGCCGTTCTCCGTTGTGGCCGCCAACGGATAATCATATACCTTGAGCCGGCAGCCGGTTTGCCTGTAATGTTCATACAGGGACCGTTTCTGATTCTGATCGCCGTCCGGCAACGCAAACACGATTTCCTGCACGGGATACCCGCCCAGCCGTTCCGCGGTCGCCTCGGTCTCGCTCAGCACGCGGATTCCGCTGATGGTTCTGCCGACTTTCTCCGGGTCGATATCCACAAAGCATACGGGTTTGTAGGCCGCGTCAGGATTGTTCAGCAGTTCCTCCGCCAGCGCCGCGCCGACACGGCCTGCGCCGACAATCGCGATATTGATCTGTCTGGATTTATCCCCCGAACCGGCAGGGTTGACTTCCTGACCGGTGATCCGGTGAAGCACACGCCGCAGGAAGCACGCCGGTTTTGAATCGGCGCTCCTTGCCTGATAAAGATACTGGTAGATGAGCCTCGACGCGATGCACAGCAGCAGATCAGCCGCGATCAGCCCGGATGTGCGCATAAAGCTCAGGCGTTTGAAAGGCAGCAGCATCTGGATCACGAAGTATGCCGCGAGTGCCGCCGCGTCCGCGAAAATCAGATTCAGATACGTGATCGTATCCGCGTAGCGCCACACTTTTCCGTAGATTCTGAAGCAGATACGGAAGCCGAATACCGTGAAAACCGTCAATATAATCTGAAGGAGGATATTCCACGGTTCCAGCTTCGTGATATTGCTCGGATAGCAGATCAGGAGCAGTACATCCGTCACCAGCAGGATCAGAAGGTCGATCAGAACCAGCATCAGTCTGCGCCCGGTCTTCCCTGTTTTCATGATTGCTTACCCCTTTCCGCCGGAAGTGCTGTAACCTGTTAAGTATATCTGTTTTTGCCTGTATTGGCAATCTCACTGTACGGAAAAATCATCCCGCGCCCGTACCGTACGGTTTGCCGGTGCTTGCATACTCCGCTTTATCAATGGTATAATAGATAATTGATATGCTGTCTTTACCGAAAGGAGCCCTGTACGATGAAGAAAACACGGATCATCTTCGGGATTCTGGCCGTTGTGATGGCGCTCGCGCTCACAATGCTCGTCGCCTCTCCCGCCATGGCGGATGTGATTCCGCTGGATATTGACTATAAAACCCCGGGCCGTCCCGCGATCGCCGGAAACTGGGTTTCCGTTCCCGGCGCGGACGCGCTGAGTGATGAAACCGTTCTTTCCTTCGGCACCGCGCAGCCGAAGGTGCTGGTCTACAGCGATAAAACGCGCACCTGGGCACCTTCGGAGGATGACGCGAAGGTATCCGATTTCGCCTGGCAGCGTTATGAGGATGAATCCATCTCCGTACGCTGCGAATTCGCGACGCTGATTCCCGCGTACAAGAAAAAGTCGGTTCAGTCCTCAATCACCTATATCAGGGTGGCGGACGCGTCTCAGATCCGTTCCGCCGTCAGCAAGGACACATATACCGGCCGTGCCTATGTGGAAGCCGCTGACATGGCAAAGCACGTCAACGCGATTGCCGCCGTGAACGGAGACTTTTTCAAGTATCACGCGAAAGTAGGTTATGTCTACCGTCAGGGTCAGCTGTACAGAGACGCGCTGAACGGAAAGCGCGATCTTCTTCTCATTGATTCCAACGGCGACTTCCACGCGATTTACGCCGCCTCATCAAAGGACGCGAAGGCATATTTCGACAGCCTCGGAAATGACTTTTCCATTGTAAATACCTATACGCTCGGGCCCGTGCTTGTTGAAAACGGCGAGGCGCGCGTGATCAAGGAAACCGTTGTGGCAAAAAGCGGTGAGTTCCAGTGGTGCTATCCGCAGCAGCGCGTCGCGATTCTGCAGACAGGTCCTCTGGAGTACGCCATTGTGGAAACCTACGGCAAAACCGACTCCTCCAAAGGGCTGACCCTGCAGGAGTTTGCCGACTATATCGCCTATCTCTTCCCGAACTGCGTCATGGCGTATAACCTGGACGGCGGCGGTTCCACCAACGTTGTGCTCAACGGAGAGCGGATCCATACAACACCCGGTCACCGTGAAATCTGCGATATTATTTATTTCGCGTCTGCGTATACGGAGTCTGCCGAATGAATACGATTACACTCGGTTCCCTGACCTTTTACCCTTTCGGGATCTGTATCGCCGTATCGGCGCTTCTCGGTCTTTTCATCGCGATAGCGCGCGCCGGTGACGAAAAAGAAAAAAACGCGCTATCGCTTTTCGCGGTGCTCGCTTTCCCGCTGGGCTTTCTGTTTTCCCGGCTCGGTTACTGCCTGTGCCTGCTGGACTGGATTTCCGATGACTTCATCGGGAATTTCCTCGCCTTTACGGACGGCGGCTTCCTGTACTACGGCACGCTTGCCGGTTGTCTGCTCGCCCTGTTCATCACCTGCCGGGCGGAGCACGTATCCTTCGGCAGGCTGGCTGACCGGCTGGCTCTTCCGGCTGCTGTCACAACAGCGCTGTGCTGCGCCGGTGCCGCGCTTGCCGGTCAGGGATACGGTTGGGGCGTAACGGACTGGTTTACCGAAGATGAAGGCATGAGCCTTTTCGTGCTGGAGGACAGTTCCTTCTTCACGCGTTTCCCTTTCGCGCTGACCGATTATTACGGCACAGCCCGCTGGGCGGTATGCTTTCTTGAGGCGGTTGTGATCCTGCTGTTCGCGTTGTTCCCGCTGCGCCGTGAAAAAGCATCCGGCAGCGGTTCGACCGCGAGCCTCTTCCTGATGCTGTATGCCTCCGCCGAAGTGCTGATCGAAAGCATGCGGCAGGATGACGTGCTGCGTTGGGGGTTTGTCAGGATCAATCAGGTTCTGTCCGTTGCCCTGCTGGTGATTCTGGTTATCATCCTGTGGAAACGCTACGGTCTGAAAGCATCCGTCCCCGTCCGTTCTCTGGTTGGAATTCTGGCCGGTGTGATTCTTTGCGGTCTCATGGAGTTCGCGCTGGAGAAAAAGATCTCCCTGATTGAATGGATGCCGATGGACGTCTGCTATCTCATCTCCGCGATCGGCTGCGCGATCATGTTCCTGTCAGCGGACAGAACGCGCCGCGCGGCATATTGTGCTGAAAAGGAGCTGATCACACCGTGAAACGTCTGATCGCGATTCTGCTTGTTCTCTGCTGTCTGTGTCCCGCGGTGCTGGCGGATAATGAGCTGCGTGTGTGGAATAAAAAAGACGGTTATGTCTATGTTACGCTCGGCGCTTATCCGCAGAGCATTGACGGCGGCATTCCGGAAAAAGGAAACAATACCTGGAAATGGTCACACGCGCATATTGATGATCCTTCCTCCGTCACAATCAACAGGGATCCCCTGCTCTGGCGCGTGCTTGCCGTGGATGATGAAAAAATCTATCTGTGCAGCGAGTACATTCTGTTCGCTATGCCGATGCATGTCAACTATACGGAATACAAAACAATCGGCGCCGATTTCGGTAATACGGAGCTGTCACATTATCTGAACGGAACCTTCGCCGCGGACGCGTTCACGGAAGAGGAGCTGAACATGCTTCTGCCCTGTGAGACCTACGGCAAGGTGTTCCTGCTTGATTCTGAAGACGTCAAGAACAAGAAAATCGGCATGGGTACGGGAAAAGGGCTCAAAACCTGGGCGACCGAGTATGCCGTACGCGTAACGGGCGTATACGTGTTCAAGGTTCAGTACGGCGCGCACAGCGCTTACTGGGTCCGCAACCAGTCCACCACGGACAAGCGTCACGCGCGCTGCACCAAGGACGGCGGTCAGCTGGGTCATATCATTTCCGACCGTGAGAACGAAGGCGTCCGTCCGGCCGTCTATCTGGCCGCCGGCGCGTTTGATATTTCTTCCGGCAGCGGAACAAAAACCGATCCTTATGTCATTGTGTCGAAATCCGCGGCGGAATGATTCATGATTATCCGTTCACACAGGCGGAGCCGTTTCGGCTCCGCTTTTTTCGGGTTCTTCACGAAAAGTCAGGGCGTCAGAAATGCAGTATGCGAAGGTTTCCGAGTGAAATCTCATTCACGACCGCCGGTGGCGGGAATCTCGTGAATGAGCTTGCGGGGGATCGCAAATCCCAAAAGTAAGAGGGGTAACATGCGAAGGGGTCTCGGGACCGATCGCAAAGCCACCGAGTCGGCCCGCAAGCCGAAACCTTTACGATGAGAAAGCATAGCCTCGATTTCCGTGAAGAGCCCATTTTTACGTGTCCGGTCATCACCGCGTTCAGGACAGGCTCCGCAAAAAAACCTTGAAAGAACGTACCGCGGACCGTTTTCTGTTGTACCATCCTGCCAATTGTGATAAACTTTGTTTTGTTTATTATATACCTTATTATGGCAGGTTAACATCATCAGGACGCAACATTCCGAAAGGAGTTACCGATTATGAAGCGTATTGAAACTCTCTGCGTTCAGGGCGGCTATACCCCGGGCAACGGTGAGCCCCGCCAGATACCGATCATTCAGTCCACCACCTTCAAATATGACACCGGTGAGGACATGGCAAAATTGTTCGACCTGGAAGCAGACGGGTATTTTTATTCACGTCTGCAGAACCCAACCTGCGACGCGGTCGCGGCAAAGATCTGCGAGCTTGAAGGCGGTTCCTCCGCCATGCTCACGGGTTCCGGTCAGGCGGCGAATTTCTACGCCGTGTTCAATATCGTCTCCGCGGGTGACCATGTTGTCGCTTCCTCCGCGATTTACGGCGGAAGCTACAATCTGTTTGCCGTCACCATGAAGAAAATGGGTATTGACTTCACCTTTGTCAGCCCGGACTGCACCCGTGCGGAGCTTGACGCGGCATTCCGGCCCGAAACAAAGGCGGTCTTCGGCGAAACGATCGCGAACCCCGCGCTCACCGTACTCGATATTGAAATGTTCGCCAAAGCGGCGCATGCCCACGGTGTTCCGCTGATTGTGGACAACACATTCGCCACGCCGATCAACTGCCGGCCCATCGAATGGGGTGCCGATATTGTCACCCACTCCACCACCAAATACATGGACGGTCACGGAGCCACGCTGGGCGGCTGTATCGTGGATTCCGGCCGGTTTGACTGGACGCGTTATCCGGAAAAATTCCCCGGTCTCACCACGCCTGATGACAGCTATCACGGTGTGATTTATACCGAGCGTTTCGGCATAGAAAAAGCCTTCATCACCAAAGCCACCAGCCAGCTCATGCGTGACTTCGGTTCCGTTCAGAGTCCGCAGAACGCTTTCATGCTGAATCTCGGACTGGAAAGCCTGCATGTCCGCGTGCCGCGCCACTGCGAGAACGCCCGCGCTGTCGCTGAATTCCTGTCAAAGCATCCGAAGATTCTTCATGTCAATTATTGCGACCTGCCGGGTGACAAATATCACGACCGCGCGCTCAAGTATCTGCCCAACGGTTCCTGCGGCGTTGTGTCCTTCCGCATCAAGGGCGGCCGCGAGGCCGCGGAAGCGTTTATGCGCGCCCTCAGGGTAGCCTCCATTGAAACGCATGTTGCGGACGCGCGGACCTGCTGCCTGCATCCCGCCGGTACCACGCACCGTCAGATGAATGATGATGAACTGGCCGCCGCCGGCGTCTGGCCGGATCTGGTCCGCCTGTCCTGCGGTCTGGAAAGCAGCAAAGATCTGATTGAAGATCTTGCTCAGGCACTGGAAAACGCGTAAAAGAAAGGGGCTTCGCCCATGCCTATCAAGATACCGAATGAACTGCCGGCATTCAAAACGCTGACGGATGAGAATATCTTCATTATGAAGGAAACCCGCGCCGTCACGCAGGACATCCGTCCTCTGCAGATTGCCATTGTAAACCTCATGCCCACCAAGATTGACACGGAGACACAGCTGCTGCGCCTGCTCGGCAACACTTCCCTTCAGGTGGAAACCGAGCTGATCATGATGAAGTCGCATGAGTCGAAGAACACCTCAAAAGAGCATCTTCTGGCCTTCTACAAAACCTTCGATGAGATCCGCGACAGACGCTTTGACGGCATGATTATTACCGGCGCGCCGGTGGAAAACATGCCTTTTGAGCAGGTGGAATACTGGGATGAGCTCTGTGAAATCATGGAATGGAGCAAAACACACGTTCATTCCACCTTCCACATCTGCTGGGGCGCGCAGGCGGGTTTGTACTACCATTACGGTATTCCGAAATATCCGCTGGAAAAGAAGCTCTTCGGCGTCTTCCCGCACAGCGCGGAACGAAAAAACTACATCCTTCTCCGCGGTTTTGACGATGTTTTCATGGTACCGCACTCCCGCCACACAACCGTCCGGCGTGAGGATGTGGAAGCCTGTCCCGCGCTGAAGATCCTCGCTTCCTCTCCGGATGCCGGTCTTTACGCCGTCGCCACAGATAACGGTAAGCAGGTTTTCATCATGGGGCACAGCGAGTATGATCCGCGCACGCTGGAAAAGGAGTACCTGCGTGATAAAAACGCCGGTCTGCCCATTGATGTTCCCGCCAACTACTATCCGGACAATGACGATACGCGTCCTCCGCTTGTTACATGGCGCGGGCACGCGAATCTGCTGTACGCCAACTGGCTGAACTATTACGTCTATCAGACCACGCCGTATGATCTGAACGAACTGCAGTAACTGAAAAGGCACCGGAGCTCCGGTGCCTTTCGCGTATCACGCCGTCTGCCGGATATCCCGGCAGCGGTTTTTATGTTTCTTCACGAAAAGTCAGGCTGTTGGAAATGCAGGATGCGAAGGTTTCCAAAGGGCGATCGCAAAGCCCTTTGGTCGGCCCGCAGGCCGAAACCTTTGCAATGAGAATTTGCATAGCCCGGGTTCCCGTAAAGATCCTTATTATTTTACTTCAGCATGCTTTCTTCCCAGCAGTCATACGGCTTAATGCCCAGCAGACCCGCCACGGTGGGCGCCACATTGGCCAGGCCGTACGCGCCGTCCTTCATCTCATGCTTCGCGTCCGTATCATGAATGATGAAAGGAACGGGGTTCAGGCTATGCGCTGTGCGGGGCGCGATGTTACCCTTCTTGTCCTTTTCAAGCATCTGATCGGCATTGCCGTGGTCGGCCGTCACAACCAGAATGCAGCCGTGCTCATCGCACGCCTTCAGGATGCGGGCCAGGCACAGGTCAACGCTTTCCACGGCGATCTCGGTCGCCGGCAGGCTGCCGGTATGGCCGACCATATCGCCGTTCGGGAAATTGCAGCGGATAAAGCCGTATTTTTCGCTCTCAATTGCCGCGATAACCAGGTCGGCAATCTCGGTTCCCTTCATCCAGGGACATTCATCAAAGGAGCGGACATCGCTCGGCACTTCCTGCCAGGTTTCCAGTTCCTCCGAGAACTTTTCGCTGCGGTTGCCGTTCCAGAAATAGGTCACATGGCCGTACTTCTGCGTTTCGGAGCAGGCGTATTCGTTAATGCCGTTTTCCACCAGCAGCTCCGTCAGCGTATGTCTGATTTCCGGCGGATTCACGAGGAAGGAACGCGGGATGCACAGGTCTCCGTCATACTGCAGCATGCCGGCGTACTTCACCTGCGGCACAACACCGCGGTCAAAGTGATCGAAATGCTCATCACCGTCAAACGCCATGGAAATCTCCAGCGCGCGGTCACCGCGGAAGTTGAACAGAATCACGCTGTCACCGTCGTTCATCGCGCCGACGGGCTTTCCGTTCTCGGCGATCACGAACGCGGGCAGATCCTGATCAATCACGCCCAGTTCCGCGCGGAATGTGCCGATGGCGTCAGCCGCGGAAGCGAACTGCCGACCGTTGCCGTGAACATGCGTCTCCCAGCCGTCCTTCACCATACCCCAGTTTGCCTGATAGCGGTCCATGGTGATCTGCATACGTCCGCCGCCGGAAGCGATGCGTCCGTCAAAGGTATCGTCATTCAGCGCCGCCAGGGCGTCTTCCAGCTGCTGAACATATTCCATCGCGGAAGTGGCGGGCACATCACGGCCGTCCAGCAGAATATGGCAGCGTGCCGTGCGGATGCCTTCGTTCTTGGCTTCCTTCAGCATTGCCAGCAGATGACCGATATTGGAATGCACGTTACCGTCGCTCAGCAGACCGATAAAGTGCAGTGTGCTGTTGTTTTCCTTCACATTGGCGGCAATCTCCTGCCACGCGGCGGAAGCGAAGATCTTTCCGCTTTCAATGGATTCGTTCACCAGCTTGGCGCCCTGGGAATAGATCTGGCCGCAGCCCAGCGCGTTGTGACCGACTTCGCTGTTGCCCATATCATCGTCGGAGGGAAGACCGACCGCGGTGCCGTGCGCCTTGATAATCCGGAAAGGATCTTCTGCTTTCAGTTTGTCCAGGGTAGGCGTATTCGCCTTCATCACCATATTGCCGAGCTCGGCGGGCGTTTCACCCACGCCGTCCATCACAACGAGCACAACGGGTTTCTTCATCGGTAGTTCCTCCTGTCGGATCTTTTCTGACCGTGTGACAAAAATTTCACACAGTGCATAGAATAGAACAATTGTGCTGAAAAGTCAACCGCATCAACTGTGTACATAAAAATGATGTGCTGAAATTCTCGCACGAGTTTTTCTCGCAAATTTCGCAACCCTCCAGAGAACAACTCCGGTGGTTTTTTTCATGCTCCTGTGGTATACTGAAAGGGTTATATATCCGGCTGTGCGGCATACCGCGGCCGGTTCGGAAAGCCGAAGGAGACACGGATAACATGAGCAAGACAAAAGACCGCATGCGTGAAAACGAGCTCCGCTACAGACACTCGCTCGGGCAGAATTTCATCTACGATGACGATCTTCTTTCCGGGCTCGTCACAGCAGCCCGCGTCACACCTGATGAGGATGTGCTGGAAATCGGTCCCGGATGCGGCAGTCTGACAAAGCACCTGTGCGGCACTGCCGCGCACGTTACCTCCGTCGAGCTTGACGAGCGGCTGATCCCGCTGCTCGGTGCATTCATGGCGGACTTTCACAATTTCACGCTCATACAGGGCGATGTGATGAAGCTTGATCTCGCAAAGGTCACCGAATCCATGGCAAAGCCCTTCGCGGTTGTCGCGAATATTCCCTATTACATCACCACTCCGCTGATCACAATGCTGCTTTCTTCCGGTCTGGCGTTCAGCCGTCTTGCACTGATGGTACAGAAGGAAGTGGCGGATAAAATCCTGTCAAGCCCCGGAGAGGACGGATGGGGACCGCTGGCGGTCCGTTGCCGCTATCTGTGTGAACCGTACCGCGCGCTGGAGGTACCGGCTGCCTGTTTCACGCCGCCGCCGAAAGTTGACAGCACGTTCGTTGTTCTCCCGCGCCGTTCAGCGCCCGCGGTCACGCCCGTGAATGAAGATGATTTCTTCAGAATCGTTTCCGCGGCTTTCGCGCTCAGGCGCAAAACCATGACAAACAACCTCTGCGCCACTTTCCGCCTGGACCGTGACACGGCAGTTACCCTGATGGAAAAAGCCGGTCTGGATACCCGTGTCCGCGGCGAAACAATGACGCTTGAAGAGCTCGCGTCCCTGTCGGACGCGTGGACAGCCTACCGGGAGGGGCAAGCATGACAATCGCGAGTTTTATGCACGTATCCGAAGCGCGTTATCTTGAGGATACCGCCGGGCTGGCCGGAGCAATGCCGGTTGACGGAATCCCGCTGCCGAAGCGGGCCACCGCCGGAAGCGCGGGCTATGATTTTGTTTCCCCCGCCGATGTTACGATAGCTCCCGGCGCAGCGGCGCTGATTCCGACGGGCATCCGTGCCCGGATGGAACCGGGATGGGTACTCATTCTCTTTCCGCGCAGTTCGCTCGGCTTCAAATACGGTATCCGCCTGTGCAATACGGCCGGGATTATTGACAGCGACTATTTCTCCGCGAAGAACGAAGGGCATATTCTTGTCAAGCTGAAGAACGACGGCGATACGCCGGTCACAATCGCGAAGGGAGACCGCTTCTGTCAGGGGCTGTTCCTGCCGTACGGCACCGCCGAAGAGGATAACAACTTCGCGGAACGCACCGGCGGCATCGGTTCCACCGGCGTTCAGTAAGTAAGTGAGGCAATATGTATGATTGAACTGATCAAAGCTTCTTCCGCGGATCTGCCTGTTGTATGCGCTCTGTACAGGCGTGTCGCGGAGCATATGGTTGAAACAGGGCTCACGCAGTGGATCTGGGGCGTTTATCCTTCCGAAGCGGTGCTGCGTGAAAGCATCGAAGCCGGCGAGCTGTATCTCGCCCGTGAGGATGGCGCAATCAAGGCCTGCGTTGCCGTCCTGATCGGCCGTCAGGATCCGGAATACGAGGATCTCAACTGGAAGTTCGGTCAGAAGTACGGCCTGTTCCACAAGCTCGCTGTCGATACGGCGTGGCAGGGTCATGGCGTCGGCGGCCGGGTCCTGGACAAGGTTGAGGAAATGCTGACCGAAGCCGGGTGTGAGGCGCTTCGCTGTGACACAAGAAAAGACAATAAACACGCGCTTTCGCTGTATTATCGCCGCGGTTTCGCGCCTGTTGAACCAATGACATGGGATCACGCGCCGGGCAAGGAATATGTGGCGCTGGAAAAGCCGCTCACGGACACATGTCCCATGTTGCCCGTGCGTATGCAGCCGGCGTTCCGCGCCGGAAAGCTCACCCCGTGGGGCGGCAGCAGGCTGCGGTCACGGTTCGGGAAAAACATACCGTGCGTGCCCACGGGTGAAAGTCTGGAAATCAGTTGCATTCCCGGGCTGGAAAGCACCGATGTCATGGGGGTGAAGCTTCCGGAGCTGATCAGCCGCTACGGGGAGCGTTTCGCCGGGCGTTACGCGCATGGGGCTTTTCCGCTGTTGCTCAAGCTGATTGACGCTTCGGAAAGCCTCAGTGTGCAGGTTCATCCGGATGACGGATACGCGAAGGAACATGAAAACGGCAAGCTCGGCAAAACCGAGGCGTGGCTGATTCTGGACGCGCCCGAAAACGGTGAACTGGTTTACGGTATTATGCCGGGCACGGATACGGCAGCGTTGCGTGCCGCGTGTGAAGCCGGAAGCGCCGTATCTCCCCTGCTGCGCCGCGTGCGTGTCAGACCGGGGGATGTCTGTTTTATCCCGGCGGGTTGCGTGCACGCGATCGGCGCCGGCATCATGCTGTACGAAATACAGCAGTCGTCGGATATCACCTACCGTTTCTATGACTGGGACCGTACGGACGCGCAGGGCAACAAGCGTGAGCTTCACCTCGATAAAGCCCTGGATGTGACAGACCTTACCTTCTGCCTGAATCCGGTTTCCGCGGATGAAGGTGACTGTGTCCGCGTACTGAATGAAAAATTCTTTACGCTCGATCTGATCAACGTCCGTGATTCCGTTCAATTGCCGCCGGTTCGGGATTTCGGTCTGCTCACGGCACTCACCGGCGATCTGAAGCTGTCCTGGTCCGGCGCGTCAATGAACCTCTCAGCGGGCGAAAGTCTCTTCCTTCCGGCTTCCTGCCCGGCGCTCACGCTGACCGGAACGGGTCGCGCCGCGCTGAGCATGCCGAACTGACATAAGCACGATATGCAAACAGTAAGAGGGTTACGATGAAATATCTGACACACGGTAACATCGAGGGCGTCCGCGATTCCATGCTCGCGAAGCTGGATGAACTGATGACCTTCTCGCTCGAAGAAGATGAGTTTCTTCCGAAAGAGCTGATGAAATACCTTGCGGAGTACTCCTGCGCGCTGAACAGGGAAATCGCGGTTTATATCACGCGTGACGGTGAGATTGTCGATGTATGTATCGGAACCGACTGCGACGTCGAGCTGGTCGATTACCGGCTGCGCCGTGACGCGAAGCGCCTTTCCCGCGTCCGCTGCGTGCATACCCATCCGAACGGGGACGGTCATCTGAGTGATGTGGATCTGAGCGCGCTCAGGATTTTCCGGTATGACGCGATGGTCGCCGTCGGCGTGCTGCACGGTGAACCGACCTGGATCCAGACGGCATTTCTGGAGGAGAACGCCGAACCGGTGCTCACCGATCCGGTCCGCTGGTACAGGCTGGATGACAGCGAGCTTTTGCGCCGGATTGAGTTGTCGGACAAGCTGGTCGGGCATGATGAAACGGACGTTGTATCCTCAGGCCGCGAACGCGCCGTGCTCATGGGCATTGAGAGCGTTTCGTCCCTAGAGGAGCTCGCGCGCCTTGCCGAAACCGCGGGCGCGGAGATCGCCGGCTCATTCCTGCAGAAGCGAGACAGGCCGGACAGCGCGCTGTTCATCGGCAAAGGACGTGCGGATGAGCTGGCGCGTGAATGTCAGGCGCTTGAAGCGGATCTCTGCATTTTTGATGAAGAGCTGACCGGTATCCAGATGCGCAATCTGGAAAGTATTCTCCGCATTAAGGTCATTGACAGAACCATGCTGATTCTGGATATCTTCGCCGGTCGCGCGTCCAGTGCCGAAGGCCGGCTGCAGGTCGAGCTGGCGCAGCTGCAGTATCAGTCCACCCGTCTGATCGGGCAGGGGCTTGTACTCAGCCGTCTGGCCGGCGGTATCGGTACACGCGGTCCCGGTGAAAGCAAGCTGGAAATGAACCGCCGCCGGATCCGCGAAAGAATCACGGAGTTGCGCCGCCGCCTGGATGAGCTGGAGAAGCAGCGCGCCATCCGCCGCAGGAGCCGCGAACGGAATCAGATCCCGGTGGTTGCCCTTGTCGGTTACACAAACGCGGGCAAATCCACCCTGCTCAATACGCTCACCGGTTCGGATGTCTATGTGCAGGATCAGCTGTTTGCCACGCTGGACGCGGTTTCACGCCGTATGACCACACCGGAAAACACGGAATATCTGCTGACGGACACCGTCGGCTTTATCAGAAAACTTCCGCACACGCTGGTCAGCGCTTTCCGTTCAACACTGGAGGAAGCTGCCCTCGCGGATGTGCTTGTAATCGTATCGGACGGCAGCAGCCCGGATATGCTCACACAGCATGATACGGTTGAACAGGTGTTGACCGAGCTCGGCGCCACGGAGCAGAAGCGGATCGAGGTCATCAATAAATGCGACGCAGCGGATCCGCCGCCCGCGTTTCCGGGCGCGATCATGGTCTCCGCGAAAACAGGCAGCGGGCTCGGCGAACTGAAGGCCGCCATCGCCGAAGTGCTTCAGGAATCATGCGAGAGCATTACAGTCTTCATGCCGTTTTCAAAAGGCGGCGAATTGAGCAAAATCCGCGCCATGGGGCGCGTAACCGGTGAAGTCTATACAGATGAAGGAACTGAGCTGACGCTTGTTATCGCCAAAGCCGATAAAGAAAAGCTCCTCCGCCGTTACGGCGAGGAAGCCTTCAGATAAGCATCCGGCAAAAGCCGCGGAACATCCGCGGCTTTTGCGTTGTCCGGCATATCCGCCGACGTCATATTACTCCCCTTTCAGCGCGTGATAAATGCTGTCAAAAGAGGTTTTGATCTGATTTCTCTCCGTCAGCAAGCCGCCGAACGGACTGTTCAGCTTCCATGAATACTCGTTGCCGGCGTTTCTGACAGGGATATCGTTGATACCCCAGATGCACACGGCAGTCAGCGGCGCGCTTTCTTCCGTATTGATGCTCATAAACATACGGAACAGCTTCGCGTAATACGCGGCGTGTTCCGCCGCCCTGTCCTTTTCATAGTTCCGTACAGCCATCTCGGTGATATGCACCTGCATGCCCGCCTTGGCGTAAAGCCGGATCGCGCGCTCAACAAGGTCAATATCCTTATCGTTCAGGCATCCGCTCTGTGTGCCGTATCCGCCGATATAGCCCTGCATGCCGATACCGTCGATCAGCTTCCGGTTCTTCCCTTCCTCGTTCTGCGCGTAGCTGTTGATGCTCTTTACAAGCTTCAGCGCGGGAATCAGTTTTCCGTCGGAGAACATGTTATAATCGTTATAGAACAGCTTGATATCCGCGCCGAGAGCCTTTACCGTATCCTTCGCGCACAGGAAGGAGTACTCAACATAGTCATCGCCGACGTGATCCAGAAACAGGTTCGTCGCGCCGCTGCGGACCGTACGGATGTGCCGTTCGTCATCCGCCCGGTATTCGCCGATGTTATCACCGATCGCTTCATTCACAACATCCCAGCAGTAAATCACACCGGGGTAATTCGTTTCAAAATGCGTTATGACCTGTTCAATATAGCTTTTCAGACGCGCGCGCATGGTTTCCGTGTCCGCGAAAGGCTTGTTGTTGTCGTATCCTTCATGAAAGAACCATGTGGTCATATACGCGTCCCAGACCAGTACATGTCCGCGTACGGAAACACCGTTGGCCTGCGCCCATTCGATCATCCTGTCGGCATTCTTGAAGTTCATCCGCGGCATACCGTCTTCAGCGGCCTTGCTCATACGCTGATCCAGCAGTGAATACGCCTTCGTCTCATTTGTACAGGTGATGGAATTGAAATGGCGTGCCATCACGTCCATATAAGCCTTGTCCGCTCTCTGATTAAATGAGAAGCATCCGCCGAGTTTGAACCCGTATTGCGCGGCCAGTCCGCACAGGCTCTCATAATCCGTGTTTTCCTTACCGCTCAGCTCAGCGCCCGCGGGCATCAGCCCCGCGCACAGAACAGCGGTCATCAGCAGCGCGATCATCCTTTTCATAGTCATCCTCCGTCTGATCATCATTACATATACATAGTATGCGTCCGGATGACCCGTGTCAACCGAGTGACCATGTTTACCTTGTGTTTTTGCGGTATAAATCCTATAATAGAAAGGTTGAAAGGAGGTGTTCCCGATGCCGATGGACGGTCTGATGACAGGTTTCGCGGCGCGTGAACTGAATGCCTGTCTCTCGGGCGGGCGTGTCGACAGGGTCACCCAGCCTGAGCGTGACACGGTCATTCTGCTGATCCGTGCCGGCAGCGAGAATTTCCGTCTTCTTCTGTGCGCGTCACCGAATAATGCGCGTTTTCACCTTACGAAACAGAACTTTCCCAATCCGCTGGAGCCCCCGGCGCTGTGCATGTTGCTGCGCAAACAGCTGATGGGCGGCCGCGTTCTGTCTGTTAAGCAGATCGGCGGAGACAGGATTGTGCATATAGATCTGGATACCGTGAATGAAATGGGCGATCATGTCGCCCGCCGTCTTGTTCTGGAAATCATGGGGCGTCATTCCAATCTGATGCTGCTGGATGAAAGCGGCCGCATTCTCGAGGCGGCACGCCATGTCAGCGCAGACATGAGCCGGGTAAGGCAGGTGCAGCCGGGGCTGACATACACGCCGCCGCCCGCGCAGGATAAGCTTGCCCCGGAGGACATCACAAAGGAAGCCCTGAAGGAGCGTCTACTCCGTGAGGGGGATGTTCCGCTGGCCAAAGCGCTGGCCGCGTCCGTCAGCGGTCTGAGTTCATGCTCCGCGCAGGAGTTGGCGCTGCGTGTGCTCGGGCCTTCAGGCAGCCGTATGACCGACCCGGAGGACACATGCATCCGCCTGCGTGATCTGTTCAGGCGGCTTCCTTCCGTAACGGACCCGCGTGTGCTGACGGATGATAACGGCGATCCGGTCGATGTATTCCCTTTCCCGTATCTCAGCCGCGATCCCGCGGCGCAGGCCGCCCGCGCGACTGTTTCCGACGCGCTTGAACAGTATTTCGGCTCACGTGACCGGCAGGACCGGCTGAACCAGAAGAGCGCGACCATGGTCCATCTGCTGAAGGGGCATATCGAACGCTGCGAAAAGAAGCTCGCCCTGCAGGAAGAGGAACTGGCTTCCGCCGCGCGTATGGACGAATACCGTATTATGGGAGAAATCATCAATGCCAATCTGTTCCGGCTGAAACAGGGGCTGACAGAGGTTTCCCTGCCCAACTGGTATGATCCGGACGGCGGCAGCATGACAATCCCGCTTGACCCGCGGCTGACGCCGTCAAAGAACGCCCAGCGCTATTTCAAAAAGTATCAGAAAGCACGCTCGGCAAGGCAGACGGCAGCCGAACAGAAGGAAAAAACAACCGCCGAGCTGTCCCTGCTGGAAGGGATGCTGCTGGATGTGGACAAGTGCGTCGGCGAAAGCGAGCTGGAAGAGATCCGTCAGCAGCTTGTGCAGGCCGGCTATATGAAAAAGAATACCAACCGCCGGCAACAGCGCGCGCTCCCGCAGAGCAAACCCTACCGTTACCTTTCCTCCGACGGAATTGAGATTCTCGTCGGCAAGAACGCCGCGCAGAATGACAGACTCACATCCGGCGCCGCGCCGGGGGAAATGTGGCTTCACGCCAAAGATATGCCCGGAAGTCATGTCATTGTCCGTATGACAGGCGAAATTCCGACGCAGACACTGAAGGAAGCCGCCATGCTGGCCGCGTGGTACAGTAAAGGACAGGGTTCGTCATCCGTACCGGTGGACTATACACTGCGGAAGCACGTCAAAAAACCGTCGGGCGCCGCGCCCGGCATGATGATCTATACGGATCAGCACACGGCGTATATGACCGTTTCCGAGCAGGATATCCGTTCCATAACGTTGCTGGAGGCCTGAGCATGAGCAGAATCTATGTGGTCGGTGCCGTAAACATCGACATATCCGGCACACCCGATACCGCTTTTCTCGCCGGAGACAGCAATCCCGGCCGGGTCATCCTGTCCGCGGGCGGTGTCGGCCGCAACATCGCCGAAAATCTCCGGTATCTGGGGCATGATGTGGAACTGGTCACACTGCTCGGCGAGGATCCCTATTCGGATATGATTCGCGGCAACTGCCGGCAGATCGGAATCGGTCTTTCTCTCGCGCGTGTGATTCCCGGCGGTCATACTTCCACCTATCTGTGCGTCAATGACGAAAGCGGCAATGTTGCCGCCGCGATTGCCGATATGAAGATCTATGAGCGGATGACACCCGCTCTGCTGGCGCCGGTCACCGGCGAGCTGAACAAAGCGGATCTTGTCGTGCTGGACGCGAATCTGCCTGAGACCGCGATCGCATTTCTCTGCGAGCAGCTGACCGTTCCGGTCTTCGCGGACCCGGTATCGGCAAAAAAGGCCGTTCGTCTGCGTTCCTCGGTCGGCCGCCTGACGGCGGTCAAGCCCAATGTACCGGAAGCCGAAGTGCTGACCGGTATCACAATCCGGGACGATCGTGATCTGGCTGCAGCCGCGGAATACCTGCTGTCAGCGGGTGTCCGTCTTGTGCTGATCTCTCTCGGCGCGCGGGGCGTATATGCCGCCGATGAGCGCCACAGGGGCATTTATCCGTGCATTGATTCACCGGTGATCAATACAAACGGCTGCGGGGACGCGCTGCTCGCTGCCGCCGTCGATGCTTATCTCCGGGGATTTGATTTTGAAACCGCCGTTCACCGTGCGCTGAGCGCGGCCGCGGTCACCGCCGGGTATCCCGGTGCTGCCTGTCCGACCCTGCGCGATCAGCTTTTGTGACCGGTCATCTGAAAGGAGCAATATCATGGAACTGTCAAAGTATCTGTCCGTATCACCCGAGGTCAAAGAAGCGCTTGAGGAGAACCGTCCTGTAGTCGCGCTTGAATCCACCATCATTTCCCATGGCATGCCCTACCCGCAGAACGTGGAAACGGCACTTACCGTGGAAAAAATCATCCGTGAAAACGGTGCCGTACCGGCAACCGTAGCCATCATCGGCGGCAGGATCACCGTCGGCTGCACGCCTGAGCAAATCGAATACCTCGGCAAAAAAGGGCTTGCGGTAACCAAAGCGTCCCGCCGTGATCTGCCGGTTCTGCTTTCCCGCGGTGAGGACGGCGCCACCACCGTCACAACCACCATGATCGGCGCGGCACTGGCCGGCATCCGTGTATTCGCGACCGGCGGTATCGGCGGTGTTCATCGCGGAGCCGAAACCACCATGGATATTTCCGCCGATCTGGAAGAACTGGCGATGACCCCCGTTATGGTGATCTGTGCCGGTGCCAAGAGTATACTGGATCTCGGTCTGACACTTGAATATCTTGAAACGCGCGGTGTACCGGTCATCGGCTACGGCACGGAGGAGCTCCCCGCTTTCTATACAAGGCGTTCCGGCTTCAGGGTTGATTACCGTCTGGATACGCCGGAGGAAATAGCCGACGCGTTCCGCGTAAAGCTGGATATGGGGCTTGCCGGCGGTATGCTGGTCACCAATCCGATACCGGAAGAGTATTCAATGGATCCGGACTACATCAACGCCAACATCGATGAGGCGATCCACGAATGTGAACGGCTGGGAATCCACGGCAAACAGACAACCCCGTTCCTGCTTGATAAGATCCAGAAGCTGACGGGCGGTAACAGTCTGAAAGCGAATATTCAGCTGGTTTACAACAATGCTCGTCTCGGCGCGGCTGTCGCGAAAGCGCTCTGCCGCTGACATTCCTGCAAAAAACGGCAATCCCGAATAAAGGATCGCCGTTTTTTTCTTGCGTTTTTATCTGTCTGTTCCGTGAAAACAGCGCCGGATCAGATTGTTTTGAGATAATCCGCGAGCAGCAGCCCCGCTTTTCTGTTCCATTCCGCGTTCGGGTGATACCGCGCGCCGAGGTCATCCGGACCGTAATCCGGCAGTGCGAAGCAGCTCAACCCGGTAATGCCCTCCGCGAGGCACGCTTCCACCGCGTCGCGTCCGATTTCCGGATGACCGTCCGAGCCGGGCAGAATCCATACGATCCTTGCCGCCGGGTTATTGCGCCGTACCTTGCGAATCAGTTTTTTGCAGCCTTCGGTCACGGTATCACGATCCTCTGCGAAGCTGTCTCTGGCGCGCATCCCGTTATTGTCATTGCTCAGCAGACGGATACAGACAATATCCGGCTGCCATGCCGCGAAGTCATTCGTCTTGTCCAGCCCGCGCGCAGCCGCCGCTTCCCCGTGCATCACACCGGCTATCTTCTCATAGCCGTCCGTCATGTTATTCGTTTCATCATGCTGCCAGTCCCAGCAGACACCGTATCCGCTCTGGCTCAGCACACGCCGTTCCGCGTTCAGTTCGCGGCAGGCGTACCATGAATAGTTACCGCGGCATGAAAACCACTGTGTGATCCATTCCTCATTGCCTTTGGGTGCCAGCGCGCCTTCGCCGCTGGTCAGGCTGTCCCCGATGAATTCGATTTTCATTCCGTAAGGCGGTAGTTCCTCCAGGGTGCCTTCCCCTTTGAGCGAAAGGGCAAACACGGTTGCCTCCGGATTGGACGGCATAGCCTGCGTCTCCTTCAGCAGCGATACAACACGGCATTTATCGGCTTCCATGCCGAGTACAAGCGGGTAAAACCGTCTGCCCTGTTCCACCGGGAAACGGCCCACAGGGCATCCGTCCGCCAGCACAATCATCCACATCACAGGCGACGCGGCGGGCGCTTCAAGTTCGGCCCACAGGTCCGTTCCGCGGAAGTTCACTTCCAGCCCTGATCCGGTCCAGTCAAACGCGGGATGCTCCTGTTCCCTGTCCATCCGGCCCAGCAGGCGCAGCACACTGCTCTCAGCGATCTTCATTTCAAACATGATTTCATCTCCCGTTCTGAAAAGGGTTACCCGAAACCGGGCAACCCTTATGAATTATTTATTCGTCCTCGCTGTCATCAGCCGTTCCGGCGTCTTCCTCATCCGCTTCATCGGCATCGTCCGCCTCATCATTCTCCGCGGCTTCCTCCGCCTCTTCCGCCTCTTCGGCGAGCGCCGCGGCCTCATCGTCCTCCGGCACTTCGCTGTCAGGAACCACAATCTCTTCTTCCGGTTCGTCCTCATGCTCGGCACGGCATACACCGATAACCTTCGCGTCATTCACCAGCCGCATGATACGTACGCCCTGGCTTGTTCTGCCGCAAAGGCGGATATCCTTCACCCGCGCGCGGATAATGGTACCCTGATCCGTAATCAACAGAATATCCTCATCATCGCGTACCAGCAGCATTGCCGTCAGTTCGCCGTTCTTCTCGGTCAGGTTGATGGCGCGGATACCCTTGCCGTTACGTTTCTGCTCACGGTAGGCATCCGGCACGGTCCGTTTACCGTAGCCGAGTGTCGTGATGCACAGTACATCGCTTTCCGGCTCAAGCACGGAAATGTCGATCACCTCGTCACCTTCGCGCAGGCGGATGGCACGCACACCGATACTGTTGCGGCCCATAGTGCGCACGTGCTTCTCGCTGAAACGGATCGCCATGCCGCTCCGTGAGGATACGAACATTTCGTCTTCGCCGGCGGTCAGGCGGACACCGATCAGTTCATCCTCATCGCGCAGCACAATAGCAATCAGGCCGTTCTTCCGCAGGTTGCGGAATTCGTCCAGCGCGGTCTTCTTGATCATGCCGTTTCTTGTCGCCATCACGAGGTTGAAGTCAATTCCCTCACGCTCGCGCGGCATCGGCAGCATAGTCGAAATCTTTTCACCTGCGGTAATCTGCAGCAGGTTGATGATCGCCGTTCCGCGTGCCTGCCGTCCCGCTTCCGGAATCTGGAAGCACTTCAGGCTGTATACACGGCCGCGGTTGGAGAAGAACATAATTTCCTGATGCGTGTTCACCACACTCATCTGTACCGTGTAGTCCTCATCCCGCACATTCATGCCGGATACGCCGCGTCCGCCGCGATGCTGGGCCTTGTACATGGAAGCGGATACACGCTTTACGTATCCTTCGTGCGTCATGGTAACAACCATGTCTTCTTCCTGAATCAGGTCCTCAACATCGATCTCGTCTTCTACGATTCCGATCTCCCTGCGGCGTTCGTCGCCGAACTTATCGCGGATCTCGGTGATCTCTGTCCGGATAACATCCATCAGCAGTTTCTCATCCGCCAGGATCGCGGTCAGCCGCTCAATGGTCCGTTCCAGTTCGGCATACTCCTCCAGCAGGCGCTCACGTTCCAGGCCGGTCAGGCGGGCCAGACGCATGTCCAGAATCGCCTGCGCCTGTTTCTCACTGAAATCGAAGCGGGTAATCAGGGCATCCTTGGCACTCGAGGTATCCGCGCTTGAGCGGATAATCGCCACAATCTCGTCAATATGGTCCAGGGCCTTGATCAGGCCTTCCAAAATATGAGCGCGCGCCTTTGCCTTATCCAGTTCGTATCTGGTACGGCGGGTCACAACATCCTTCTGATGCTCAAGATAGTAATACAGCATCTCACGCAGGTTCAGCACGCGCGGTTTGCCGTCAACCAGCGCCAGCATGTTCGCGCCGAAGTTTTCCTGCAGAGGCGTATGCTTATACAGGGTATTCAGCACAACCTGAGGCTGTACATCGCGCTTCAGTTCAATCACGACACGCATGCCCTGCCGGTCATTGGACTCATCGCGGATATCGCTGATGCCTTCAACCCGCTTGTCGCGGACCATTTCCGCGATCTTTTCGACCAGTTTGGCCTTATTGACCTGATACGGGATCTCAGTAACCACAATGCGGCTGCGCCCGTTTCCCATATCCTCAATGTTGGACTTGGATCTCACCGTGATGCGTCCGTGTCCGGTGAAATAGGCTTCACGGATACCGCTGCGGCCCATGATCAGGCCGCCCGTCGGAAAGTCGGGCCCCTTGATGTGCTGCATCAGGTCGTCAATCGTGCAGTCGGGATTGTCGATCATGCAGATCACGCCGTTGATCACTTCCGTCAGATTGTGCGGCGGAATGTTGGTCGCCATACCGACGGCGATACCGCTGGAGCCGTTCACCAGCAGGTTCGGAAAGCGTGCCGGCAGCACGGCCGGCTGCTGCAGTGTTTCATCAAAGTTCGGGTAGAAATCAACCGTATCCTTGTCAATTCCGTCCAGCATATGCATGGTCAGCTTCTGCAGGCGTGCTTCCGTATAACGCATCGCGGCCGCGCCGTCGCCGTCCACCGAACCGAAGTTACCCTGACCCTCCACCAGCGGATAACGGATATTGAAGGGCTGTGCGAGTCGAACCATCGCGTCGTAAACGGAGGAGTCACCGTGGGGATGGAATTTACCGAGCACGTCGCCGACAACACGCGCGCTCTTGCGGGTCGGCTTGTCGGGTGTCATACCCAGCTCCTCACTCATGTCATACAGGATCCGGCGGTGTACGGGTTTCAGGCCGTCGCGCACATCCGGCAGCGCGCGGTCAACGATAACCGCCATGGCGTAGGAAATGAAGCTTTTCTTCATTTCCTGTTCCAGATTCATCGGGATTAATTTATCGTGGATCATAGCTTTTCCTTTCCCTTTTTTACACGTCCAGATCCTTCACCAGATCACTGTTTTCCTGGATAAACTGTTTGCGCGGCTCCACCTGATCGCCCATCAGCAGTGTGAACAGCCGGTCGGCTTCCATCGCGTCCTCGGGCGTGATCTGCATCATCATACGGGTTTCCGGGTTCATGGTGGTATCCCACAGCTGCTGCGCGCTCATTTCGCCCAGACCTTTGTAACGCTGGATCTCGGGCTTTGAATCGCGGCCGAGTTCATTCAGCACGCGTTCCAGCTCATCGTCATCGTACACATACTCGGAGAACTTGCCCTTCGTCACCTTGTACAGAGGCGGCATCGCGGCGTAAACATATCCTTTTTCGACCAGCGGCCGCATGAAGCGGTAGAAGAACGTCAGCAGCAGAATGCGGATATGCGCGCCGTCAACATCGGCATCCGTCATACACACAATGCGGTGATAACGCAGCTTCGTCTCGTCAAACTGATCGCCGAAGCCGCAGCCGAAAGCGGTAATCATCGCGCGGATTTCCGCGTTCTCGAGGGCCCGGTCCAGCCGGACCTTCTCCACGTTCAGGATCTTGCCGCGCAGCGGCAGAATCGCCTGGGTCTTGCTGTCGCGTCCACCCTTGGCACTTCCGCCTGCGGAATCGCCCTCGACCATGAATATCTCGCATTTTGAAGGATCCCGTTCACTGCAGTCGGCCAGTTTGCCGGGCAGTGAGGCGCTTTCAAGCACGGTCTTGCGCCGTGTCGCTTCACGTGCTTTGCGGGCTGCTTCACGCGCGCGCTGCGCGTCCACGCAGCGGCCGACAATGGCTTTGGCCACCGTCGGGTTCTCCTCCAGGTAGGTGCTCAGTTTCTCGCCCACCAGTGAGTCCACCGCGCTTCTCGCCTGCGCGGAACCGAGCTTGCTCTTGGTCTGGCTTTCGAACTGCGGATCCTCCATTTTGATGGAAACGATCGCTGTCAGGCTCTCGCGTACATCCTCACCTTTCAGGTTCGGCTCAGTGTCTTTCAGCAGCTTGTATTTGCGCCCGTAATCATTAATGGACCGCGTCAGCGCCGTATTGAAGCCTGTCAGGTGGGTACCGCCGTCCGGCGTCGCGATATTGTTGGTGAAAGTGTACACATTCTCGGCGTAGCTGTCATTGTACTGCATCGCCATTTCCACCAGAATCCCGTCGCGGATGCCCTCAGCGTAAATCGGTTCATCAAACAGCACGGTTTTGTTTGTATTCAGGAATTTGACAAACTCACGCAGGCCGCCCTCAAAGCAGAAATCGTTCTCCTTCGGTTCCTCCGGGCGTTCATCGCGGAACGTAATGCGCACGCCCTTGTTCAGGAACGCCATCTCGCGCAGTCTGTTTCTCAGCGTGTCATATTCGAACTCGCCGGTTTCGAAGATGCCTTCGGGATTATCATCGCTCTTCACATCCGGCAGGAACTGTATCGTTGTGCCGGTGCGGTCGGTCGTGCCGATCACTTTCAGGTCATACAGATACTTGCCGCGGGAATACTCCTGCTGATAGATCTGCCCGTTCTGATACACAGTCACGGTGAAATGGCTGCTCAGCGCGTTGACCACGGAGGCGCCCACACCGTGCAGGCCGCCGGACACCTTGTATCCTCCGCCACCGAACTTGCCGCCGGCATGCAGCACGGTCAGGCACACTTCAACCGCGGGGCGGTGCATTTTCGGATGCATGCCGACCGGGAAGCCGCGCCCGTCATCCTGTACGGTTACGGAGCCGTCTTTATTGATGATTACATGGATATTTCTGCAGTATCCCGCCAGTGCCTCGTCAACAGAGTTGTCAACGATTTCATACACCAGATGATGCAGTCCTCTGGCGTCGGTCGAGCCGATATACATACCCGGGCGTTTCCGCACAGCTTCCAGGCCTTCAAGCACCTGGATCTGATCCTCGCCGTAATCGGAAGTGACCGTGGTCGCGTTTTCGATTTCCTGTTCGATTTCCAGTTCAGATTCGCGTTCCGTTTTTTCAGTCATTTTGCACCTCATTATCCTCTGTCGGAGAGCGCCGGAAAACGATGTGTTATTCGTTCATTCCGGGGCCATATTTTCAAGCCCTCAACTGCTTGAAAAATCTACATTCTGAGCCGTTTTTATTATACCAAAAAAGTGCCGGAAATAAAAGCTTTTTTCGCAAAAAAAAGACGTCTTCCGTTCCCTTTTCCGGGTGCCCGGAGACGTGTGTATGAAGTTTGGTTTTCCCGCGTTCCGGTCCGGCTTTACCGACAAAAAAACGCCGCGGAAAACCGCGGCGTCTGTCAGTGTTGCAGCCGGTTCAATCAGCGTACCGCTTCCGCGCCTTTTTCCATCGCGACGCGGTTCACGGGCAGCAGATGCTCCTTTTTCGGGCCGAAGGTCGCTTTCAGGGCTTCCATGGCGCTGTCGATTGAAATGACCTTTGTCTTCTCGATAATCGCGCCGAGCATAACCATGTTGGCGGTGCGCGCGTTGCCGGTTTCCTCGGCAATCGCGTTGCAGTCAACCGGAATGGCGATGATATCGTCACGGTCCGGCGTAATGTCTATCAGTGATGAGTTATACAGCATGATTCCGCCCTTTTCCATAGCGGGGGTGAATTTGATCATGCTGGGCTTATTCATGATGACCGCGAACGGGATTTCGGTCACCAGCGGGCTGCCGATCGGTTCATCGGAAATAACCACAGCGCAGTTGGCCTCGCCTCCGCGCATTTCGGGTCCGTAGGAAGGCATCCAGGAAACGTTCATGCCGTCATGCATAGCCGCCTTGGCAAGCAGCTGACCGATCAGCAGCACGCCCTGTCCGCCGAAACCGGCGATCAGAAATTGAGCTTCCATCGCTTATTCGACCTCCTTCTTCACGCCCAGCGGATAGTAGGGAATCATCTTTTCCTCAACCCACTTCAGGGCTTCCTGCGGCGTCATACCCCAGTTGGTCGGGCAGGCTGAAAGCACTTCGACCAGCGCGAAGCCCTTTCCGGCGATCTGCATTTCAAAAGCTTTCCTGATGGCTTTCTTCGCTTCCATGATATGCTTCACATCATGTACGGAAACACGGGCGATATAAGCGGGACCGTCCAGTGTGGCAAGCATCTCGCTTACGCGGATCGGATAGCCGCACAGCGCGGGATCACGGCCGTACGGTGAGGTGGTTGTCACCTGTCCGGGCAGCGTTGTCGGTGCCATCTGGCCGCCGGTCATGCCGTAAATCGCGTTGTTCACAAAGATCACGGTGATGTTTTCACCGCGGGTCGCGGCATGGGTGATTTCCGCCGCGCCGATGGACGCGAGGTCGCCGTCGCCCTGATACGTGAACACAACATTATCCGGGTTCACACGCTTGCAGCCTGTTGCTACGGCGGGGGCACGGCCGTGTGCCGCTTCCATCATATCGCAGTTGAAATAATCATACGCGAACACGGCGCATCCGACAGGAGCGATACCGATTGTCTTTTCCTGTACGCCCAGTTCGTCAAGCGCTTCGGCGACAAGCCTGTGAATAATGCCGTGTGTACATCCGGGGCAGTAATGAAGGGGTTTGTCCGTCAGGAGCTTCGTTTTTTCATAAACTACAGCCATGGCTTATTTTCCCTCCTTCGCAAGATTTTCTACTTCGGTAATGATCTCGCGCACGGTGGGTACAATGCCGCCTGTACGTCCGAAGAAGTGAACGGGCTTCTTTCCTTCAACAGCCAGCTTCACATCGTCCACCATCTGACCCATGCTCATTTCCACGGTCAGGAAGGATTTCGCGTGTTCCGCCGCGCGCGCGATGGGCGCGGCCGGGAAGGGCCACAGCGTGATGGGTCTGATCAGGCCCGCGCGAATGCCTTCTTCACGCAGTTTCCGCATTGCGGAGCGGGCGATACGCGCCGTTGTACCGTAGGCGACGATCACATAATCGGCGTCTTCCGTCATTTCTTCCTGCCAGCGGCACTCGTTCGCCTCCATCGCGGCGTATTTCTCATACAGATGGTTCACATGCTTTTCCAGCACGGCCGGATCTATATACAGGCTGTTGATAATGGCGCGGTCCCTGCCGCAGCCGGGTTTCCATCCTGTAGCCGCCCAGGTCTTCTCCGGCAGTTCCGGATCCTTCTGATAGTCCGGCATTTCAACAGGTTCCATCATCTGGCCGATCAGGCCGTCGCCCATAACCAGCATGGGATTGCGATACTTGTCAGCCAGGTCAAACGCCTTCTGCGTCAGCTCAACCGCTTCCTGTACGGACGCGGGAGCCAGCACGAGCATACGGTAGTCACCGTGTCCGCCGCCGCGGGTACTCTGGTAATAGTCACTCTGAGCGGGCTGGATGGAGCCGAGGCCGGGGCCTCCGCGAACCATATTCACAATCACGCAGGGAAGCTCCGCGCCCACGATATAGCTGATGCCTTCCTGTTTGAGGGAGATTCCCGGGCTGGATGAGGAAGTCATAACACGGGCGCCGGCGCCGGCCGCGCCGTATACCATGTTGATCGCGGCGACTTCGCTCTCGGCCTGAAGGAAACATCCGCCCTCAATTTTGGGCAGCCTTTTGGACATATATTCCGGAATCTGATTCTGGGGTGTGATAGGGTATCCGAAGAAGAAGCGGCATCCGGCCTGGATAGCGGCTTCGGCAATTGCCTCATTCCCCTTCATGAGCATTTTCTGACCCACGAACACGTTCCTCCTTTTTGTTACTTTTCAACCTTGATTACGGCATCCGGGCACATCCGCGCGCAGAACGCGCAGCCGATGCACTTGTCCTGTTCCGTGATGGCAATGGGATGATAGCCCTTTGTATTGATCTCCTTGCTCAGAGCAAGCAGATGCTTCGGGCAGGCATCGGCACACAGACCGCAGCCTTTGCAGATCTCACGGGCGATGGTCAGCTTGGCCATGTTTCCGCCTCCTTCCTGATCTTTCGGGTTAAAAGCTATTATACGCTTTGGCGTTTCCGGCCGTCAATGTCTGAACAAAACGAAAACAGCATATTTGCCGGCTTATGTTCGTGTTTTGTTCCCTGTATGTACTTTTTATCAATTTGCCGTTCGCCTTTCCGTAAACCGTGTTATAATTTTAACGATGTGTGCGCGCATCGGCCTGAACATGTTGATTTTATTGATACGGCATATTTTTTGTTCTCCGCTGCGCCCCGCATGCTTTTTTGTCGTGTTTTTAAAAAGAGACGGGAGGTAGAAAATGAATCCTTTCAATGTAACGGAGAACCGCCGGATTCTGTCTGAAAATCCGAACACCGGAACGCTTTTCAACATCATGCGGGCATACGGAGATACCCCCGCAGCTCTCTGGCTGGAAAACGGTGAAGAACGTTCCATGTCATTTGCCGGAATGACTGCGCGCGCGGATGATTACGCCGCCGTGCTCCGATCCCGTGTACCGGAGCGGTGCTGGGTCGCCATCGCCGTGGATACATGCGTGGAATGGCCCGCCGTTTACTGGGGAGCAAGCAGAAGCGGTCATGACGTGCTGCTTCTGGACGCCGCCTCATCTGACGAAATGGTCCAGAGTCTGATGGATGACGCCGGGTGTGCGGTGCTGATCACCGCGAAAACGCGCAGGCTGCCCGCGAAATACCGTCAGATTGCCTTTTCGGACATCATTTCCGCGCCGCATACGGAAAACTATGAACCCGTTCGCGGCAGATACACCGCCATGTGCACAAGCGGAACCACCGGACGCAGCCGCGTATTCGTCTATGATGAGGAAACACTCTGCCGTCAGGCGCTCAGCAGCGTCGTCGTGCATGATGAAAACCGGCGTTTCATCGGTGACGGTCCCCGCCGTTTTCTGGCGTTTCTTCCCTTCCATCACGTGCTCGGTTTCATGGCCAACGTGATCTGGGGCGCCTATCTCGGCATGACCAATATTTTCCTGAAGGACCGCACACCGGACAGTATCCGTTCCGCGTGCGCGCATTTCAAGCCGGAACTGGTGGTTGTTGTTCCGCTGGTCGGCACCAATCTCTGCCGCGGTCTTGAAAAGGAACTGCGCAAGCAGAGTGTGTTCCGCCGCGGTATGTTCAGGGTCATGAAGGGCTTCAGCCTTGCCCTGCAGACCGTAGCGCCGGATGCCGGGCTGAACTTCGCCATGAAGAAAATGTTCCGTTCGGTCGACAGCAAGCTGCTCGGTGATGAAATCAAATGTGTGATTTTCGGCGGCAGTCACGCGCCGAAGGAAGTTCTCCGCACCATGAACGCGCTCGGTTATTATACAACTTCCGGCTTCGGCATGACGGAAACCGCCATCACCAGCTTTGAAATGAGCATGTCACTGCGCAAGCGTCTTAGCGGAAGCGTCGGTAAGCCGCTTTCGACAATCGAATACAGGGTGCTGGACGCGGACGGAAATCCCTCCTCCGGCGGTGAAATGAGTATCCGCGGCTCAAGCATCCATTCCGGGCGGATGAGCGGCGGCAAACTGCTGCCTCCCGATACCGTTGACGGATGGTACGCCACGGGAGACATCGTCAGTATGGATAAAGACGGTCATATTTTCATTGAAGGCCGGCTGAAGGATGTCATTATTAATGAATCCGGTGAGAACATCTATCCCGATGACCTGGAAGACAGCTTCTCCGCCCTGCGCGATGTCGATCAGCTGTGCGTCCTGGGCGTGCAGCGTTCACGCAGGAATCAGAACGAGGATGTCACACTTGTGATGAATGTCGGCGAGCGTTACGGCGATGACGCGTTCCTGGATGATCTGGCCGACCGGGTCGCCCGCCTCAACGCGAAGCAGCCCGTTTCCCGCAGGCTGAACCGCACGCTCGTTACAAACACGGCGCTGCCCCTGGTCAACGGCATCAAGGTAAAGCGGATTGAGCTGAAACGCATGCTGGCTGACAACGCTCTGGCCTATAAGGAGCTTGATCTTCACGCCCGTTCTGTCGGTGCGGAAACCGTTCCCGTCCGCGGAACCGGCAAAGCCGTGCCCGATGAAGAGATCATCGCGAAAGTCCGCGGTCTTTTTGCCGAAACGCTGGATATTCCGGAAAGCAGTATCTCCGATACCGCCAACTTCGTTGATGATCTGCAGGGCGACAGCTTGCAGGTGCTCAGCATGGCCCTGCGCGCGGAAGAGGAGTGGGGCATCACCATTCCCGCGGAAGAATACGGCAGCTGCGCTACGGTCAATGACATGAGCGCGATGATCGCGCATCTTCTCAGCGGCGAAACGCAGAGCGCCTCCGCCGCCGAACGTGTTCCCGTCAAACCCGTTACGCGTTTTGAGGATACGGAGGAATATCAGCATTTCGTCGCCCGTCAGCAGGCGCTGATCGGCACGGGCGACAATCCCTACTTTGTCTGCCATGAGTCTCCCCTGCTGGATACGGGCATCATTGACGGTAAGGAAGTGCTTGAGTTCGGCAGCTACAACTACATCGGCATGTCCGGCCGCAGGGAAGTCAAAGAAGCCGCCAAGGCCGCGATAGACAAATACGGCACAAGTTGCTCCGGCAGCCGCCTGCTGGCCGGTGAAAAACAGATTCACAAGGAGCTGGAAGCCGCCATCGCCGCGTGGAAGCACACGGAGGACGCCATTGTCTGCGTCGGCGGTCACAGCACAAATGTCACTTTCGTCGGCAACTTCTGCGGTAAGAAAGACCTTATTCTGTATGACGCGCTTGCGCACAACTCCATCGAGCAGGGCTGCCGGCTGAGCGAAGCAACCGCCCGTCCTTTCCCGCACAGCGACATCGGCGCGCTTGAAACGATTCTGAAGGCGCAGCGTTCCTATTACGAAAAGGTGCTCATTGTCATCGAGGGCGCCTACAGCATGGACGGCGACATTGCCCCACTGCCTGAATTTGTCCGCGTAAAGAAAGAGTACGGTTGCTTCCTCATGGTGGACGAAGCGCACAGCGCCTGTGTCATCGGCAAAAACGGCGGCGGTGTGGATGAGTATTTCGGTCTCGCGCCCGACGATATCGATATCAAATACGGCACGCTGTCCAAAGGTCTCGGCACCTGCGGCGGTTATCTTGCCGGTAAAAAATGCCTCATTGAGTATCTGCGCTACAACATGCCCGGATTTGTTTTCTCCGTGGGTATTTCTCCCGCGCTGGCTGCCGCTTCTCTGGAGGCAATCCGTCTTCTGCAGCGTGATCCGTCCATTATGGAAGGCATGCGCACCGCGATCAAAGCCTTTGCCGACAGTGCCAGACGGCGCCGCCTGGATATCTGTCTCGCGGGTGAAACCGCCGTACTGCCGGTTCTGGTCGGCAGGGATGAAGACGCGTGGCTGCTGTCCAACGAACTGAAAAAGCGCGGTGTCAGTGTGCCTCCCGCCATGTATCCGGCGGTGCCGAAGGGCAAAGCGAGACTGCGTTTCTGTGTGATCAGCGAGCATAAGCCCGAGCAGATCGAGCGCGCGCTCGACATTCTGGAGCAGACGGCGAAGGATTTCGGTATTGAACTTCCGCGCCGCGATTACTGATAAGCGGATTTAAGCGGGCGGGGATCGGAATGATCCCCGCCCGCTTGTCTGTTTATTCGGTTCTTGACTGTTTCTGGAGCCACACCGTCAGTACGGCGATATCCGCGGGGCTGACGCCCGGTATCCGGCTTGCCGCGCCCAATGACACCGGCTTCTGCCGCGCCAGTTTCTGCCTTGCCTCCAGGCGCAGCGTCTCAATGCGCTCATAGGGAATATCCTCACTCAGCGGCACATCCTCCAGCTGACGCGCGTGCCTGATCAGAGCATCCTGCTTTTCGAGATAGCCCTCGTATTTGAGCGCGATCTCGGTCTGTTCGGACGCCGCGCCGGAATAGGCGTCAAGTTCGGGTGACAGTTCCTTCAGTGCTTTCAGATCAACCGCCGGACGTTTCAGCAGTTCCTCCGCGTGCAGCGATACCGGCGGATCGGGCTGACCGTATTTCTCAAGCCAGCGGCTGCGTTCCGGGCACGGGGGATAACGTATCGTTTTCAGATCCGCTTTCATACGCTCCGTGTCGCGGATCTTTCGCAGCGTGCGTTCCATCCGTTCCTCGCCGGCAAGCCCCGCCTCATAGCCGATGGCTGTCAGACGGAGATCGGCGTTGTCCTGCCGCAGATACAGCCGGTGTTCGGCACGGGATGTCATCATTCTGTACGGTTCATCCGTGCCTTTGGTTGTCAGGTCATCCGTCAGCACACCTATATACGCCATATCGCGCGTCAGCACAATCTGCTTTTTCCCCTGCAGCATCAGCGCGGCGTTCATACCCGCCAGCAGACCCTGGCACGCGGCTTCTTCATACCCGGAGGTTCCGTTGATCTGCCCGGCGAAAAACAGGCCGCCGATCCGCAGGCTCTCCAGCGTCGGCCGCAGTTCGCGGCTGTCGATGCAGTCATATTCGATCGCGTAGGCCAGCCGTGTGAATTCGCATCTCTCCAACCCGGGAATACTGCGGTACATCTGCCACTGAACATCCTCCGGCATGGAGGAGCTCATGCCCTGAACGTACCATTCCAGGCTTTCCTTTCCTTCCGGTTCCAGGAACACCTGATGCCGCTCCTTATCGGCAAAGCGGACAATTTTATCTTCAATGCTGGGGCAGTATCTCGGACCGATTCCGTGTATCTTTCCGCTGTACAGCGGCGCGCGATGCAGGTTTTCACGGATTATCCTGTGCGTCTCCGGGGTTGTCCACGTAAGATAACATTTATAAGTATTCTCAAGCGCTTTATCCGTCATGAAGGAAAACGGCGTTACGGGGTTGTCACCTTCCTGCGGTTCCATCCTGTCAAAATCGACAGTATCCTCCCGTACGCGCGCGGGCGTTCCGGTCTTGAAGCGGCGCAGTGTAAACCCGAGCGCGGTAAGCCCGGCGCTCAGTTCATTCGCTGCCATCAGTCCCTGGGGTCCGCCGTCATGGCGGTGTTCACCGATAATGATACTGCCTTTCAGATATACCCCGGTACACACCGCCACCGCCCGGCACGGAATCCGGGCGGCGGTTGTGGTTGTTACGGCCGTTACGCGGCCGTTTTCTGTTTCAATGGAGGAGACTTCGCCCTGACGAAGCGCCAGATGCGGCTGTGTCAGCAGCGCGCGGCGCATTCTGTTCTGATACGCCTGTTTGTCCGCCTGCGCGCGCAGTGAATGGACGGCGGGACCCTTGCTGGTGTTCAGCATCCTGCTCTGCAGGAAAGTATCATCGATCGCGCGGCCCATTTCGCCGCCCAGTGCGTCCAGCTCACGCACAAGGTGTCCCTTGGCGGTTCCTCCGATCACGGGATTGCAGGCCATCAGCGCGACGCCGTCCATATTCAGCGTCAGCAGCAGTGTGTCAATCCCCATTCGTGCCGCCGCGAGCGCCGCCTCACATCCTGCGTGCCCCGCGCCGATTACGACCAGATCCGCCATGTTCAGGTTCCTCTTTTCTTTCCGAACTTCCCCGCCGGTCAGATTCCGTCTCCGGAATTCTGATCAGCCGTACCGTCATTCTCGGGTATATCATAGAACGGAGGAGTATAGTCTTCGGCATAGGGCTGCTTTTCTTCCGCTATGCTGTGTGTAAAGCCTTCGTCTGTCCGGTAACCGATAATATGCATCTGTATACCGCACAGCAGATCGGGCTGTACGAAATCGTCGAACGTGAATCTTCCGTGCGCGGTGATCGCGCCGGGCTCCAGCTCATATGAATAGCTGCCGTTGAACTCAACGTCGCCGTATCTCGTGCACTCGACAAATTCACCGTACTGCGTGAAGCAGGCAATCCTGAAGTACACTTTCGTGACGTACATGTTGCTCACGTTTTTCAGTACAATGCTGATCTTATTGTTCTTGATCTTCAGTTCCTGAATACGGACAGCGGTATCGTAATCCCCGACATGAATCTGCGCGGAAGTTGCATACCCGCCGTCATTCGTGATGCCGTGCACCGTTGTGTCGCCCCACGCGCGGCCGCGTACGGAGGGACGGTTGGTCGATCCCTTAACGGTGGCAATGGTTTCATCTTCCGAATACCAGGTCATGGTCTTGTCAGTCGCGTCGGAAGGCTCAAGCACGGCGGTGATCGTTACGCTCTTGTCCACATCCGTCGAATACTTTCCGCTGCTCATATGCACGCCGGTCACAGGCTGAATGATCTTTACCTTTATGGTTCCGCGTACACCGGATCCGTCCGTCGCCGCAGCCGTAACGGTCGCCGTTCCGGCCTTCACACCGTACAGGCGTCCGTCCTGGTCCACGGTCACAACCTTTGTGTTGTTGCTTGTCAGCTTCACGGAAGGATCTGTTACGTCATCCGGACCGACAACCCAGCTTACATACTGCTCCGTCAGCACCTCAAACGCGATTTCCTTCTGTGTGAACGTGATACTTGTGGCAGGCTGGATCACCGTCACGCGCGCGGCAGCCTGAACATCCGGGTTCACCTTGCTGATGCAGATAATATCACAGGTACCGGCCTTCACGCCGCGCACGGATCCGTTCGCGGATACGGTCGCGATGCTCTCGTCCGAGGACGCCCATGTCACGCTCTTGTTATTGACATCCTTCGGCAGCACGGTCGGCGTCAGCTGTACATTATGCTTGACCTTGACACTGACCTCCGCCTTGTTCAGCTGAATCGCCTCCGGCGCCTGCTGCACTTCAATCTGGATGCTGCGGCTCTTCCCGGAACCGTCGGCGGCAGTCGCGCGGATATTGACCCTGCCGCGTTTCACGCCGGTCACAAGACCGTTTTCGTCAACAGTCGCGATCCGCGTATCGGACGAGGACCATGTAACATCCTGAATGGACGCTGTATCCGGCTGAACCGCGTAGCCCAGCTGACGGCTTCCGCCGACGGGCACGATCTTCTCCGCCGCGATAATATCAATGGCATTCACCGGCATCAGAACCAGCACGTGATACTGCACGCCGACTTCGGGATTCTGCACGCTGTACACACGCAGATCACATTCGCCGGTTTTCAGCGGCTTCAGGTTATTCTTGTTTTCTCCCTGCACCTTGATCATTTCCGGATCGGTCACTTCCACCGCGAACTTCCGGTTTGACGCGTCCTTCGGCTGGCATGAAGCATTCACAAGGGTATTGTTTCCCATGAGCAGCAGGAGCACGGGATCTTCCGTTTCCACCGTCAGAAGACCGGCGATCATCGGATCATCCGGCTGGCAGACAGTCAGTTTTTCTTCGTTGACGGTTACTTCGGATACCTTTCTGGCAACCGTGACCGTCAGCTCCGCGGTATAAGTGCGCTTTTCCGTTTTCAGTTTCGCCGTTACCTTACCGTTGCCTTTGCTCAGACCGGTAACGGTTCCGTCATCGGACACAGCCAGAATTTTTGTGCTCTGGGTGGAATAGGTCAGTGTTCCGTCCGCCTCGGGGTTGCCCTCGCGAAGGAGCGGGATATTCGCCGTTTCGCCCTCAAAGATCGTAATCCTGGACTGTTCAAATTTGAACACGTCCGCCGCCGACGCGGAAACGGCCGCAAGCAGCAGTACAGCCAGAACAATGAGTATTGTCAGTGTTTTCTTCATTCTGTATCAACCTCCGTTTTGATTGTCCGTATATATTGACGTTTATAAAGCGCACTTTATTCCGTTTCCGTAAAAAAACGCCGGAAAACCGGCGTTCATTCACGAAGGTTACTGTTTTTCAAGATAGAACCTGACAAGTTCCTCCAGAATTTCATCGCGTTCAAGCCGGCAGATCATGCTTCGCGCGGCGTTGTAGCTCGTGATGTAGGTCGGATCACCGGAAATGATATACCCGACAAGCTGGGTAATGGGATCATAGCCTTTTGCCTGCAACGCGTCATACACATACATAAGAATGTCATGCGCCTCATTGCCCGTATCTGTAATCGGCTTCAGCTTCATGGTGTCGAAGGTTTCGTCCACGGCAATGCCCCCCAATCAATGATCCTTCAATTTATTATACATGATTTCACCTCTGAAAGCAAATATCTGAAGTGAATAATTTGTGTTAAAATACGGAAAATCTTGCGTTCAACATTCCTTTCCTATATAATCCGGTCTTTAACAGTTGGAGAAGAGTAAAATCCCGCCATACGTTGTAGCGCAA
>JAKSQH010000018.1 GCA_024404245.1 Clostridia bacterium
ACGGCTATAAGCTGGGCGACGAGGTGAGCTATAAGATCGTCGTAACGAACGACGGTAACCTGACTATCACGGATATCGAGGTTACGGACGAGCGTACCGGCGACAGCTGGAAGATCGACAGCCTGGTTCCGGGCGATTACAAGGAATACACCGCCAAGACGACCGTCACCGAAGACGATATCCTGAGCGGACACATCCTGAATGAAGCGACGGCGAAGGGCACGAGCCCGGATACCGAGAAGCCCGATGTGCCTGTGACACCCGGCAATACGGATGACGAGCCCGTGAAGAAGAACGGCCATCTGACCGTGGAGAAGGAAACCACAAGCACCGCGCCGGCGGACGGCTACAAGCTCGGTGATACGATTACCTATAAGGTGACCGCGCTCAATGACGGTAACCTGACGATCACCGATATCACCGTGACGGATGAACTGACCGGTGACACCTGGACGGTTGATAAACTGGTGCCCGGTGAATCGGAATCCTTCACCTGCAGCTACACCGTAACCGAACAGGATCTCCTGAACGGTGAAGTGACGAACATTGCCGCGGTTAAGGGCACGAGCCCCGATCCGGAGAAACCCGATGTGCCTTCCGATCCCGGCAGCGTAACCGATGAAACCGAACCGAAGAATCCCGAACTGACAGTGACGAAGACTTCCGATAAGGAAGGAAAGATCGTGAAGTTCGAGGAAACCATTACCTACACGGTAACGGTTGAAAACACCGGCAACCTGACGATTACCGGTCTGACCCTGAGCGACCCGCTGGCGCGTGGCGCGAAGCTTGACAAGACGGTGCTGAAGCCCGGCGAAAAAGCGACCGCGACCTACACCTACACCGTAACCCAGAAGGATATCGAAGCCGGCACTGTGGTGAATACCGCCGTGGTAACCGGTGATGATCCCGAAGGCAAACCGACGGATGATACCGCGACCCTGACCGAAACAACGGAAGAGAAGGGCAAGGATGTAACCGTAACCCTGACCGGCGGAGACTTCGTATACGACGGTGAGGAGCACGGCGCGACGGTCCGTGTGACCGGCCTGCCCGAAGGCTATACCGTGCAGACCGCGGACAGCGACGCGAGAGTAACGGATGTTGATGACGGTGAAGTAACGGCGACGATCGATGAACTGGTCATCCTGGATGAACAGGGCAGGGATGTTACCGACAAGTTGAAGATCACCGTGGAAGACGCGACGCTGAAAGTGACCCCGGCCGCGCTGATCATTGTGACCGATGACGGGGAGAAGATGTATGACGGCACCGTGCTTACCGCGGAAGGCACAATTACAGGCTTCGTACACGGCGAGACCGCGACCTTCACCGTGACCGGTGAACAGACCGACGCGGGCGAAAGTGACAACACGTACACGCTGGTCTTTGACCAGACCGCGAAGGAAAGCAACTACACCGTAACGGATACCGTCGGCACGCTGACCGTAACCAAACGTACGGTGATCCTGACCAGCGGTTCCGCCAGAAAGGCATATGACGGCGAAGAACTGACCTGTGAAACCGTAATCGTATCCGGTGACGGCTTCGCGCCCGGTGAAGGCATGACCTATGCCGTAACGGGCACCCTGACCGAGCCCGGAAGGACGCCGAACCCGTTCACCTATACGCTGACGGAGGAAACAAAGGCGGACAACTACGATATCACCGTGGTTTACGGTACACTTGAAGTGTATACACCGTCCAAGGGCCATCAGCTGACGGTTATCTATCAGGATGAGACCGGCGCGGAAGTCGGCCGCCTGACCGGTACCTACGGCGAGGGCGAACAGTATGAGGTCGTGACGCCGAAACGTGAGGGCTATGTGCCTGATGAATCCCGTGTGACCGGCGTGATGGGCACTGAGGATGTTGTTGTATACGTACACTACACCGAGCAGACCTATAAGGTAACGGTCCACTATGTTGACCCGAAGACCGGCGCGATTGTGGAAACGAAGGTTGTGGAAGACCTGCACATGGGCGATACCTATGAAGTGTGGGCTCCCGAAGGCATCAAGACCGAGGTTGATCCCGTAACCGGTGTGATGCCCGGCCACGATGTAACGCTGTACATTCCGCTGGTTTCACCTGATGAAAAGGGAGACGGAACCATCATTATTGAAGACTATGACCCGTCCAGAGGCATAGGCGGTCTCTCGATGCCTGAAGGCGACTGCTTCGAGTAAACAGGCGTGACACATTGAACACAGTCCGGAGGAGGGGGAAAGCCCCTCTCCTCCGGCAATTTGACTTAATCCGGGAGTGATACCATGAAGAGAAGGTTTCTGGCGGTTCTGCTGGCCGCGGTGCTGCTCTGCTGCGCCATCCCTGCCGCGGGCATCATGGAGGATACCGTAAAGTACACCACGCTGAACGTCGGCACAACGACGGGCTTCAACGGCAATTTCTTTTCATCCGTCTGGGGTGACAACATTGCCGATATGGATGTACGCACGCTGATTCAGGGCCTCAACCCTGTGTGCTGGGACAATGAGAACGGCGCCTATGTGTTTGATGAGCATGTGGTGGGCGGAAAGCTCGTTACGGAAGACGCTGACGGAAACCTGACCTATATCCTGTATTTTGATGATGATCTTTATTATTCGGACGGGACGCCGGTCACCGCGAAGGATTACGCGTTCGCGATCCTGCTTTCCATAGCGAAGGAAACGGAGGAAGCCGGCGGCGGCCGTATGGACGGATCGTCCATTCTGGGCTTCGCGGATTATGAAAGCGGCGCGGTTCCGTATCTGAAGGGCCTGCGTCTGCCGGGCGGCAACTGTCTTTCGGTTACGGTTGACGCCGCTTACCGGCCTTATTTCTACGAACTGGCGATTCTGGATGTTACGCCCATGCCCGTTGATATCATCGCGCCCGGCTGCGCGGTGACGGATGACGGGGAAGGCGCGGCGATCACCGGGCCGTTCACTGCGGATCTGCTGCGGCAGACCATGCTGGCGGAAGGCACCGGATACATGACTTACCCCTCTGTAAGCAGCGGCCCGTACATCCTGAAATCATTCAGCGGTGACCGTGCCGTGCTGGAGGCGAATCCCTATTACAAGGGAAACAAAAACGGCAACAGGCCGACCGTGCCTCAGATCGTGTTCCGCACGGTGAAGAATGAGAACGTGATCAGCGAGCTGGAAAACGAAACCCTTGATCTGGCCGTACGCTGCACGCGGCAGGATACGATCGCGGCCGGCATCGGGCTGACAGCGAAGAACGTGTGCGGAATGGTGAACTACGCGCGCAACGGTCTCAGCTTTTTCTCCTTCTGCTGTGAGCGGCCCGCTGTTTCGGACGCGGCGGTACGCCGCGCGGTCGCGCTGTGCACGGACCGTGACCGGATTACGGAAGCGTATACAGGCGCCTACGGCATGAAAGCGGACGGCTGGTACGGCATGGGCCAGTGGATGTTCAACCAGGTAAACGGTCAGCCGGAAGGCATTCTGACATACGGCTGCGATGCCGAAGAAGCGAAAAAGGTGCTGGAGGAAGCCGGCTGGATTGCCGGAGAGGACGGCATCCGCTGCAGGGAAATCAACGGTGAAACCGTGCGCCTGGAGCTGAAGCTGATCTATCCCGCGGGAAACACGATCGCGGACCTGCTGGATGAGAGCGTGATCACCGCGCTGAAGGAAGCCGGAATCGCGCTGACGGCGGAAGCGGCCGAAATGGATGAACTGCTGCTGAAGTATTACCGGATGGAAGACCGCGACTGCGATATGATCTATCTGGCGACGAATTTCGGCGTGGTGTTTGATCCCACGTCAGCATACGACCCCGCTTCCGAAGGCAACCGCGATATGAGCGGCCTGAAGGATGAGGAGCTGTATAACCTGGCGGTGGACATGCGGAAGACGGAGCCCGGCGATCTGGAAGGCTATATGACCAAGTGGCTGGCGTTCCAGACCAGGTGGACGGAGCTGCTGCCCGCGGTGCCGGTATACTCCAATGTGTACTTTGATTTCTTCAATACGGCGCTGCATGAATACACGATGTACGGCAATACCGGCTGGGCGCAGGCGATTATCGACGCCTATCTGGGAGACCGGATGGACCAGGAAGTCCTGGAGGAACAGACATACTGAGCGATACTGCCCAATTAACGCGCGGCCTGTGCCGCGCGTTTTTCTTTAGGCTTGAATGTTGTAAGTACAAATCCGCACTTGAATTGTATGCGCTTACATATTATAATGGGATCAGCAAATATCGGAGGTGCGCTTTTGTGAGTCAGGAAAGGAAACCGCTGGTAACGAATATTTTTACAGCTGATCCGTCCGCCCATGTGTTTGACGGCAAGATCTACATCTACCCCTCCCATGATATCCCGCACGAAGGCGAGGATAACGATGACGGCGATGAATACCGCATGGAGGATTATCATATTCTGTCTATGGACAGCGTTGACGCGCCCTGTGTCGATAACGGCGAAGCGCTCCATATGAAGGACATTCCCTGGGTCTCCAAGCAGATGTGGGCGCCGGATGTCGCGCTGAAGGACGGTAAGTATTACCTGTATTTCCCGGCCCGCGACAAAGACGGCATCTTCCGCATCGGCGTTGCCGTGTCTGACAGCCCCGTGGGTCCGTTCGCTCCGGAAAGCGATTATATTCAGGGCAGCTACAGCATTGATCCCGCCGTGCTGAAGGATGACGACGGTTCTTATCATATCTATTACGGCGGCCTCTGGGGCGGCCAGCTGGAAATGTGGCAGAGCGGCAGCTTCAACCCGGATGAACACCGTCCGGAAGGCGATGAGAAAGCCATCGGCCCGATGTACGCTGTGCTGAATGACGATATGAAGTCCTTCAAAACCGAGCCGAAGCATCTGGAGATTCTGGATGAAAACGGTGAGCCGCTGAAGGCTTCCGATGAAGCCCGCCGCTATTTTGAGGGCCCGTGGATGCACAAGTATAACGGCAAATATTATCTGTCCTATTCCACCGGCACCACGCACTACCTGGTTTACGCCATCGGTGACCGGCCGGAAGGTCCCTTCACCTACGCCGGCAGGCTGATGGAGCCCGTGCTCGGATGGACCACGCATCACTCCATTGTTGAATACAACGGCAAGTGGTATATGTTCTATCATGACTGCGAGCTGTCCGGCGGCATCAATCACCGCCGCTGCGTGAAATTCACGGAGATCACCTATAATGAGGACGGTACGATCCGCACCGTATTCCCCTACGAAAAATAATTTTCAGAAACTAAAATGCCGCGGGCTTTCAGGCCCGCGGCGTTTGTCATTATTGCGCTTACTTCTTGTTTTCTTTCTTTGCCTTGCGGCGTTTCGCGGCGATCACAACCACCGTGATCACGATGCCGGCGCACACGATCAGCGGCAGCATGCTGACCAGGAACAGCGCGGCGTCGCCCAGGAAAGCGGTGAAGTCTTCAAATCCTGTTCTGAAGGCGGACGCGACACGCTCGCCGAAGCTCTTTTCGACATTCGTCACATCGCTGGCGTCCGTTTCCTCCTTCAGGGTCAGGTTTACGGTGGAATAGCTGACCTTCCTGTCGGTGCTGTTCAGCGAGGCCTGCAGGCGGTCAATGTTGTACTGGGTTTCGGCAATCTGGCTTTCCAGCATCAGCAGGTCGCTCAGGTCCGCGGCGGTTGTCATCAGGCTCTGCAGCCTTTCCATCATCATCTTCTGGGTGGCCAGCCGCGTCTGTGTATCCTGATAGCTTTCGGTAACATCCGTCGCGCTTTCGCTGCGGCTGATCATACGCCCGTCCCGCGCGAGGAAAGCGGTGAACTCGTCCAGCCGGTCCTGGGGTACGCGCAGCGTCATGGATGCCGTACGCAGCCCGGAAGCGGATGAGTTTTCACTTGCCGATTCGATCCAGCCGCCCGTTTCCGTAACCTTTTCGCGGATGGACGAGTAAAGCTCGTCATACGCTTTGGTGCCGATCTTCAGGCTTACCGTGCGGATGATTTTCTTTTCGGAAACTTCGGGTACCGGAGCGCTCATGCCGTTTGACGCGTCTTTGGCGTACTGCGCGCTGTAGTCCGCGTCATAAGCGACGGCTTCCTCCGTCGCGGTGAACGTGTCATCCGCCGCGTAATAGACCGCGCCGTTAACAGCCGCCCCTGTGCCGTAGCCGGCGTCATAGCTGTAAGCGGACTTGCTGTTGACTGAGGAACGGGGGTTGAGCCTGTCGCGCGTGATGGCCGTTCCGCCGATCAGCACAACCGCGGCTGCGGCGATCGCCAGACCTTTTGTGATCCGGTTGAAACGGGTTGCTTTGGTCTTCGGGGTTTCCGTAACAGTTTCGGGATTGCTGACGTTGTTTTTCATATCTTCCTCCACTGCCCGCATCCAGGAGGCGTGGAAGTCCGCCGGCATTTCCGGTACATCTTCCGCCATCCTGTCGAGCTCATCCTGAATGGTAAGGAGGGTGTCCTGTTCGTTATTTTTCATTGCGGCGCAGCCTCCTTTCATTCTGTATGACGCGCCCCGTGTCGGAAAGTTCCGGCTCCGTGAGAATTTCTTTCAGTTTCTGTTTCGCCCGGTTCACACGGCTTTTCACCGTGCCGGGTGAGGTATCCAGCAATTCGGCCGCCTCCTCGTATGAGCGGCCTTCCAGCTGCGTCAGCACAAGCGCGTCGCGCTGGTCCTCCGGCAGGCGGGATATCGCTTCGCGCAGCCGGGCGTGTTCATCATTCCGTACCGCGGTTTCCTCCGTGCCCGGGGCGGGGTCCGCGGGGTCAAAGCCTTTTTCGGCCAGTTCGTCAGCCGATTCTTTCGGCCGGCGTTTTTCTTTCCTCAGAAAATCCAGCGAACAGGTGGCGGCAACGCTGTACAGCCAGCTTTCAAACGCGCAGTCGCCGCGGTAATCCTTCAGGGAGCGCCAGGCCTTCAGCATGGCGTCCTGCGCGCAGTCACGCGTGTCCTGCTCATTGCCGGTGTAGTGCCAGCAGACGCGCCATATCAGCCCTTCAAACGGCGTTACCAGCTGTTCAAAGGCTGCCGTGTCGCCCTGCTGTGCCCTGCGCAGCAGCAATTGGTCCAAATCTTTCACCTCCGTTGACGGGACAAGGGAAATACATCCCGTGCAGATTGAATTTTACGCGTGCCTATGATAACATAATCATGGGTGTATGTCACCTTATTTTGCATACCCGGAGGTACCGAACCATGGATCAGATCAGGATGATAGCGATGCGGATCGCGGATCTGCGGGATATCGTCGGCCTCACACAGGAAGACGTCGCCTCGCGTTCCGGGGTTCCGCTGGAAGACTATATTGCCTATGAAAACGGCGAGAAGGATTTCTCCTTTTCCCATTTATTCAACATTGCCGAAACCCTCGGCGTGGATATATCCGATTTGCTGACCGGTGAAAGCCCGAAGCTGCGCGGTTATGTGCTTACCCGCGCCGGAAAGGGTCTGGCGTTTGACCGCCGCCGGCAGTATCACTATCAGCACCTGGCGTACAACTTCAGCCATAAGCTGGCGGAGCCCTTTATCGTTACGGTGGAGAAGGACCAGCCCGGCGTGCTCAAGCAGGCGCACAGCCATGAGGGGCAGGAGTTTGACTATGTGCTGGAAGGCTACCTGCGCATTGTGCTCGGCGGTAACGAGCTGCTGCTTGCCCCCGGTGACAGCGTGTATTATGATTCATCCCTGCCGCATGTCATGTACGCGCCGGAAAGTGACTGCCGCTTCATCGCGGTGGTGGTCAAGGAAAATACCGCTGAATAAGGAAGGTAATTTCGGATGCAACCGCTGTTTCGTGAATATCTGGATTTTGAGGGAGATTTCATCAGCTATGATGATTTCAACAAGAATTTCCGCCTGAAAAAGGTTTCGTCTTTCAACTTTGCCTATGATGTGGTGGACCGTTACGGAACGGAGGATCCGGACCGTCCCGCCCTGCTGTGGACAGACCCCGAGGGCGATGTTGTCCGCTATGATTTCCGCCGTATGATGCTGGACAGCAACAAGGCCGCGAACTATTTCAAATCCCTCGGTATCCGCAAGGGGGATACCGTGCTGGTGATCCTGAAGCGGCACCATGAGTTCTGGCCGGTCATCATTGCCCTGCACAAGATCGGCGCGATCGCCATTCCCGCTACGCATCTGCTTACGGCCAAGGATATCCGCTACCGTGTTCAATCCGCGAAGGTGAAGGCTGTGATCTGCACCGAGCATACCACCTGCGTGGCGGATGCCGTGGCTGAGGCCGCGCCGGACTGTCCCACCCTGGAGCACAAAATTCTGGTGCGCGCCGAGCGTGAAGGCTTCCTCAGCTATGACAGAGGGTTTGCCGCCGCTTCCGACGTGTGGGAAAAGCCGACCGGGGCCGATTACCCCTGCAACGATGACCTGATGCTTGTGTATTTCACCAGCGGAACAACCGGCCAGCCGAAGATGGTCGCGCATAATTTCTATTATCCGCTGGGGCATATCATTACATCCGTCTACTGGCAGCAGGTGGAGGACGGCGGGCTGCATCTGACCGTGTCCGAAACCGGCTGGGCAAAGAGTGTGTGGGGCAAGCTGTACGGCCAGTGGCTGGGCGGCAGCTGCGTTTTCGTGTATGACTTTGACAAGTTCAAAGCAACCGAGATCCTGAGCATGATTGAAAAGTTCAAAATCACAACCTACTGCTCTCCGCCCACGATGTACCGCTTTATGCTGCAGGAGGATTTTTCCGGGTTTGACCTGTCCTCCCTGAAGCACTGCTCCGTCGCCGGCGAGCCGCTGAACCCGGATATCGCCGCGGAGTGGGAAAAGCGCACCGGTATCGCGCTGCGTGAAGCCTTCGGGCAGACGGAGCTGGTCGCGACGCTGGCCACCTTCCCGTGGATGAAGGTGAATCCCGGCTCCATGGGCAAGCCCGCGCCCCTGTTTGATGTGGATCTGGTGGACGCGGACGGCAATTCCTGCCCTGCCGGTGTGACCGGTGAAATGGTGATCCGCGTGCATCACGGCAGGCCTTACGGTATGTTTGCCGGATATTATCTCAACCCGGAAATGACGGAGGAAGCCTTCAGCGGCAACCTGTATCATACAAAGGATCTGGCCTGGAAGGATGAGTGGGGCTACTTCTGGTATGTGGGCCGCGCTGACGATGTGATCAAGTCCAGCGGCTACCGCATCGGTCCGTTTGAGGTTGAAAGCGCCATGCTGGAGCATCCGGCGGTGCTGGAGTGCGCCATCACGGGCGTGCCGGATCCTCTGCGCGGTCAGATCGTAAAGGCGACCGTGGTCCTGAAGCCCGGCTGGGAAGCGTCCGACGCGCTGATCAAGGAGCTGCAGGATCATGTGAAGCATCTGACGGCGCCTTACAAATATCCCAGAAAGATCGAGTTCGTGAGCGAGCTGCCGAAGACCATCTCCGGCAAGATCCGCCGTTTCGAGCTGCGGGATAAGGCAAAGCAGGAGTCATGATTCAGACAGAGAATACGGCGATTGTGCTGAGGCATGCCGATTACCGGGACAATGACCGGATGGTGACGCTGCTCAGCCCGACCCGCGGGCGGATTGACGCGATCATCCGCAACTGCCGGAAGCCGAAGAGCCATAACCTGAACGCCGGTGAGCTGTTTGCCCTGGGAGACTATATGCTGTATGAGGCAAACGGGCGGATCACCGTGACCTCGGTCAGCCTGATTGAGACATTCTATCCGCTGCGCGCGGATTATGAGCGGCTTTCCTGCGGCGTGTATCTGCTCAATCTGGCGGAGGCTGTGGCGGAGCCGGGGCAGGAACGGCGGGAACTGTTCATGCTGCTGCTGCACACACTGTCACGCCTGGCGTTTTCAGATCAGGAAACAAAGCCGCTGCTTGCAGGCTTCCTGCTGCATTTCGCTTCGTGCGAAGGGTTCCGGCCGAGGCTGAATCACTGCGTCAACTGCGGCCGCACGGTGCCGGAGAACGGGCCGTTCTTTTTCGACGCGGAGTCAGGCGGCCTTTGCTGCGCGGACTGCAGGCGGGACCGGCTTCCGGTTACCCTGTCAAAGGAGCAGCTCGCGTGGATGCGGTACGCGCTGGAAAACGGATCGGCATCCTGGGTGAACACCCCGGAGATGAACGCGCCTTACGCGCTGCTCCGCAATTATGTGGAAGGAAAACTCGGGCGGCGCTTCAAAGCGCTGAAGCACGCCGGCGGATAACGGATGAGAGGGACGGAGGATTGGAAAAACTGCTGAAACGGACGTTTGTTCTTCTACTGACCTGTGTTCTGCTGTGCATGCCGCTGTCCGGCGCGCCGGCGGAGGAGGATGATCTGATTATCACGGATCTGCTGGATGAGGATTTCATCGAGGTTGAGGAAATATCACTGGATGAGCCGCGTCCCGCGCGGGATGTGATTTTCCATACGCCGAATGAGCGCAGCGATGTGCTGTGCGATCATGAAACCTGCTTCTGGAACCTGCGGATGGGCGACCTGGAAAATGAGGCCGCGATCTGGGCGGTGCTCACACAGCCGATCACCGTGCTGAAGGGCAGCGAGCGCAACCAGCATAAGGTTCAGGCGCGGCCGGATGACGGCTGCACGGATTACGTCGGCTGTGTGACCTATGCCAGCCAGGGCGTGCACGTGCTGAAGCAGGAGGGGGAATGGAGCCTGATCGAGGCTTATTCCACCTGCACGGAGGGCTCCTCGGTCGGTGTGTGGGCGGAACCTTTTCAGGGCTGGGTGAAAACTGAGCTGCTGGAGGAAAAGCCGGTCAGCGATGAATACGGCATCGTGATTGACAAGCTGCAGCAGCGGCTGTATGTGTTCAAAGCGGGAAAGCTGTTTTCAACGCTGATGTGTTCCACAGGCTTCCCGCGGGAGGATACGCCCTTTAATGAAACGCCGGCGGGCGAATTCATCGCCGTCAGCTGGACCGGCGGCTTCTGGGCCGGCAGCCTGTTCTGCGATATGGGTATCCGCATCAATGACGGTATTTTGATGCATGAGGTGCCGAGCATCATCCGTGAGAATGATGACGGAACGGAAACCAAAGACTACAGCCGGTGTGAGCGGTATCTGGGCGAGAAGGCCAGCCACGGCTGCATCCGCATCCAGAAGGAGAAAACGCCGGAGGGTGTGAATATGAAGTGGCTCTGGGACAACCTCAGCCGCAAGCCTTATACCAAGGTGATCATCTGGGATGAGATCGGGCGTGAGCTCGGGTATCCGAGTACGGACTATCCGCTTTATTACAATACGAACAAGGGAAAGCAGTATCATTCCTCGCCGACATGCACCCTGGTCAATTCCAGATACTGGCCGCTTACGGAATTCACCTGGGGCGAGCTGGAAGACAAACCGTACGCGAAGCTGACGCGCTGTCCGGGGTGCGCGCCCCAGCTGCGCGAGGCGGAAATTGACACAGTTAACAGCAAGAATACACGCAAACCATAGCGCTTTCAGTGCTCCGGCGGTGCCGCCGGAGCGTTTTTGCGCCTGTGAGTATTGACATTTCGGCTGTTCCGCGAGTACAATACCATTGATATTCTGTAGCCGTATACCCTTTTGGGATGCCCGGTGCCGGTTTTCCGGCGCAGGAAGGAGGAGGGGCCGCAGGGTCCCGTATCATATATGACAAAGAAACGTCTGCTTTTCGTGATCGGTCTTCTGCTGGCGCTGCTGTGCGTTTTTACCGTGGCTGCCGCGGATGACCAGATTAAGCCTTCCATGGATATGAGCGAGTATCAGTTTACCGAGCCGAAGGAAATCACCGTTTCCATTACCGTGACAAACGGCGGTGATACCGAGATGCCCGGCGCTGTTACGCTGTACTATCCCAGCGGCAAGCGGATCGAGGAGTTCGGCGCGCCCACGCTGGCGGCCGGCGCCAGCAAGAACTGGACAGGCACCTGGAAGGTGACCGAAAGCCAGCTTAAGGAAGGCAGAATCACTTTCTCGATCAGGTATTCCGTGTACGATGAAAACGGAGAGCTGAAAAGCAAACAGAAAAAGTTCTCCAAAGGCATCACCTATGTCGGCGCGGAGCCTGCCGTAACGATCAACCGCACCATTCTGCCCACCACCGCGCAGAACGGGCAGGAAGTGACCGTGACCTATGAGATCCTGAACACCGGCAATGTGGATATCACCAATGTGATCATCAAGGAAAACAGCGGCATTTCAAGCAAGAGCGGCACCATTGAGAGCGTGAAGATCGGCGAGAAAGCCAATTATACCTTCAGCACCACCATGGGCAAGAAGGATCTGACCAGCGCGGCCACCGTTACGTATACCGCGGCCGGCAAGACCTACACCGCCAAAAAAGAAAGCGCGACGATCAAATACGGCACCGTGAAGCTGACTGCGACCCTGTCTGCTGACAAGAAGGGCGGCGCTCCCGGCGAAACCGTGAAGCTGACCCTGAAGCTGAAGAACTCCGGTACTGTTGATTATACCGGTGTCACCGTGACCGATGCCGCGCTCGGCACCGTTTTCTCGGATCAGACCGTGCCCGCCGGTGAGACCGTGACCCTGGAAAAGGATCTGACAATCACCGAGAGCCAGGACCTGCAGTTCATCATCACCGCGCAGAACGCGACCGGTGAACCGCTTGAAACCGCCACCGGCAAGGTCGGCATCATCGCGACCGATCCCACCCAGCAGATTGTGCTGAATGTGGACGCGAAGGCTGACAGGAACATCGTGTATCAGCTGCCCGGCAGCGTGCGCTTTACCGTAACCGTTGCCAACGCGAGCACCGTTGATGTGAAGAATGTGACCGTGAAGGCGGTTGACAAGACGCTGTATACCTTCCCGCTGATTCCCGCCGGTGACAGCAAGTCCTTCACCCGCGATGTGCAGATCAGCATGGACGGGCAGTATCAGTTCACCGCCTCCTGTAAGGATCAGCTGAGCCAGACGCTGACGTTCTACAGCAACATTCTGCCGATCGCCTACACCGTGCCCACGCCCGTGCCGACTGAGGCGCCCATTGTGACGCCGCCGGCGCCCGTGTATGAGAAGATTCCCCAGGATGTGGATATACCCGGCTGGATGACGACCGTCCTCTCCGTATCCGGTACCGCGAAATATATCTTCGGCGGTCTGGCCGCGGTGCTGCTGGCACTGCTGCTGATCGGCGCGGTGCGCAGGATCGCGAACAAAAAGCATTCCGCTGCCGCGCAGGATCATATGGAACGCGGAAGCTACCGTGATTACAGCGTAAAGCCGAAGGGCAACAAGCGCAACACGGTTGAGGATCTGCTGGATACCGCGGACCCCGTGCCCGCGGAAGGCGAGGCGGAAACGCCCGAATCCACCACCGTGCAGGACAGCGAGCTGATGGCTGAAACCCTGCGCCGTCTGTATGACAAAAAGCCCGGTGAAACCGCCGAAGCAACGGCGGAAACCGAAACCGCTGTGCGGGAAGCCGCGGAAGCGGCAGGCGAAGCCGTAGCGGACACTGTTGAAGAAGTGAAGGATGCCGCGGATGCCGTGAAAGCCGATGTGAAACAGGTCACTGAAACCGACGCCCGGTCCTTCGGCCGGAAGATGCGCAATCGCAAAGGCTGATCAATGAATATGACATCCCCGGAACAGAAATGTTCCGGGGATGTGTTGCTTTTCATGGGACCGGCTTTGATATGCCGGATACAGGCAACACGGCATTCCTATGCTGGTGAATTATGAGTATTTTGTGAATATGCTGGTCCAACATAATGTGACAGAAGAAGTCTGACTGACTCCCGCATCTTGCGTTCCGAATATAAAAACTCCGCGGCGTGATGTTTGATCATCCGCGGAGCTTTTTCTGTCTGTTTATTCGGTGAAGACCGTCGCGATGTTTTCCGCGTGGTCCGCGATACGTTCCAGGTTGGTGAGCATATCCAGATACAGCATGCCGTTCTTCGCGGAGCACTTCTTGTTTTTCAGGCGGTCCACATGGTGGGCGCGCAGCGCTTCGGTCATGTTATCAATCGTTTCCTCGCCGGCTTCCACATCGGCAACCGCCTGCCTGTCACCGCTCTGCGCGGTGAACAGCGTCATGGCGGCTTCCAGCTGAGCGGTTACGCGGTTGCCCATGTCCGTCAGCTCGGCGGAGACCTTCTCGGTGAACTTGACTTCCTCGTTCTTCTTGGTCTGCGCGGCTTCCAGCATATTCACCGCGTGGTCGCCCACGCGCTCCATGTCATTCACGGCCTGGAACAGGGCACCGACCAGCTTCGCGTCGGATTCACCGAGGTCAAGACCTTTTACGTCGGTCAGCCGGGCTTCGATCTCGTGCTTCAGGAAATCCAGCACATCTTCGGTCTGCAGGATACCGGCAGCGGTTTCGTCGTCCCACTCATTGAAGAGGGCAAGCGAGTTGCCGTAGTTCTCCACTGCCATTTCGCCCATGCGCACGGTTTCACGGTACAGCTGGGTCACGGCTACGGGCGGGGTTTTCAGGAACCGCGTATCGAAGAAACGCAGCCTCATCTCGGCGGATTCGCCGCCCTTGTCGCGTACCAGCAGGCAGGCGAGCTTCTCAAGCAGGCCGGCGCCGGGCAGCAGGATCAGGGTGGTGGTGAGGTTGAAGATGATGTGTACCATGGCGATCTGCAGCTTCAGGTTGCCGGGCGCGATGGACAGGATAATATCCGCGAAGGGGATCAGGCTGGCGATAATCACAAAGATGATCGTGCCGATGGTGTTGAACAGCAGGTGCATAATGGATGTGCGGCGCGCCGTGGTGTTGGTGCCGGAGCCGGCGATCAGCGATGTCAGGCAGGTGCCGATGTTGGTGCCGAACAGCACGAAGATCGCGGTGCTCAGCGGAATCAGCCCCTGACCGGCCAGCGCCTGCAGCAGGCCGACGCAGGCGGCGGAGGAATTCAGCGCGATGCAGAGAACGATGCCCGTCAGTACGCCGAGCACGGGATTGGAGATGCTCTGAATGGCAACACTGAAGCCGTCCCACTCCTGCAGGGGGGCGGTGGCGGCGCTCATGCCCTTCATACCGACAAACAGAAGACCGACGCCCATCACGATGGGGCTGAACTCCTTTGCTCTGCGGAGCGATTTTTTATCCGGCAGCCAGGAAAGGATCAGCCCGGCGAAGGCGAACAGCATGCCGAAGTCCAGCCCTTCCAGTGAGAGCAGCAGTGGCGTGACGGTTGTGCCGATGTTGGCGCCCATGATCACACCGATTGCCTGTGTCAGCGTCAGCAGGTCGGCGTTAACGAAGCCGACCACCATCACCGTGGTTGCCGTGGAGGACTGGACCAGAATGGTGATCGCGATACCGCACAGCACGGACAGGAAACGGTTGCCCGTCAGCTTCTGCAGGAGCCCTTTCAGTTTGCTTCCGGCGGTTTTTTCAAGGCCGTCGCTCAGGCTCTTCATGCCGAACATGAAAATGCCGAGGCTGCCGAGCAGCCCGATCAGCATCAGCAATACAGTACCGAAACTCATAGGTCGGATTCCTCCTGACATCAGGTTCACTCAATGCGCATACACAATAAATATACACGAACACGCTGCCGATTGCAACCGGAAATGCCGCGCGGACCGTATGATACGCAAGGGCTTGCGATACAGGCGCTTTTGGTGATATACTATTCTGTACGTTTGTACCCGCATGGGGCAATACCGGCGTACATAAGAAGGAGATAACATGCTGGATTTTCTGAAAAAGCTGATGGGCAACACCAATGACGCGGAGCTGAAAAAACTGAAGAAAACCGTTGACGCGGTGGAAGCGCTGGCGGACAAATATAAACAGATGACGGACGATGAGCTGCGCGCGCAGACGCCCGCGCTGCGTGCACGCCTGGAAAAGGGCGAAACGGAGGATGACATCCTGCCGGACGCGTTTGCCGTGGTGCGTGAGGCGGCGGACCGCGTGCTGGGCATGCGTCCCTACCGCGTGCAGGTGCTGGGCGGCATTGTGCTGCATCAGGGCCGCATCGCCGAGATGAAGACCGGTGAAGGTAAAACCCTGGTATCCACCATGCCCGCCTACCTGAACGCGCTGAGCGGCAAGGGCGTGCATATCGTTACGGTCAATGACTATCTGGCCCGCCGCGACAGTGAGTGGATGGGCAAGGTGCACCGCTTCCTGGGCCTGACCGTCGGCCTGATCGTGCATGATCTGGAGCCTGAGGAACGCCGCGCCTCCTACGCCTGCGATATTACCTACGGCACGAACAATGAGCTGGGCTTTGACTATCTGCGTGACAACATGGTGATCCGTCAGGGTGATCTGGTGCAGCGCGGGCACAACTTCGCCATTGTGGACGAGGTGGACTCCATCCTGATTGATGAGGCGCGTACGCCGCTGATCATTTCCGGCGCGGGTGAAAAATCCACCGAGATGTATGACCGGGTGGACGCCGTGGTCCGCTCCATGAAGCGCGATGTGCACTATGAGCTGGATGAGAAGAAAAAGGCCGTTACCCTGACGGACGAAGGCGCCCGCAAGGTGGAAACCGCCTTCGGCGTGGAGAATATCAACGATCCCGAAAACAGCGAGCTGAACCATCACGTATCCTGCGCTCTGCGCGCGCACGCGACCATGAAGCGCGATGTGGACTATGTGGTGCAGAACGGCCAGGTCATCATCGTGGATGAGTTCACCGGCCGTCTGATGATCGGCCGCCGGTATTCTGAGGGCCTGCATCAGGCCATTGAGGCGAAGGAGCATGTGAAGGTCGAGCGTGAAAGCAAGACGCTGGCGACCATCACCTTCCAGAACTACTTCCGTATGTATAAGAAGCTGTCCGGTATGACCGGTACGGCGAAAACGGAAGAAGGCGAATTTCAGGGCATCTATTCGCTGGATGTTGTGGAGATTCCGACGAACCGCGAGAATATCCGCAAGGACATGGAGGACGTGGTTTACAAGAACAAGGCCGCCAAGTTCAACGCGGTGATCGCCTCCATTGAAGAGCATCACGCGACGGGCCAGCCCGTGCTGGTCGGCACGATTTCCGTTGAGGTCAGTGAAATGCTGTCCGCGATGCTGGGTCGCCGCGGCATCAAGCATGAAGTGCTGAACGCGAAGAACCATGCCCGTGAGGCTGAGATCGTGGCACAGGCCGGTCAGTTCGGCGTTGTGACGATCGCCACCAACATGGCGGGCCGCGGTACCGATATTCTGCTGGGCGGCAACCCTGAGTTCCTCGCGCGCCGCGCCATGCGGCAGGAAGGCTTTGATGAGGAGATCATCGAAGCGGCCACCGGTCACAATGAGGATGTATCGCCCGAGGTGCTGTCCGCGCGGCAGATCTATCAGGCGCGCTACGATTCCTTCAAACGGCAGACGGACGCGGAGCACGAGCGCGTGCTGAGAACCGGCGGCCTGCATATCATCGGCACGGAGCGGCATGAGTCCCGCCGTATCGATAACCAGCTGCGCGGCCGTTCCGGCCGTCAGGGCGACCCGGGTTCCACCCAGTTCTTCATTTCGCTGGAGGATGACCTGATGCGCCTGTTCGGCTCCGAAAGGATCAGCGTGATGGTTGAGCGCCTGGGCCTGAAGGATGACGAGCCGCTGACCGCGGGTCTGCTGACCAAGCAGATCGAGTCCGCGCAGAAGCGGATTGAGAACCGCAACTTTGAAACCCGTAAGCACGTGCTTGAATATGACAACGTGATGAACCGCCAGCGTGAGGTCATTTACGGCCAGCGCCGCCGGGTGCTCATGGGCGAGGATGTGCATGACTCCATCCTGCGCATGGCGGATCATGTGATCGATTTCGGCATGGACCGCTTCTGCCAGGGCGAGGATTCCTCCGAGTGGGATAAGAAGCAGGCCACGGATTACCTGGAGAACCTGTGCGTCCGCCACGGAACGCTGGAGAGCCTGCTGACCGATCCGGACATCGAGCGCGCGGATGTGAATGAAAAGCTGAAGGCGGATGCGCGTGAGTTCTACGCGGAGCGCGAGAAGATGCTCACGGACCTGCACGTGGATATGCGCGAGGTTGAGCGTGTAATGCTGCTCCGCAGTGTGGATACCCGCTGGATGGACCATATTGACGCGATGGATCAGCTGCGTGACGGCATCGGCTTCCGCGCCTACAGCGGCAAGAACCCCGTAACCGAATATCAGATTGAAGCGAAAGGCATGTTTGACGAGCTGAACCACTTCATCCGTGAGGATACGGTGCGCCGTGTCTATCAGCTGAAGGTGCAGGTCACGCCCGAACGCGTGCAGACCGCGAAGCCGACCGAGGCCCGGCTTGCCGGGGACGCGCCCCGTCAGCCGCGCAGGGTCAAGGCGTCCGAGAAGGTCGGCCGGAACGATCCCTGCCCGTGCGGCAGCGGCAAGAAATACAAGAACTGCTGCGGCAGCGTGCAGAACAACGCGGAGAACTGAACTGAATCCGGGAGAATGACGATGAAAAAGGCTGGTTTTTTGTAACGCCGGTCACCGTGAGTATTTCCACTGAATAACGGATATGAAAAGGAGAGACCGGAAATGATTGAGCTTGAACAGTACGCGCAGGATATACAGGTGATCCGGAAGAGCATTCTCGCCGCCGGTGAGGCGCTGCATATCGACCATATTAAGGAACAGATTGAGGAACTGACCCAGGAAATGAACCAGCCGGAATTCTGGAACGATACCGAGCGCTCCACCCGGGTGAACCAGAAGGTCGGCGGCCTGAAGAACAAGCTGGCACATTATGAAAAGCTCCTCAGCGATGCCGATGATATTGAAACCATGATGGAGCTGGCACGTGAGGAAAACGATGAGGACATGGTGGCCGAGACCGGCGAGTCCATCGCGAAGCTGCGCGAGCAGGCGGACGCGCTGGAGCTGGAAACGCTGATGCGCGGCGACTATGATGACAATGACGCGGTGCTGTCACTGCACGCCGGTGCCGGCGGAACCGAGGCGCAGGACTGGACGCAGATGCTGTACCGCATGTACACCCGCTATTGCGAGCGGATGGGCTTCACCGTGAAGGTGCTGGACCTGCTGGACGGTGACGAGGCGGGCATCAAGAGCGTGACCTTTGAGGTCAGCGGCGACCACGCCTACGGCTACCTGCGCGGTGAAAAAGGCGTGCACCGTCTGGTGCGCATCTCCCCGTTTGACTCAAACGCGCGCCGCCACACGTCCTTCTCCTCGCTGGATGTGGCGCCCATGATGGAGGATGACGATACCGATATCGAGATCGACATGAAGGATGTCCGCGTGGACACCTACCATTCCTCCGGCGCCGGCGGACAGAACGTTAACAAGACCAGCTCCGCCGTGCGTATGACGCACTTCCCGACGGGCATCGTGGTTGCCTGCCAGACCGAGCGCGATCAGGTGCAGAACCGCGCGACCTGTATCAAAATGCTGAAGGCCCGCCTGCTGGAACTGCGTGAACGCGAAAAGGAACAGCAGATGGCGGATATCAAGGGCGAAATGAAGAAGATCGAGTGGGGCAGCCAGATCCGCTCCTACGTCTTCCAGCCCTATACCATGGTGAAGGATCACCGTACCAACTACGAAGTCGGCAACATTGATGACGTGATGAACGGTGATCTTGAAGGCTTTGTAACCTCCTACCTGAAGATGCAATGATCCGCAGGATTCTGTCCTTTGCCGCCGGCCTGTTCTGGTCGGCGGCTGCGCTCCTGCTGACCGTGTACCTGCTGTGCGCGGCGCCGGGCGTGATGACGAAGGCGATGCGGGCGGTCGCGCCGGAAGCGGAAACGGGGCTGCCGGACGCGGAGTATCCGGGTGTGTGCGGCGTGATCTGCGGTTATCTCACCGGGAAAACGGATACTTTTCAGTATGCCTTTACGGATGATGCCGGGGTTGAGCGCCTCTGCTTCAACTCGACCGAGCAGCTGCACATGGAGGACTGCCGCGGCCTTATCGCGCTGGACGGCACACTCTGCCTGATCTGCGTATCCGCGGGGCTGGGCCTGTCGCTTATGTGCCTGCGGCGAAAAACGCTGCGCGCGTGGCGCTTCGGGCTGCTGTTTCCGCTTCTCCCGGTTGCCGCGGCGGTTATCTGGGCCGCGATTGACTTTACCGGTCTGTTCTTCCTGTTTCACCGGCTCGCGTTCACCAATGAACTGTGGCTGCTGGACTGGCGCACCTGCCTGCTGATCCGGCTGATGCCGGAGGAACTCTTTATCTTTTACGGGATCGCCGGCGTGCTGATGTGGTTTATCCTGCTTGCCGCCGCGATGCTTGTTACAGGAAAGGTTCGTTATCGGAATGAGAATTCTCGCGCTTGAGTCCTCCTGCGATGAAACGGCCGCGGCCGTGATTGAGGACGGACGGAAGATCCTTTCAAATGTGATCTTTTCACAGATTGACCTGCACGCCATGTACGGCGGGGTTGTGCCGGAGATCGCCTCGCGGGCGCACATGGAAGCCTGCGGCCGCGTAACCCGGCAGGCGCTTTCTGAGGCCGGCATGGCGCTGGAGGACGCGGACGCGCTGGCGGTCACAAAGGGCCCCGGCCTTGTGGGCGCGCTGCTCACCGGTGTCAATTTCATGAAGGGGCTGGCGTACGCGGCGGGCAAGCCGCTGATTCCGGTCAATCATATTGAAGGGCATGTATCGGCCAACTTCCTTACGAGTCCGGAGCTTGAGCCGCCTTTCCTGTGCCTGGTGGTTTCGGGCGGGCACAGTCATCTGGTGCTGGTGGAGGCCTTCGGCGTATACCGCCTGATCGGCCAGACCGTGGATGACGCCGCGGGCGAGGCCTTTGACAAGGCGGCGCGCGTGCTGGGCATCCCGTATCCCGGCGGCCCCGGAATCGACAGGCTCGCGGAGGAGGGAAACCCGCGCGCGTACACGCTGCCGCGGCCGAAGATTGAGGGCCGTTACGATTATTCGTTTTCCGGCGTGAAAACCGCGTTCCTCAACCTGGTTCACCGGCTGGAGCAGAACGGTGAAACGCTGAACAAAGCGGACCTTGCCGCTGTGTTCCGCAACGCCGTGGCGGAGCAGCTGACGGACAAGGCGGAGCTGCTGCTCAGGGACCGCGGCGCGGATCTGCCCATGGCCATGGCGGGCGGCGTCAGCGCCAACCGTGAGCTGCGCCGGCAGATGCAGGCCATGTGCGACCGGGTGGGCGTGAGGCTGTATATGCCGGCAATCGGCCTGTGCACGGACAATGCCGCGATGATCGGTTCCGCGGCGTACTATACATATCTGAAGGGTGAAACCGCGGGGCCGGACCTGAACGCCGAGCCCGCGCTGAGATTTGTGTGAGCCCGCGTAAGGGCTGAGGGGTAAGCGTATGGCAATGGATAAAAAGGAAGTAATGCGCGCGGTCAAGTTCACGCTGTTTTCCGCGTCGGCCGGGCTGATCCAGATCGGCAGCTACGCGCTGTTTTTTGAGGTTTTTCACTGGACCCACTGGGTCGCGTATCTCGTGTCCCTGGTGCTCAGCGTGCTGTGGAATTTTACCTTCAACCGCCGCTACACCTTCCGCTCGGACTGCGATATCAAACGCGCCATGCTGCTGGTGGCCGCTTACTATATCGTGTTTACGCCGCTGACCACCTGGGCGGGCAAGCTGCTGACGGACGCCGGTGTGAACAACTGGATCGTCGAGGTCGGCACGATGCTGCTGAACTTCATCACGGAGTTCCTGTATCAGCGCTTTGTGGTCTATAAGGACAATGTGGACACGAACAGCCTCGCGGACGGAGAGAAGAAAAGCGAAGAGTGAACATGAACGAGAATATTATTGTACACGGCGCGAGAACCAACAATCTGAAGAATGTGGATGTGGAAATTCCGCGGGACAAACTTACGGTGATCACCGGCCTGAGCGGCAGCGGAAAATCCTCTCTCGCGTTTGACACCATATACGCGGAGGGACAGCGGCGCTATGTCGAAAGCCTTTCCAGCTACGCCCGGCAGTTTCTGGGCCAGATGGACAAGCCGGATGTGGACGCCATTGAAGGCCTGAGCCCCGCGATTTCCATTGACCAGAAAACGACCGGCCGCAACCCGCGGTCCACGGTCGGCACGGTTACGGAGATTCACGATTATCTGCGCCTGCTGTACGCGCGCATCGGTATTCCGCACTGCCCGGCCTGCGGCCGCGAGATCCGCCGGCAGACGGTGGATGAGATTACGGACGCGATCTGCGCGCAGCCGGAAGGCACGCGGATGCAGCTGCTGGCGCCCGCCGTACGCGGCAGGAAAGGCGAGCACAGGGACATTCTGGAAAACGCGCGCAAGAACGGCTTTGTCCGTGTGCGGATTGACGGAACGCTGTATGACCTGGATGACACGCCGGACCTGGATAAGAAGAAAAAGCATACGATTGAGCTGGTGGTGGACCGCCTGATTGTGAGGCCCGGTAAGGATTTCCGGCAGCGCCTCACGGACTCTGTGGAAACAGCGTCCCGGATGGGCGCCGGGCTTGTGATCGCGGATTATTTCGCGCAGGGCGAGCGGCTGTTCTCCATGAACTACGCCTGCCCGGACTGCGGTGTTGTGCTGGAGGAACTGGAACCCCGCATGTTCTCCTTCAACGGCCCCTTCGGCGCGTGCCCGACCTGCTCCGGCCTCGGCACCCTGATGAAGATTTCGGAAGAGGTGATCCTGCCGGACAGCAGCCTGTCCCTGCGAGAGGGCGCGCTGAACGCGACCGGGTTCAACTCCATTATCGGCGACGGCATCGCCGCGTCCTATTTTACGGCAATGGGGCAGAAGTACGGCTTCACGCTGGATACCCCGTTCGATCAGATTCCGGAGGAAGGCGCGCGCGCCATTCTTTACGGCACGGGGTCCGAGAAGCTGACGATCACCTATGAAAGCGCCAACGGCAGCGGAAAATTCTCCACCTCCTTTGAGGGCGTGATTCCCACGCTGGAGCGGAGATACCGCGAAACCTCGTCCGACGCGATGAAGGAACAGTATGAGGAATACATGGCCATGGAGCTCTGCCCGGATTGCCGCGGGCAGCGGCTGAAGGCGGAAGCGCGCGCCGTGACCGTGGGCGGGAAGAGCCTGCCCGAGGTCAGCGATATGAGCATTCTGGAAGCGCGGGATTTCTTTGCCGCGTTGAAGGTGGACGGCAACCGAGCCCTGATTGCCAAAGGCATCCTGAAGGAGATCAACGCGCGGCTGAAGTTCCTGATTGACGTGGGTCTCGGCTATCTTACGCTGTCCCGCGCGGCGATGTCCCTTTCCGGCGGTGAGGCGCAGCGCATCCGGCTGGCGACGCAGATCGGCTCCGCGCTGATGGGCGTGCTGTATGTGCTGGATGAGCCCAGCATCGGCCTGCACCAGCGGGATAACGCCAAGCTGATCGCGACGCTCAAGCATATGCGGGATCTGGGTAACACCGTGCTCGTTGTTGAGCATGACGAGGAAACCATGCGCGCGGCGGACTGGATTGTGGATGTCGGTCCCGGCGCCGGCCTGCACGGCGGCAGCATTGTGGCCAGCGGCACCGTGGATGAGATCATGGCCTGCGAGAACAGCCTTACCGGGCAGTATCTGTCCGGGCGGAAGGTCATTCCCGTGCCGAAAAAGCGGCGAAAGCCGTCCGGTATGCTGAAGGTGCTCGGCGCGCGTGAGCATAACCTGCGCAATATTGATGTGCAGATTCCGCTGGGCGTGTTCTGTTGCGTCACGGGTGTATCCGGCTCCGGTAAGAGCAGCCTGGTCAATGAAATTGTATACAAGCATCTGGCGCGCAAGCTGAACCGCGCGCTCACCAAGCCCGGCAGGTTCTCCGGCATGGAGGGCGTTGAGCAGCTGGACAAGGTGATCCTGATCGACCAGAGCCCCATCGGGCGCACGCCGCGGAGCAATCCCGCCACGTATACGGGCCTGTTTGACCTGATCCGCAAGCTGTTTGCCATGAGCCCGGAGGCGAAGGCGAGAGGCTATAAGGAAAGCCGCTTCTCCTTCAATGTGAAGGGCGGCCGCTGTGAAAACTGCATGGGTGACGGCGTGCAGAAGATTGAGATGCATTTCCTGCCGGACATTTATGTTCCGTGCGAAATCTGCCACGGCCGCAGGTATAACCATGAAACGCTGGAGGTCACCTGGAACGGGAAGAATATCAGCGATGTGCTGGATATGACGGTGGAGGAGGCGCTGGCCTTCTTTGAGAACCATCCGCAGCTGACGCGGAAGCTGGAAACGCTGTATGATGTCGGCCTGGGCTATGTGAAGCTCGGCCAGGCGTCCACCACGCTCTCCGGCGGTGAGGCGCAGCGCGTGAAGCTGGCCACGGAGCTGAGCCGCAAGTCAACCGGGCGCACTGTTTATGTGCTGGATGAGCCGACCACAGGCCTCCACTCGGAGGATGTGTCCCGCCTGATTCAGATTCTGCACCGGCTGGTGGATGCCGGCAACAGCGTGCTGGTGATTGAGCATAATCTTGATGTTGTCAAATGCGCGGACTGGCTGATTGACCTCGGTCCGGAAGGCGGCAACGAAGGCGGCACGGTCGTGGCGGCCGGCACGCCGGAGCAGGTGGCTGCCTGTGAAGCGTCCTATACGGGCCGGTATCTGAAAGGAGTGCTTGGATCATGCTGATGACTTCCCTGCTGACAAAAAAGAAGCTGGGTCAGGAACTGACGCGTGAGGAGATCTGCTTCTTTGTGAAAGGCGCGGCGGACGGAACAATTCCGGATTATCAGCTGACGGCCATGCTGATGGCGATCCGGCTGAACGGAATGACCGCCCGCGAAACGGTTGACCTGACACTGGCCATGCGTGACTCCGGCGATATCGCGGACCTGTCCGCGATCCCCGGTATCAAGGTGGACAAGCATTCCACCGGCGGGGTGGGTGACACGGTGACGCTTGTCGCCGCGCCCATGGTCGCCGCGTGCGGCGTGCCCGTGGCGAAGATGAGCGGGCGCGGGCTCGGGCATACCGGCGGAACGCTGGATAAGCTGGAATCCATTCCGGGTATGAGCATATCGCTGACGGAGGACGCGTTCATCCGCCAGGTAAAGGAAACCGGGCTGGCCGTGATCGGGCAGACGGGTTCGCTTGCCCCGGCCGATAAAACGCTGTACGCACTGCGGGATGTGACCTCCACGGTGGACAGCCTGCCGCTGATCGTATCCTCCATTCTGTCCAAGAAGCTCGCTTCCGGGTCGGACGGCATCGTGCTGGATGTGAAAACCGGTTCCGGCGCGATCATGCATACTGTGGAGGACAGCATTGAGCTGGCGCGCACCATGGTGGAAATCGGCACGATGGCCGGAAAGAAGTTCGCGGCGATTGTGACGGATATGGGCCAGCCGTTGGGCACGCATGTAGGCAACGCGCTGGAAGTGAAGGACGCCATTGATGTGCTTTCCGGCAGAACCGGCGGCGACCTGAAGGAAATCTCCCTGATCATCGGCGCGCTGATGCTGAAGCTGGGCGGCAAAGCCGGCAGCATGGAGGAAGGCCGCGCCATGCTGGAAAAGACGATTGAGAACGGCACCGCGCTGGAAAAGCTGCGGCTGATGATTGCCGCGCAGGGCGGGGATCCCCGCGTGTGTGACGATGTGACGCTGCTGCCGCGGCCGGCTGTGATCCGGCAGGCCGTATGCGGGCGCGCGGGCTGGGTGTCCGCGATGAACACGGAGGCGCTGGGCGAGGCGGGCCGCGCGATGGGCGCGGGCCGGCTGGAGCTGACGGATGTGATCGATCCCGCGGTCGGCTTTGTGCTGCATCCCCGCATCGGGGACCGCGTGGAGGAAGATACGCCCCTGTGCACGCTGTACGCGAAGAATGAGGCGGACGCGGACCGCGCGGAGGAAGCCGTGCGCGCCGCGATCACCTTCTCTGATGAACCCTGCGGCAGAATGCCGCTGTATTACGCGATCATTACGGAAAACGGAATGATCAGACCGGAGTAATGTGAATGATACCGCATTTCAGGCAGGGGTTCCGTCACGGAATCCCGATCGGGCTCGGTTATCTGTCCGTATCCTTTGCCTTCGGCATGCAGGCGCTGTCCTCCGGGCTTACGGTGTGGCAGGCGGTGCTGATCTCGGCGCTGAACCTGACCAGCGCGGGCCAGGTGGCGGCATTACCGCTGATGGCTGCCGGCGCGGGTCTGACCGAAATGGCGCTGACCGAGCTGACGATCAACCTTCGTTACGCGCTGATGAGCCTTTCGCTCGGCCGCAAGCTGGATGAGACCATGACCACGGGACCGCGGATGTTTTTCTCCTTCGCGAACACGGATGAGATTTTCGCCGTCGCGTCATCCCAGCCGGGTAAGGTCGGCAAAAGCTACCTTTACGGCCTGATGGTCGCGCCGTGGGTCGGCTGGACGCTGGGCACGCTGCTGGGCGCCGCGGCGGGCACGCTGCTGCCGCAGTTTATTCGCGCCGCTCTGGGCATCGCGATTTACGGCATGTTCCTGGCCATCATCCTGCCGCCGGCACGCGACCGGAAGCCGGTGCGCTTTGTGGTGATTCTGGCCGCGGCGCTGAGCGTATGCTTCAGGTATGTGCCGGGGCTCAACACCGTTTCCTCCGGGTTCACCATTATTATCTGCGCCGTTGCCGCGGCCGCCGCGGGAGCGCTGCTCTTTCCGGGAAGGGAGGAACAGCCGTGAGTCTGTCATCCTATTTCCCGTATCTCGCGGTCATGGCGGTGGTGACCTATCTCATCCGCATGCTGCCGCTTACGGTATTCCGGCGTGAGATCCGCAGCCGTTTTCTGCAGGATTTTCTGAATTATATCCCGTATGCCGTGCTGGGCGCCATGACCTTTCCGGATGTGATGTATTCCACCGGCAATATGTGGACGGCGCTGGCCGGTGTGATTGTCGCCGTGATCCTCGCGTGGCGGGGAAAGAGCCTGCTCACGGTGGCTGTCGCGGCCTGCCTGGCGGTTGCCGCGGCGCAGGGGATCATGCTGCTTTTCTGACACGGCGTTTGTGAGGAGCGTTTACCCCGGCGGAGGACCGGGGATCATGAATATATCTTTCGGAAACGGAGGGATTCGGAGCGTGAACCTTGAAGAAAAGCTGACCGGCTGCCTGAACCGCGCGGTTGAGGCCGGTGAGCTGGCGGGCGTGAACATCCTTGTGCGGAAAGACGGGGAGGACCTCTGCTACGCGCAGGCCGGCAGCGCGGATATCGCCGCGGGAAAGCCGGTCGCGCGGAACAGCATTTTCCGCCTTTACAGCCAGAGCAAGCCGGTGACCGCGGTCGCCGCGATGATTCTGATTGAGCGCGGAATGCTTGACCCGCAGGAAGGGGTGGACCGGTATCTGCCCGGATTCGCGAACGGGAAGGTTTTCGACGCCGAAGGCCGCCTGATTCCGGAAACGCGCGCGCCGTGGATCATGGAACTGCTGGATATGACCGTGGGCCTCAGCTATCCGGGTGATGATCCGGCCGGCAGGGCAGCCGCGGAGGTGTTTGAGCGGGATGAGCAGCTGATCCGCGAAGGCAGGGGGATGGATACCGTTACCTTCTGCAATGAGCTGGGCCGCTGCCCGCGTGCTTTCCAGCCCGGCACACACTGGCGTTACAGCACCTGCGCGGATATTCTGGCGGCGGTCATTGAGGTGGCGTCCGGCAGAAAGTACAGCGATTTCCTGCGGGAGGAGATCTTCGAACCGCTCGGAATGAAGGACACCGGTTTCTGGGTTCCGCCGGAAAAGGCGGACCGGCTGGTGACCTGCTACCGCCGCGCGGAGCACGGGCTTGAGCCGTGGGCGAACAGCCTGCGTCTCGCGGTCGGTAAATATGACGCGCCGCCGGCGTATGAGGCGGGCGGTGCCGGCCTTGTGTCCACGGTGGACGATTACGCGGCTTTCGCGCAGATGCTGCTCAACGGCGGGGTGTATAACGGCCGCCGCATCCTGAGCGAGGCGACTGTGCGGTATATGACGGCTCCGCAGCTGAACGCGGTTGTACGCCGGGATATGTGGGACAGCCTGAGCGGATACAATTACGGGCATCTGCTCCGCATATGCGATGAGCCGGGCGCGCTGCCGCTGATCGGCGCGAAAAACGAGTATGGCTGGGACGGATGGCTCGGCACCTACTTTATCAACCTGCCGGATCAGCAGATTACGATCCTGTGCTTCCAGAACACGTGCGATACCGGTACCACACCTGTGGTGCGCAGGTGCCGCAGCATCATCGGCGCTGAATTACTTTAATATATAAACGGAGAGGATACGGAACAATGGAACTGAAGGACTACCGCTTTGACGGAGACGAAAAACTGAAATTGAAGGATATGCCCACCGGATACACGGGAGACAAGAAGGACAAAGAGAACCTGATCCGGAAAACGCAGGAGAATATCACCGAGGCGGCGCTGCTGCAGGAAAAGCTGTACGCCGCGCACCGCGAGGGAATTGTGATCGCCCTGCAGGCCCGGGACGCCGCCGGTAAAGACAGCCTGATCAAAAAGGTTTTTTCCGGTCTGAATCCTGTCGCGCTGCAGATCAATTCGTTCAAAACACCCAGCAAAACGGAGCTGGAGCATGACTATCTCTGGCGGATCAACGCCGCGCTGCCGCCCCGCGGCACCATCGGCATTTTCAACCGCAGCCATTATGAGGATGTGCTGGTGGTGCGTGTGCATCAGATGCAGAACGGCTACGCGTTTGCCGAACGCTGCCTGACGGATGACTTTTTTGAGCGCCGCTATGTTCAGCTGAACAACTGGGAGGAGTATCTGTGGGAAAACAGCTACCGCGTGGTTAAGGTTTTCCTGAATGTGTCCAAGGATGTGCAGAAGCAACGCTTCATCGACCGGATGGAGCTGCCGGAGAAACACTGGAAGCTGTCCATCGGCGATATGAAGGAACGTATGCTGTGGGATGAGTATGACGAGGCCTTTGAGGACTGTATCAACGCCACCGGCACAAAGCACGCGCCCTGGTATGTGCTGCCGGCGGACAACAAGTGGTATACCCGCTATCTGATGAGCGAGGTATTGCTGAAGGTGCTGAAGGACGCGGATCCGGAGTATCCGCCGCTGGACGCGGAGGAAGCCGCGAAGATTCCGCAGGCCCTGCAGGAGCTGGAGAACGAGTGACGCTTTGCCGCGTAAGGTATCGGGATAATGAATCGGGGAGAGAATACGATGGATAAACAGGCTTATGAAGAACCGACTGTCGAGCTCGTTGAATTGGATTCCGTAGAGATTACGGCGTCATCATTGGAAACAAGAAAGTGTACATTGCAGGATGCAAGTGCGGAAAATTATAACTGCTTTCATTACTGATCATTCATACAGCCGGGTGCTCTGGGCATCCGGCTTTTTACAACACTGTGACGGGGGTAAAAAACCGTGAACAGGATCAATCCGCGTGTGTTTAAGCGCGCTTTGTACGAAAACGCGGCGAAGAACCGGATTCCGCTGGACGGCGCTTTTGAACTGACGCCGCTGTGCAATCTTGACTGCCGTATGTGTTATGTGCATTTGCGGGACCCTTCCGTGAAGGCGAAAATGCTTTCCGGAAAACAGTGGATCACGGTCATGCGGGACGCGGTTGCCCACGGTATGATTTATGTGCTGCTGACCGGCGGCGAGGCGCTGACGCATCCGGATTTTTGGGAAATATACGGTTATCTGGCGCACGCGGGTGTACGCGTGCAGCTCAAGACGAACGGCCTCCTGCTGAATGCGGAAACTGTGCGCCGTTTCACGGAGTATCCGCCCAATATCATCGATGTTTCCCTGTACGGCTGTAACAGGGAATCCTGCCTTGCCGTAACGGGGCATGATGTTTTTGACGCGGTTACGGCAAACATCCGCCGCGCGGCGGATGCCGGGCTGCCGCTCAGAATCGCGGTCACGCCGAGCGCGTTCATGTTTCCGTGGATTGATGACATGCTGGCCTTCGTGAAAAGCTTCGGCCTTCCGGTCCGCGTCAGCGGGTTTCTGCTGCCCGCGCGGGAGGAGAACGGAAACCGCAGGGAACAGTATGACCTGACCCCGGAGCAGCTCGCGTATATCGCGGAGAAAACCCGTGAGCTGTTCGGCACGGAGGTGTCGCGTGAAGGGGATGACGCCGCGGGAGAACCTTACGGCGCGACGGGGGAGCGCGCGGACGCCTGCGGCGCGGGGCTGCGCTGCGGTGCCGGGCGGACCGGCTTTGCCGTGCACTGGAACGGGGTGATGACGCCGTGCCTGCCCTTCCCGGAGGCTGTGATTTCCGCGGACTTGCTCGCTGTCGGGTTTGATGAAGCGTGGGATACCGTTGCCCGGGAATCGGCATCATATGAGCCGCCGGAAGCCTGCGCGGAATGCGCTTATCACGGTGTGTGCCATTACTGCCCTTCGTTTCACGGGTCTTTCGCCGTGCGCCGCGAGTGCGACCCGGAGGTCTGCAGGCGGCTGCGGTACCTCGCGGATGAAAATGCGAAACACTGACGGAACAAGGCGCACGCCGGCGGTGGGGGGCTCCTGCCGCCGGCCGTTTTGTTGACATCCGGCCGCGGTATATATATAATGGAACTGAACCGCGCGTGATCCCTGCGCCGGCAGCCAAGTGCGCCGGACGCGACGACCGGGAGCGGGAATAAATGACGACGGGCATCCGTGAGGAGCCTGAACGGAGGTATTTATCATGTCTGCAAGAGAAAAGAATTCCGCCAAACTGCGCTACCTGTGCCTGCTGGCTCTGTTCATCGCGATTGAGCTGATGATGAAGCTGGCCGGCCTGGGTAGCGTTCCTGTAGGTCCGCTGGTCATGTCCTTCCTGACCGTGCCGATCGCTGTGGGCGCGATCCTGCTCGGCCCGGCGGCGGGCGCTGTGATGGGCTTTGTGTTCGGCCTTGCCAGCCTGTATGACGCGATTACCGGCGCCAGCCTGATGACCAACTGGTTTTTCGGCTTTAACCCTGTAAGCACAATTGTGCTGTGTATCGGCACCCGCACGCTGATGGGCTTCTGCGTGGGTTGGATTTACAGGCTGCTCTGCGGGGGAGATGTGAAAAAGGTGATTCCCTACTTTGTCAGCTCGCTGTCCGCCGCGCTGCTGAATACGGTCTTCTTCATGGGCTATATCGTGCTTTTCTTCTATCAGACCGAGTATGTGCAGAATCTCGTTCTCGCGAAGGGCGCGGTGAACCCGCTCATGTTTGTTGTTCTGCTGGTCGGTGTGCAGGGGCTGATTGAGGCGGCGGCCTGCACGGTGATCGGCGGCGGCGTCTCAAAGGGCGTGAGTGTCGCGCTGAATCGCCGTAAGTAATTTTCAGGTTTCAGGTTAAGTGCCGGTACACCTTCTACACCTATTACACCTTGCGCGCTCTGCGCGCGCCTACTCCCGGAGGGCAAAAAGAATGATCCTTGCAATGGATATCGGTAACACAAATATCAAAACCGCGCTTTTTGACGGCAAGGAAATGAAAAAATACTGGCGTATGTCCACCAACATCACGTCCACGTCGGACGAGTACGGCATCCGCCTTTGCTCCATGTTCGCCCATGAGGGCGTTTCCACGGACGCGGTGGAAGGCATCGTTGTTTCCAGCGTGGTGCCGACCATCAATTTCACCATTGAGCACATGCTGCAGAACTACTTCGGCAAAAGTCCTCTGTTCATCGGCCCGGGCGTGAAAACCGGTATCAATATCCGGTATGAGAACCCGCGCGAGCTGGGCAGCGACCGTATCGCGAACGCCGTCGCGGCGTATGACGAGTACGGCGGCCCATGTATTTTCATTGATTTCGGTACCGCCACCACATTTGGCGTGGTGGATGAGAACGGCGCGTTCCTGGGCGGCTGCATCTGCCCCGGCATCAAGCTGAGCAGCGAGGCGCTGGTGACCGGCACCGCGAAGCTGCCCCGTTTCGAACTGACGAAGCCGGATAACGTAATCGGACGCACAACGCTCTCCAACCTGCAGAGCGGTATGTATTACGGCTATGTCGGCCTGGTGAAGAACATTGTGCGCAAGCTGCGTCAGGAGCTGGGGAAGGAAGCCTATGTTGTGGCTACCGGCGGCATGGCTGTGATGATCGCGGAGGAAAGCAAGGCCATTGACAAGCTGGACGGCCTGCTGACGCTGAAGGGCCTGCGCCTGATCTATGAGCGGAACCGCGCGTAACGGAGGATAATCATATGGCGACACGCAGATGCGTACTGTTTGATCTGGACGGAACCCTGACCCGGTCCGAGGAGGGCATCTGGAAATGCTTCCGCCACACGGCGAAAACCATGGGCTTCAGCGAGCCGGGTGATGACGTGATGCGTAAGCTCATCGGCCCGCCGCTGGCGTGGTCGTTCCGCAACCTGATCGGCGTGCCGGAGGAGCGGATTCCGGAAGCGCTTGCCACCTACCGTGCCCGGTACAATACCGTGGGATACCGGGAGAACCGGGTTTTCCCCGGCGTGCGCGCGCTGTTTGCCATGCTGAAAAAGCGCGGGGATTTTGTAGCGGTGGTGACCGGCAAGCCCGAACCGGCGACAAGGAAAGTCCTGGAATATTTTGACCTGGAAAAATGGGTTGACGGCATTTCCTGCGCGACGGACGGCCACGCGGAAAAGGACGCGCTGATCCGCGCCGTGCTGCCGGAGGACGCGGGCGAGGTATGGATGGTCGGCGACCGCTGCTTTGATATCGAGGGCGGGATCATGGCCGGTGTGCATACGCTCGGCGTGGCGTACGGCTACGGAACCGTGGAGGAACTGCGGGACAGCGGGGCTGAAAAGATCGCCATGACTGTGGGTGAACTGCGGGAGATCCTGTGCCCCGGTGACGCGGTGCCCGCCGGCGCGTTCCTGTCCATTGAAGGGCTGGACGGCAGCGGAAAGGGTACGCAGATTGAAAAGCTGACGGACATGATTGACCGCTTCGGCTTTGAGGTGGTGCACAGCCGTGAACCGGGCGGCACGCCGATCGGCGAAAAGGTGCGGGAGATTCTGCTGTCCCGCGAGGATGCCGAGATGACGGATATTACCGAGGCGCTGCTGTTTGCCGCGTCCCGCGCGCAGCATGTGCGTGAGGTGATCCGTCCCGCGGTGGCGGCCGGCAAGGTGCTCCTGTGCGACAGGTTTGTTGATTCATCCGCGGCCTATCAGGGCGGCGGCCGGCAGCTGGGTGTGGAGCGGGTGCTCGCGATCAACGCGCCCGCGGTGGACGGAACGCTGCCGCTGGCTACGGTTTATCTGGATATCGGCCATACGGAAAGCCTGCGCCGCCGCTGCGCGGCCAGCGAACCGGACCGGCTGGAGATGGAAACGGAACAGTTTCACGCCCGGGTGGAGGCGGCGTATCATGAACTGATCGCCCGCGACCCGGAGCGGTTTATCGTTGTGGACGCGACCGGCGACAGGGACGCGATCGGCGAGGAAATCGCCGCGCGTGTGCTGAAGCGGCTTACGGAGGCGGAAAAGTGAACGATCGTATCATCGTCGGTATGAGCGGCGGCGTGGACTCGTCCGTCGCCGCGCTTTTGCTGAAGGAACAGGGGTATGATGTCGTCGGTGTTTTCATGAAGAACTGGGAGGAGCAGGATGAAAACGGCACCTGCACTGCCGAGGCCGACTGGCGCGATGTGCGCGATGTGTGCGATATCATCGGTATTCCCTATTACAGTGTGAATTTCGCGAAGGAATACTGGGACCGTGTGTTCAGCTATTTCCTGAAGGAGTATCAGGCGGGGCGCACGCCGAATCCGGATGTGCTGTGCAACCGGGAGATCAAGTTCCGCGCTTTTCTGGATTTCGCCATGAGCCTCGGTGCCGGAAAGATGGCAACCGGGCACTTTGTGCGCACGAATGAGCGTGGGGATCTGCTCCGCGGCGTCGATCCGAACAAGGATCAGAGCTACTTCCTGTATATGGTGCATGATGAGCAGCTGAAGAAAGCCGTGTTCCCGGTCGGGCATATGACCAAGGCGGAGGTGCGCGCGCTGGCGGCGGAGAAGGGTCTGCCGGTGAGCGCCAAGAAGGATTCCACCGGCGTGTGCTTCATCGGTGAGCGGAATTTCAAGCGCTTCCTGAGCGAATACCTGCCCGCGCAGCCCGGCGACATGACCGCGCCGGACGGAACCGCGGTGGGCCGCCATGACGGGCTGATGTATTACACCCTCGGCCAGCGCCGCGGCCTCGGCATCGGCGGCCGCGGGGACGGGCGCAGTTGGTTTGTGATCGGCAAGGATCTGGAAAACAACCGCCTGCTGGTGGCGCAGGGGGAGGATCACCCCATGCTGTATTCAGGCCTGTGTGTGGCGGAGGATGCCACATGGGTCAGCGGCGCGCCCCACGCGGAGGGTGAAACCTTCCGCTGCACGGCAAAGTTCCGCTACCGTCAGCCGGATCAGCCGGTTGAGGTGACATGGAAAGACGGAAAGCTGAATGTTCGTGCTCTGGTGGCGCAGCGCGCGGTCACACCCGGGCAGAGCGTGGTGCTTTATGAAGGAGAACGCTGCCTCGGCGGAGGCATTGTAACTGAGATTCTGGACGCCGGCAAACCCTCTTGTGGTTTCTGAGAATGCCGACCCACGATATACAGACCAAAACACGAACGTTATAAAGAATAAGGAAGGCAACGTACGGAAGCGTTGATTTTCCTTATTTTTTTGCAAAAAAACTTAAAAAAAGTGCTTGACAAAGGGGATTCACTTTGGTAATCTATACAAGCTCGCTC
>JAKSQH010000019.1 GCA_024404245.1 Clostridia bacterium
CCCTGCTTCCAGTAATCTTTGAACCAGTCCCAGTTGGAGCCTTCGGGCTGGGGAGCAGCGTAGTTGTTCCACCAGTCAATACGGGTCTGCAGAGCTTCCAGGCCGGCATCGCTGCCAACGGTGGGCTGCAGTTTGCCATTCTCGTCATAGTCAAAGAAGGTAGCGCCGTTAGACATCACCAAAGCGATGCAGGCGTCGTCGCCGGAACCGGTAATGCCGTAAACATCGTTCACGCCGTCGTTATCGGTGTCACGGGTAACCTTCTTCATCATTTCTTCCATCATGGCCCAGTCCCAGGTGCCGTCAGCCTGAGCATCATACAGGGTTTCCGGGTTGATGCCGGCTTCGGTCAGGACGCGCTTGTTGAAGAAGATGCAGGAACGGGGTTCGACCTTACCGGTGTGTACGCCCATGATCTTGTCGTTCTTGGTAACGAACTTCAGATCGGTGGGGGTCCACTTCTCGGCGCTCATGTCGATAACCCAGGGCATGGTCAGGTCATTGGCAATGGCGGAGCCGATGAAGTCGGAAGCCAGCATTACGAGGCACAGCTTGCTGTTGTCCTGGTTCATAACAATGTTAGCGAGTTCGGTGGGGTTTCCAGCCCAGTCAGACAGAGCGGTCTCAACGATCGTCACGTTGCACTGTTCCTGAATCCAGTCACGATACTCATACAGCTTGGCGGTATCCGGATCGGGATCGGCCATGCGCTCGCCGTTGGACCACCAGTCATAGAAGTAAACAGTCTGTCCGCCGAAGTCAAGTCCTTCGGGGATTTCCGGATAGCCTTCCGGAGCTTCGGCCAGAGCTGCACACGCGACAAACAGCATCAGAGCCGCCAGGATGAGGGAAATGATTTTCTTCATCAGAGAAAACCTCCTTTTTTATTCTATACGGACGCAGACGCGAACCGTACAGTAACAAAATGAACTTTTCCGGGTTACCCAACCGGATGTACGAACATATTATATCCGTTAATTTGTGAAAAAACAAGTCTGTTTTTATTCATGAATCAAACAGGAACAAAACCGTCAGCATTATTCCTTCGATCCGGTCATCGTCAAGCTTTCCACAAATGTGCGTTGTGTGAAGCAGTACAGAACAATCAGCGGAATACAGCAGATCAGCACGGCGATGGAAATCAGTTGCAACTGGCGACCGTTCGGTACAACCACTGACTGCGTCTTATCCTTGGAGAAGTAGCGGCCCATCCGGCTGGCCATGGTGCTCATCTGTACAGCGTATGTCTGATAACCTGTCAGGAAGTTGCGGGAATAGAACAGGTCTGTCCACTGCCACACGAAGCTGAACAGGAAGCAGCTCGCGATTGTCGGCAGCGCGTCAGGCAGCATAATTTTCACGAAAGTATGCATAGTGCCGCAACCATCGACATATGCCGCTTCTTCCAGACTTTCCGGAACACTCTTGAAATACTGACGCAGCATGAAAATGTACAGTCCGTCCTTCAGGCCCATGCAAGTCAGGCACATCATCACATACGGCCATACAGAGGAACGCAAATTGAGCGGCGATCCGGTCAGCAGCGTAAAGATGCCAAAGATATCGAACTTGGAGAATGTCATGTAAAGGGATGTGGAAATCGTCTGCGGCGGAATAATGATCAGTGCGATAACGCACGCGAACCAGAATTTCTTCAGCGGAAAATCGAATCTTGCGAATCCGTAAGCAACGAGCGTGGTTGAAACAATCTGGCATACCGCCATCACAAGAGAAAGCCACAGTGTGTTGAGCATAGAAGTGGGAAAACCGGTCAGATCCGCGACGATCTTATAGTTTTCCAGTGTCACGTGCCTCGGCAGCAACACAATGGTGGAGTCATAAAGGTCAGGCTCTGTCATAAAGCTCATGGAGAAACGGGTCAGCATAGGCTGAATAATCATGAAGCACAGACCGAACATCAACAGTCCGCGGAATACCGAAATGCACACGGAGGCGATTTTCCGTTTCAGCAGATAGCCGCCGCTTCTGCGGTTCCGTTCCTTGAAGCTTTTGTTGTTGCCGATGTAAACCGTATTATTCTTACTCATACGACTTCACCGCCCTTGTAATGATGAACGCGCCGATGCCGATAAAGACCAGGGCGACGGCAAAGTACAGCCAACTCATGGCGGATGCCGCGCCAAAGTCCATCTTCTTGGCATTCATTCCGTACATCGTTTCGTTGATACACTCAATGACCCTGTTATCATTCTTCATGAAGAAGTCAATAATGGTATAGATGCAGTTTACAAGAAGCAGAGGGCTGACCATGGGGAATGTGATCTTCCAGAACGCTTCCCAGCCGGAACAGCCTTCAACATCCGCGGCTTCATACAGCGAGGGAGATATAGACTGCAGACCGCTCAGAAGCACAATAATCTGAATGCCGCTGGCCATAACGATATCATAGATGGAGTCAATCATCTGGAAAATGACATCGAATACATCGCTGGCCACGCCGGATACCGAGAGCAGACTCTGCAGGGAAGCGGAAAGGTTTACGCCGGATTCCTCCGTAGCGGCCTTGGACACATCAGACATCAGGTTGAAGAACTCATTGGAGCTTTCAATACCCGGCAGCACACCGGATGAAAGAATCACAGGCAGGAAAAAGATCACACGGCAGAATGTTCTTCCCTTGAAATCCTGATTCAGGATAACCGCGATCACGAAGCTCATAACCAGCGTGGCAACTACATTAATCGCCATACGTCCCGCTTCATCCAGCAGGTACTGGTTAAAGTTCGCGTCAACCTTCAGCGCGTAATTATAGTTGGCAAAGTTATTCCACGTTTTCGTGTATCCGGCGCCTGCCTGAAGTTTGACTTCACACAGACTCATTGAAAATGATTCGATCAGCGGACGCACCATGAACAGGATAAAACCGATGATGAACGGGAGAATGAAGAGCGTTCCGATACGGGCACGTTTGGCCGGCATGGTCTGATAGATCCTGTTCCCGGGGATGTACATCTGGAATGCCTCGGTGATTCCGCTGTACCAGTGATCCCGGTGGATCCTTCCCTCTTTTTTCACTTTCCGGTCCCCCTTTCAACTTTGTAATCGCGGGCACTTACATTGATTGTTCCGTCAGCGTAATCACTGTCACCGTAATTGACATATACGCGCGTTCCGTCCTCATAAACCGTTACCGTAACCTTGGACGTCAGGCGTTCATGCCCTGTAATCTGTTTCCGGTTCAAGTCACCCATCTCACTCTGATACCGTAGAATCATGGGAATAACTTCTTCCTTCCAGCGGTCGTACGCGGCTGAAGTATAGCAGCTGTATTGGGTGTCCTGCAGGATCATGGTGTCTTCCTTCATGAAGGTGAAGTTCAGACCCGCGCCGTACTCGGCGCATTCCAGCAACGCTGTCTGATAGTCACCTGCCAGGTTGATGGCTTCGCCTGTGTAGTTCCGGAAACCGTGCAGCGCGATCTGATAGAACGGAATCTGTTTGTCAAGAATCGTGTAGGCGTTTCCTGTAAGGCGCATATCCGTAATCATATCAACATACGGCACCGCGTAGTCGTTGCCTTCGCGGATGGTAATACGCAGACCCGCTTCAACCGCTTTTTTCAGTGTTTCCACGTTCATCAGCAGTGTCTGCTGGCGCGTTGTAGTCGCCCTGTTGTAGTAGTCAGCGCTCAGCAGATTGCCGATATCACGGAAAGCGATACCGGCCGCTCCTTTATCCTGCAGTGCCCGGATCAGATTATCCGCGTTGCTCGCGGCATAGTCCGGACGCACAAGATAGTAGGGATCCTGCCATTCGCTCTGCTTATAGGTAACAATATCGTAGTTGTACAGTTTTACCTGTTCGCGGGTAGTCAGCCGCGCGGCGTGTGAAAAAGGCAGGAAGCCCTCAAATACACCGCTGTCATAGGCAAAACAGTTGATTCCGTCAAATGTCAGGTTAACACCCTTAGCTTTTGCCTCAGCGATAAGTTTCTTCATGCCCTTGTCCCCGCCGATTTCACCGACCGTTCTGACGCTGGTCAGCACCTGCTGGCGGATACCGCCGTTGCTCCAGCCGGTCATGCGGAGATTCATATCCTTCACACCGCTGTCAGTCAGTTCGTTCATGATAGAGGCGGCCTGATCAAATGAAGTAACGGACACAACGGAATCAACAGGCATCCCGAACTTCACCATCATTTTGTTGATCGCGCCGACCAGTTCCATATTGACGGGCATGTTTTCGGAAACTTCGGTCTGCTTCGATTCGGGCTTGGCTTTCAGATAATCGCCGTAAGCTTTCGCCATAGTCACATAGTCGCCGCCTTCAAGGAAGCGGTAACGCTGTACCAGCGTATCATCCGGAATTGCCTTCTCGTACATGTACAGCAGTTCCGCGGTTCTCGCGGATACGTTAAAGCGGTCACAGTGAAGCACGTTGCTCTTGGCATAAACCGTGTTATAGCTGTTGTATCTTCCGGCAATATCGGCACAGATGCCACCGTAAGCCGACGCGCCTTCCAGAATACAGATGAAGGAACCGTCTTCTTCACCGATACCGAATACCGGAAAAGCATCGCAGGTTTCACTTACGACTTCCGTCCGTTCCGTCGCGTAATCCCAGCCGTACAGGTTGGCATAATACGCGTTCTGGGTGACCTTGCCGTTATTGAAGTTGATCAGCGCTCCACCGCCTTCAGGAACCAGCATGAAGCCTTCCCTTTCCGTTCCGGCCGCGCCAAACATCGGCAGTACACTGATGTAGGTCAGCGGCGCGCCATTCATGCACTTGAATGAGGAATACGGCACTTCCACAACCATATCATCGCCTTCAAGCCGGTAGATCACGCTGGCATTAAAGACATATCCGTTGTTGCTTTTCTGTTCCTGCATCAGCGCGTCGTCAACCGCTTTATCCTCGGCGGTATATCCCGCCTCCTTGAAGCCGTTCTCAACCATTTCTTTTGTTGAGGTGGTCGTATCAGTCTTCAGCAGATATACGGCAACTTCGGCAGCGCTCGGGCAGCGTGCGAGAATCTCGTCCTTGTTCTTAGCCTTGTCCAGTTTCGCGGGCTCGGAAAGCGAATAGTTGGAACCGACCTTTTTCCGGGTCTTCTTGGACATCTTTTCAGAAAATTCTTCGTATCTTTCCTTAGTGATGACTGTCGGAATCATGAACTCGCGTTCAATCTGACCGATAGCATAATCCACCCGGATAGAACCGTCTTCCTGCAGAATAACATCGAATGTCTGGTTCTGCATGGAATAGGTATAGTTGTTCAGTTCAACTTCACCGCTGGAATTCGTATAAGTGACGTTGAACGTTGAAGACAACGCGTCCTTATTGAGTGTCAGGGCAATCGGATCCTTATCCCTGTCTTCCGGATTGGAAAACCATACCTTTCCGTTTTTCTTGTCCGTCACCCGGAATTGCGTTGTGGTTGGATCCATTTCAAACAGCAGGCGTTCGCTCTCCATCGTGAGCGGTTTGCCGTCACCCGTATAACTGAAAATCTCAGGTTCCTCACCGTAGGTTGTTTCCTGCTGGGTAAAAATCGGGATGAAGACAAACAGTACAAGAGCGGCAATAGCTGCCAGAATGACGAACAAAATAATCAATTTCGGAAGGATCGACTTTTTCGACTTCATTGTTTCTTCACCCTCCTTAATACAGCCGGTATACGATCTCGCGGTACATACTGATGAAGTATCCGAGAGCGTCGCTCAGCAGGCTGAAGAACACCAGTACCAGGAACAGAATAATTGCGGCTCCGACAACGGTCACAATCAGGAAAACAAATGTTTTTCCCGGGCTGTAGTCGTGTACTTCCATCAGGCCGACAAAAGCGAGGAACGCGGCCCAGATAACGCTGATGCTCATCAGAACACTGTAGAAACTTGCTTCATCAAACGCGAGCATATTACTCACAAGAATCAGCGGTAGTTGAATCAGCCAGATCGGTATTAACGCGTAACACATCGCTATATAAATATCCTTGAAGCGACCCTTACCGTCAAACAGCGTTGTCATGGCCCAGTTGGCAAGGCACAGCACGAGGAACGGAATCAGCAGTGAAAACGCTTCCTCAAAAATGTTGATGTGCTGTACGGGAGCCGAAATAAACTGGAAATTGGTACACAGCAGTTTCAGTACCCTGTTCAGCAGGAACAAGAACAGGAACGTGTTGGCCACGGCGAGGTTGCCCTTGTGTTCGTGTGCCAGATCCCAGAAGCCGTCAAAAGGATGTGAGATAACATGGAAAGCATACTTCAGCCCTGCTTTGTAGCTGTCCCACCAGGCCTTACGGCCGGCCGCGCGCTCAGCTGAATCAGTTGCCGTCTTTATGGACTTTGCTCTGCTCATGCATGATCACCTCCCACTTCATTCTGTTGATGCGTCCGCTGATCACCGGTATCAGAAGCAACACTGCCAGGATCAGTACGATCCACCATACATTCTTCTCAACCCATTCTTTGCGATACAGTTTGAACGCCCGCCCGTAATTATCACGGTCATGTGCACGTTCAAAGTAGTCCATGGCTTCCTTGAACTTATCCTGACGGAGCAGCGCCCGGCCGATTCCACGGAACGCCATCGGATAATTGGCGTTCAGCTTCATAACTTCATTCCATAATGTGGCGCTCGAGTCATAATCACCGGCCAGATAGGTCTCAATTGCCGAATAAATCTTGGTGCCGTACTCTGTCGGCTTGAACACTGTGATGTTGCCTTTCAGCTGATCCAGTACAAACAGGTCGTATCCCATGTGTTCGATACTGACCGCGCCATTGAACGCGCCGTCGATATTGCCTTTCGTACCGAAAGCCCATAGCATGATTCCCTGGCTGTCATAGCCGAAGATACGTCCGCGTATACGGTCTACCAGCACATAGATATCATTGTCAAAAACGGTAATATCGGTAAACCGGCTGGGTCCGTACACCTGATTGTTTGTCTGCTCCTCCCAGTACAGATCACCGATTGGAGGATAACGGTCGTTTTTGATCAGGATATCGGTTCCTACACCGTTCAACCTGCGCACCGGCTTCGCGTTGTCCCATTTCAGATCGTATTCACTGAACACAGTGTTGGTGGCATAGATAAACCCGTCTTTGTCAATGCAGATATTCTCGTACTCGGTCGGAACGAACGCTTCGGATTTGGAGCGCTGTTCCTGCGTCTGGAAATATCGTTTCCAGATATATTCCGCGGTGCTCACAACAACGTTGTTAGCTCCGATGAACCCGGTAAACACACCGTCAGCCTCGAATTTAACCAGACCCTTGTTGACATTCTGCACCAGCGCGTAGAGACGACCGGCATTATCAATCACGATCTTTTTCGGCAGAAAATCCAGATTCTGGTCAAAGGTAGCGTCACTGGGCTTTGTAAATTCAAGGATCCAGTTCAGATCCTTATCCATTTTGACAACGCGGAAATTGCCGTAGTCAGCTACATAGATATTATCCTGTTCATCTACATAAACATCATACGGCGACTTGATATCACTGAGCTCACCGCCAATGTTGACTTTGTCAATTATGCGTTGCAGGCTGTATTCGCCGTTCTCTTCATAGCGGATCTGCAGAATGCGGTTGTTGCCTGTATCACAGACATACAGATCATTTCCGCGAGCAAAAAGCGCCTGCGGCTTGTTCATCCGCTTGCCGTCCAACAGATCGAGTCCGAGATGAACGCTGTCGATAACTTCCGATACGCGGTAGGCATCCGGGCTTGCCTGTACATCTCCCCAGTAATCGTATCCGTAGGTATAGGATGTGCTGAAACCGTCCTTGTTCAGGTCGTAGCTGTCATCTGCCAGCGCTGTCGTCTCACAGACAAGCAACAGCACGCACATCAGGCACGTCAGCACACGTTTCATCCGTGTCACTTGGTCATTCCTCCTGTTTCTTCGTTCTTCAGGCAGTCTCCGCCGATCAATCCTTGATACCGGAGGAAGCCATGGTTTCGAGAATCTGACTCTGACTGAGAATAAAGATAATAACGGGAACCGAAACGATTACAACAGTCGCGGCCGCGGTCTGGCCTGTACGGGCCACGCCGCCCGCCTGAATCTGCTGCAGCGCGTAGACCAGTGTCTTCTTGGCTTCCGAATAGATGACCGTGCTGGCGCTTGTGTTCCACAGGCTCTGCACACTGAAGATGATCACGGTCAGCCACGCGGGCTTCACGTTGGGCATCACAATACTCCAGAAGATTCTGAACTCGCCCGCGCCGTCAATATGCGCGGCTTCGATCAGCGCCGTCGGAATACTTTCCATAAACTGCTTCATCATGAACAGACCGATGGGAGCGGCAAACGCGGGCAGGATCAGCGCCCAGTAGGTATCAATCATACCCAGACGGCTCATGATCAGGTAGTTCGGAATACCGGTCACGTAACCGGAGAACATCAGTCCTGTCGTAACAATGGCGAAGAATGTTTTTCCACCGGGGAACTGATACTTGGCGAGCACGAACGCCGCCATACTGGCAATCACCAGGTGTCCGAAGGTGCCGATCAGCGTGATCAGAACGGTGTTGATCATGTACCGGCTGAAAGGCACCCAGCTCTGGCCCATGGTGACAAACAGATCCGAGAAGTTATCAAATGTCGGATGCTGCGCGAATACCGTCGGCGGGAACTTGAACAGTTCGTCCAGCGGCTTCAGTGAGGAGCCAATCAGGAAGATCAGCGGGAAGGCCATCATCACGGCAACCAGTACAAGCAGGAAATAAATGCCGATATCACCCGCAACGGAGCGGTTCGGATGGCGGCGCTTGATCAGATGACGTTTCACCTGAATCCGCTCGCCGCGCAACTCCGCCAGGCGGTGCAGTTCGTCCGCGCGGGTTTTCTTCGCAACGGGCTTGTCAACCCAGTGCTGATCCATGAAGCCGTATAGTTTCAAGCCCTGATTCAGCTCAAATGTGTAGCTAGCGCCGTCATTCGCCGCGTCCTTCAGTACCACGGTCACATCACTGGATGTACCGCCGCGGCGGATATTGTCCAGCCGGTTGATTTTCGCGTAGGTAAATTCCACAAAAGGTTCCTGCTGCTTCTTCACATAGAAGGCAGCACCTTTTTCACCGGCAACCAGCTCGCCGTGGTACCTTTTCCCGTTAACCAGACGCAATACGCCGGCGGATCTGACAGTATCATTCTGACTCATATCAGGTACCTACCCTTCCCAGCAGTGAGCTGACTGCTTTTTTACACAGAATCATAACCAGGAACAGCAGCGTCGCGATGGCGGACGCGTAACCCATTTCAAAGCGGCTGAAACCGTAGTCGAACAGGTGCGTAACCACCGTGCGCGCAGCATAGTCCGTCGAAGGATAACCGCACAGGGCTCTCGGAACGTCGCATACGTTGAACGCGGATGTGATGCTCATAACGGCGCCGAACAGCAGCATGGGTTTCATGCTGGGCAGGGTGATATGATACAGTTCCTGCCAGCGGTTCCGTACACCGTCCACATAGCCCGCTTCATACATGCTCCTGTCAATGCTCTGGAAACCGGCGACAAAACTCAGGAAGCCCGTGCCCATGCTCATCCACAGGATTACAATAATCAGAATCGTCATCATGTAACGCGGGTCGGTCAGCCACAGTTTCGGCGCTTCGATAATGCCGAATTCCGTCAGCAGAGAGTTCAGCCAGCCGTAGGCGTCACCGCGGAAAATGATGGAGAATACCGTGAACGCGTTTCCTGCGATGGACGGCGCGTAGAACACGACCACCGCGATGGTTCTGAGCCATTTCGGCAGTTCGTTGATAAACCACGCGAACATGAAGGAAAGGATATATCCGACGGGGCCGGTAATCACGGCGATCACGAACGTGTTCTTCACAGAGGTCAGGAACACCTCGTCCTGCAGGACCAGATTGATATAGTTGTCAAACCCCGTAAAGCGCGCGGGTTCCAGAATGTTGTAGTATGTGAAGCTATAGAAAATGGAGATGGCAATCGGCAGAATAAAGAATGTGATGAAGAGAATGGCATACGGCGCAAGGAACAGATAGCAGACCTTGTTTCTCTTTGCCTGAGCGAGTCCGTAGCGGAACTGCTCCTTCTTCATTTCAAAATACTTGGGGAGTAACGGCTTATTCATCGTCTTTTGCATGGTCTTCCCTCCTTCCCTTTCATCAGTCAATCGGCAGATTGAATTCACGGCGTTTGATCTTGATTTCTTCATTAATCGTACGCGTGTAATTCAGCAGCGATTCTCTCGGGTCGATCTTCTCATTGATCACCTTACGAATGGCGTTGGTAATATGACGCGTTGTGGAGTAACCGCCGGCGATTTCGGGGAAGCCGCGCGTCATGGACATCTGTTCCTCCAGCACGCCCAGCTGCTCACTTGACCACGCAAGCTGCTTCAGCGCATTACGGTTCGCTGTCTGGTATCTGGCGCTCGCGCCCAGAATACTTTCCATCTCGCGTCCGAAGCGGACCTGGCTTTCTTCGCTGACCCACCACTTCATGAATTCCCACGCGTTCTTCTTCACGGTTTCGTCGTCCGTAGCGACCATCAGCGTGCACAGTCCGTCCGTATGCACCGTGCGGTCCAGCGTTCCGTCATCCTTCACCGTTCCGGGGAACAGGGTGAAATCCCACAGTCCTCTGATTTCAGGCGCGGAAACCATCAGCGTATTGTAGGTCGCGTAGGAAGCGAGACCGATGGGCATCTCGCCGCTGCGGAAACGGCTTACGAAGTCGTATACAATCGGCAGGCCGTAGTCGTTATACAGGCTGGTATACAGTTTAAACGCGGTAACACCGTTTTCACTGTCAATCAGCGTCTTCCGTCCGTCGGCGGCGTACACATCCCCGCCGTTCTGGTAAATCAGAGAGTTGAAGATCGAGATATCGGCCAGTCCGATATCCGGGAAAGGCACACCCACCGTCAGGCTGTTGCCCTGGATGGTCGGCAGCATATTGATGATATCTTCCCAGGTCTGCGGCACTTCCAGTCCCAGTTCATCAAGCACGTCCTTGCGGTAGAAGAGCAGGTTGAAGTTCTGGGTTTCCGGCAGGCCGTACACGCCTGCGTGCTGTCCGTCGTTGTAGGTCAGCGGATCCAGAATGGACTGATAGAAGGGTTCCACAGCCGTCTCGAAATCTTCAAACTGGGTCAGGTCCACCGCCGCGTTACGCATAGCGTAGTTCACCGCGAACCATCCGCTTACGCTCATCACGACGTCAGGACCGTTGCCGGCCACCACGGCTGTCAGAATCGCGTTCGCATCAACCAGTTTGACATTGACCTTGATGCCGCTGTTCGGCGTAAAAGTATCGTCGATCATGGTTTTGAGTACGGTGGACTGGTCACGGCCGGTCACAATCCATACTTCAATCGCGTCATGCATATCGTCATATTTGTTGCCCAGCGCGTTGTAATCGACAAAGAAGGAAGCGAAGCAGGAACGGATCTCGTGCCATGCCCTGTTGAAGAAATTCTCATGGACGGACGGAATCTTCGCTCCCGTGCCGGATACAACAATCATATCCACATCCAGCTTGCTTTCGGACATGTTCTGCATGGCCGTACCGAGAGAGGTGATGTTGTCCTTGAAGTTTGTAAAGGACTCGGTCATCCTGTATCTGTCCTTCACAAAGCTTTCAAGCTGCACAGCCAGTGTCTGCGCCACGGCGACACGGTCACTCTTCTGCCCTGTGATCGCGACGGTGTCATCCACCAGTTTGTAAAGCCGCTTGCTTTCCAGCTCCATCGCGCTGATAACTTCCGGATAAACGCCTTCGATGTTGTAATCGCGAAAACGGTCGGGCGTCGCGCCGGTCAGCACCAGCACCTTGCGGTAAATCTGATTCAGGCGGAAAATGCTGTCCTCAACTTCCTCCAGCACAGCACCCATTTCGCCCATCGTCACTTCCATCCGGATGGTATGGGTACCCGCGGTCAGCCAGAAGTCGAACGGTTTTCCGTTCTCATCGCTCAGCGTCCGCATTTCCCAGTTTGTATCATATTTGAAGGAGACAGACGCGAGATCCTCAAACGGAACTTCACCGTCGATATATACGGTACGGCAGCTCATCGCGCCGCGCTGATACATCTGGCGGGCCTTGATGCTGATGTTGTACCAGCCGTCCTCCGGTATTTCCATATCCCACTGGATCCACTGCCCCGCGATATTCCACGGGTCACCGCCGATATAGTTCATCACGGTGTGATACACATCATTCGGCTCGGTGGCGGGAGACGAACGGTCGTACCGGGGATACAGCGAAGGCGCGGAACGAACGGTGGAGTCCTCACCCTGAATCGTGATGATCGCACTGTTCGCTTTCGTTTCGTCCGCGGCCGGCTGCGCTTCCCTGTACGCGTCGTATGTCCGGTATTGCTGAACAGGCGTCAGTGTAAGGCTGTTAATGATAACCTTCTCATTTACGGCGTTCAGCGTCAGCGTGTTCTCGCCTTCGGCAAACCAGAACTGATACGGCTCGCTGATATATCCCATATCATCACGGAAATAAGCCGTCTGTTTCTCATACCTCTCGGTCTGGCTCGGACGGATCTCGTTTCCCTGATTATCCTTGTTAATCTCGCCGGCATTTGTCCACAGGCGGCTGAAGCACAGTGTGCTCGCTCCTTCAAACGGCAGCTCACCGTTGATGAGTACCTCACGCTCCACATCCACGCCACGGCTTTCAACCGTTGTGTATTCCATCCGGATATTGTACATTCCGGCCTTCGGAACGCTCACCTTCCAGGTCACTTTTGAGCCGTCTTCGGTATAAATACCGTCACCGCGCGTTTCCGCGGCACCTTCCGACTCAAAGCTCTGCATATCCACCGGGATTTCCATGTCACCGGAAACGGCATCCGCGTGCTTTTCCAGGTATCCGGAATAGGTGTTTTCACGGCTGATGCCTGTCACATCCGCGGAAAGATCACTGTCCTTGTACTTGGCACTGAAATCACTGCTGTTACCGCTGAGCAGGATAACAGCCGCGACGAGCAGCGCGATCAGAAGGACAATGATAAGGGTGTTGCGTCCTTTTCTGGTCATGAGTCCATCTCCTGTCCGTTTTACACGCGTAAAACGATTTTTGGAATCTGTGTAATTGTCACTTCTGTGCAGATGTAATCAGAAAAACTGGTTAATTTGCACAAATATAGACACTATATTATAGCAATCGGAAAAACCGGTGTCAACGGATAAAGGATATACACTTATATTGATTTCGAAGAAAAACAATATTGTATGCAAAGCAGCGAACTTTTCGCGTTTTTTATTTTTCAGTATAAAAAAGCGGCGGCGATGTCATCTTCCGGCTGACATCGCCGTCACGATTTTCTTTTGAATATATAAATTACGCGCGAATCACGGCGCCCATGCCTTCCGCCGCTTTCAGCAGCTTATTCATGGCTTTCGTGATCTCATCCTCGGTCAGGGTATGATCCGCTCCGCGGAAAACAAAGCTGAACGCGATGGACTTTTTGTCCGCTCCCAGTGCCGCGCTGCGGTATACATCGAACATCTTCGCGTCTTCCAGAATCTTTCCGGCCGCGCCGCGCATCAGGCTGAGCAGCGGACCGACCTGGGTTGTCTCCGGCATAACCAGCGACAGGTCGCGCGTTACAGCGGGGTACCTCGGCATGGGCTTCACTGCGCCCATCGGCTGCTTCAGCGCGGCGATCTGATTCAGATCCAGTTCCGCCACGTACGCACGCTGCGGCATATCGAACTTTTCACGTACTTCCGGATGAATTTCGCCCAGTGAGCATACAATTTCTCCGTTGTGCTTCAGCACGGCGCGGCGGCCCGGATGATAGTACACCTCACCGCCTGCTTCGCATTCCGTGTCAATGCCGAAGCCCGTCAGAAGGCTTTCCGCGACAGCGCGCAGGGTAAAGAAATCAACTTTTCCGCCATACATGCCCAGGCACAGTTTGCGCGTTTCAGTCGGCAGGTTTTCTTCCGTCCGGTGAATCGGATCAAAGACGCCGGCCGCTTCGTACAGGCTTGCCTTTTCGTTGCCGTGGTTCATGTTCAGTGCCAGGGTCGAGAGCATGCCCGGCACCGGCGTGGAACGCATCACACTGGTATCCTCACCCAGCGGGTTACGGATCGGCAGCATGTTCAGCCGTTCGTCATTTTCCGGCAGACCGAGTTTCTCCACACTCTTCGGGCTTACAAAGGAGAAGTTCATGATTTCGCGGAAGCCGAGCCCGCAAAGCTTGCGGCTCACGCTGTCCTTCAGCCGCATCGCTTCGCTGCGGCCGCCCGGTGTCGTTTCGCCGCGCAGCAGTGTGCCGGGAATATGATCATAGCCGTATACTCTCAGCGCTTCTTCGCTCAGGTCCGCTTCACCCGTCACATCCTGCCGGAAATCCGGTACGGTTACCGTCAGCATATCGCCTTCGCGTTCAACGCCGAAATGGAGCTGCTTCAGAATGCGTACAATTTCATCCGCCGGGATGTCAACACCGGTGCGCTTCGCGATCCGTTCGCATGAAGCCGTAATGACCTGCTTTTCCTCCGGGTCGGGATAAATATCAATTACGCCGCCTACAACATCACCTGCATCCAGTTCATGGATCATCTGGCACGCGCGGTTCATGGCCTCCATGGCGGTTTTGACACTGACGCCCTTTTCAAAGCGTCCGCTGCTCTCCGTGCGGATGCCGAGCGTGCGGCTTGTCACACGGGTTGAAGCACGGTCAAACACGGCGCATTCGAACATCATTGTCCGGGTATTCTCAGTGATCTCGCTTTCCTCTCCGCCCATGATACCGGCCAGGCAGGAGGGCTTTTTCGCGTCGCAGATCACCAGCTGGCCGCCGGACAGCGGATGTTCTTTCCCGTCCAGCGTTGTAATCTGCTCGCCCGCTTCGGCGCGGCGTACGATAATATGACGGCCGTCCACCTTGTCAAGGTCGAAAGCGTGCATCGGATGTCCGGTCTCAAGCATCACGAAGTTGGTGATATCCACAACATTGTTGATGGACCGCATGCCGGCACCGTACAGGTACTTGCGCAGCCACATCGGGCTCTCCCCGACACGCACGTTTTTCACCACACGCGCGATATAGCGCGGGCACAGGTCATTCGCTTCCACGTCCACCCGCACATAATCATGCACATCGCCGTCCGCCTCAGTCACGGTGATCTCCGGTTTTTTGAATTCCGTTCCGCACGCCACGGCCGTCTCTCTGGCCAGTCCCCATACGCTCAGGCAGTCGGGCCGGTTTGCGAGCACTTCAAAATCCATTACGGTATCGTCAAGTCCGAGTATGGGCTTTACGTCGGCGCCGAGCGGATAATCCTCATGGAAGATCAGCAGACCCGCGCTGCCGACGGAGGGATACAGTTCCACCGGCACGCCCAGCTCATCGGAAGAGCAGAGCATACCGCAGCTTTCCACACCGCGCAGCTTCCCCTTTTTGATTTTGACGCCGCCGGGCAGGCAGGCGCCGACCGTTGCCACGGGAACCAGAATACCCGCCTCGCAGTTGGGCGCGCCGCAGACAATCTGAAGCGGCTCACCGCTGCCGATATCAACCGTGGTCACATGCAGATGATCACTGTCGGGATGTGCTTCGCAGGTCAGCACTTTTCCGACTACCACACCGCTGAAACCGCCGCCGAGGTCCTCATAACCCTCCACGCCGTTTCCGATCATGATCATTTTGTTCATATAGTTTTCCGCGTCCGTCAGAATCGGAGCGTACTCGCCGATCCATTTCATCGGTACTTTCATCGTTTTTCCCTCCTTCGCGCTTCTCGTCTCACCGGAACTGATTCAGGAACCGCACATCGCCTTCATACAGCAGCCGCAGATCCGGAATGCTGTAACGCTGCATGGCAATGCGTTCCAGACCGATACCGAACGCGAAGCCGGAATAGATTTCCGGATCAATGCCGCAGTCCGCGAGCACTTTGGGGTTCACCATACCGCCGCCGAGCACCTCAATCCAGCCGGTGCCCTTGCATACACGGCATCCCTTACCGTGGCACGCGGCACAGGTAAGGTCGACCTCCGTGCTGGGCTCGGTAAACGGGAAAAAGCTGGGGCGGAAACGTGTTGTAATGCCCTTGCCGTAGATCCTCTCCGCAAACGCGTTCAGTGTTCCGCGCAGATCGGCCATATTGACATCCTTGTCAACAACAAGACCCTCCATCTGATGGAAGACCGGGCTGTGCGTGGCATCCATTTCATCCGCGCGATACACGCGTCCGGGGCAGATCACACGGATGGGAGGCTTGCGGCTGAGCATCGTGCGTGCCTGTATCGGGCTTGTATGCGTACGCAGTACGATATTATCGTCAATGTAGAAGGTATCCTGCGCGTCACGCGCGGGATGATTCTTCGGAATATTCATGAGCTCAAAGTTGTAATGATCCAGCTCCACTTCCGGACCTTCCACCACTTCAAAACCCATGCCGGTAAAGCAGTCAATCATTTCATTCATCACAAGCGTGATCGGATGCTCTCCGCCTTCGGCCGGCAGGTCCACGGGCTGCGTTACATCAATGGCTTCCCGTTTCAGTGCTTCCTCGCGTTCCTTTGCCTTCAGAACGGCCAGTTTCTCATCCAGCATGGCGGTAAAGCTTTCACGGGCTTCATTGATCAGCTGACCTGCCTGCGGTCTTTCTTCGGGAGACAGCTGACCCATACCGCGCAGCAGTGCCGTCAGCTCTCCCTTTTTACCGAGAATCCTGACGCGCAGGTTATCAAGCAGCTGGGTCGTTTCCGCCTGTTCAAGCTCATTTGTCAATATTGTCCGGATCTCATTGATCCTTTCACTCATACCCATTCGTCTTTCCGCCTTTCATCTACAGGCCCGCATACACAGCGCGGCATCGCCCGCATCAAAATGATTTGTTTATTTTAGCACTCGCGTCCGTTCATTGCAACAATTTCATTCTCCGAGCGCTTCCCTGAGGACGCGCATATTTTCACGCATAACCGTTTCATAGTAATCGTACGGCACATCCGTTTCCGGTCCGGTAACCACAGGATCCAGTGAATAGATCACCGCTCCGGTTTCCGCCGCCAGTGTTCTGGCGCTCAGGTCCTCATACTGTGGTTCCGCGAACAGCGGAGGAACGCCGAGCTCGCGCACCGTGACGATCAACTGTTTCAGCTGTGTCGGCGTCAGCGTTTCGCCGGGTTCCCGGTTCACAACGGCAGCCACATTCAGCCCGTATGCTCTCGCGAAATACGGAAACGCCTCGTGGAAAGTAATAATGTCCCTGCTTTGCAGATCCTTCAGGCCTTCTCTCAGCTCATTGTCCAGCTGTTCCAGGCGCAGCGTGTACTCCTCCAGATTGGCGCTGATCTGTTCCGCGTATTGCGGAAACGCGTCCGCCAGTCCTTTGGCCAGATTCGCGGCCATCACGGCGGCGTTGCCGGCGTCGAGCCAGATATGGGCGTTCACTTCCGCCTCGTCCGCGTCCTCATCCGCCGTTTCCGCGTTGCCGATCACCAGCCCGGTGACGTTTTCTACCAGCGGTATTCCGTCAGCCGCGGTGATGACCGTCAGCTCCGGAAATGCTTCAAACACGTTTTCCAGATAGCTTTCCATCCCGGCTCCGTTTACCAGAAATACGTCCGCTTTCGCCAGCGCCTTCATATCCCCTGTCTGCAGCTGATAATCATGCAGGCAGCCCGTGTCCGGCGATGCCAGATTCTCCACGGTAATGCCGTCGATACCCTTTGTCAGATTCAGCGTCAGCAGCCAGATCGGGTAAAACGAGGTGACCGCTGTTTCCGCCGCGGCAGCCGTGCACACACACAGCACCGCGAATACCATCAGTAATGAAATAACTCTTTTCACAATTTACCCCCGTTTGCTTCAGTCTTCGGTATGCCATTCCGGCCGGTTCTCGCGGATGATACGCGTAAAGATATCTTTTTCCCGCGGCGCCATGAATTCGCCGTATTTGAGCACAAGAACCTGCATAGCACGCAGTGATGATGCTTCCATGGCGTAATCCCGCAGAATGCAATAGCTTACGGAATACACCTTCATGTTGTCAAACAGCGGATACATCGCGTCATCCGCGATTTCCCTCAGCTCGTCCAGGCGTACCCTGCGTGTGACGCCGTCATCCGTTGTCACGCTCATTCCCGGGCCCACAGCATTATACAGTTCATTGAATATCAGATCCTCCGCGCGTGCCTCGATGCCGGCCAGAGGTTCCTTTCCGGGAAGCCAGCTGCCGATCAGCGCGGCTGCTTTTTCCGCCAGCGGCGTCTCATCCACGATATGAGATCCGAGTTTATACCGCAGCGCTTCCCGCATATGCCGTGCTGTGATCATCATCCGCTCCTCCCTTACAGCTTCATAACCCTTATATTATAGCATATATGGAGTACAAACAGATCGCGAACTGGAACTTTTTTTCATTTATATTTGCGCTTGTTTTCCACATATGCAGAAATTATTACTTTTTTGTATAGTTTTCTGCGTTTTTTTATGATTTTTATTGAATATTCATTCACATTGCATATTTAAGCATTCTTTCATCATAAATATTGTGGATGGCATCATTTTTTCATACTATACTTTGTTTGAAAGTTATCAACAGGCTGTGTCCGTATTCATAAACGTGCAAGCCTTGCAATGCTTGATATCATTCATTTTTTTTGTTAAGATGTGTTAGTCATTACGACAAGTGCGAGTTTTCCACAGGGTAGTTATCCACAGGTTAGCCGCTGCCCTGCAAGTTTTTTTGTCTGTTTTTCAGGATCCCGAATGATGTTTTTTCGCGCCGTATGCGGCGCGTTCCGGAGGATAGTTGGTAATGGAAATGGAAGTTCTGTGGGAGCAAGCCTGTGCCCTGATGAAGGAAGAAATGAATCCGATCTCCTACAATACATGGATTGAAGGCAATCTTGAACCCGTGCAGTTGGATCAGGATGTCATGTCACTTGAAATCGGCATGGAAAATATGCGCCCGATGATTGTTAACAGATACGTTCCGATCATAACAAAATCGCTGACGTCCGTAACCGGTCACCCCGTCACGGTACGCGTGCTGACGCACGCCGAAGCGGTCGCCCTGAAAGACGGAGACGATACGGAAGCCGAAGATGATGACCTCAAACTGAATCCGAAGTATACATTTGAAAGCTTTGTTGTCGGCGACGCGAATAAATTCGCGCACGCGGCGGCCCTTGCCGTGGCGGAATCCCCTGCCGATGCCTATAATCCCCTGTTCATCTACGGCGGTGTCGGTCTGGGCAAAACGCATCTGATGCAGGCCGTCGGCAACTATGTGCGTGAGCAGTATCCTGATAAAAAAGTGCTTTACATCACCAGTGCCGATTTCACAAATGAACTGATCAACGCGATTCAACAGCGGAAAACATATGAGTTCCGTGACCGTTTCCGTAAAGTTGATGTGCTGATGGTGGACGATATTCAGTTCATCGCCGGCCGTGAGAGCACACAGCAGGAGTTTTTCAACACTTTCAACGAACTGCACAACGCGGGCAAGCAGATCATTCTGACCAGTGATAAGCCGCCGAAGGATATCGCCCGTCTGGAGGAACGTCTCTGCAGCCGTTTTGAGTGGGGTCTTGTCGCGGATATCCAGCGTCCCGATATTGATACCCGTGTGGCGATTCTGCGTGAAAAGGCGCGGCAGGAGCACATCCGTCTGGACGACGATGTACTGCAGCTGATCGCGGGCAAGATCGACAGCAATATCCGTGAACTGGAAGGCAGCCTTAAGCGTCTGGTTGCCTACTCCGGTCTGGTGGGAGAGCCGATCAGCGTTGCCCTTTGCGAGGTCGCGTTGAAGGAAACCTTTGATCAGAACCGCCACCGCCAGATTACGGCCGAAGTGATTATGCAGGCCGTAAGCGACTATTACGGCATTACCATTCCCGATCTCACCGGTCCCACCCGCAGGCGTGAAATTACCATACCGCGCCAGATCGCAATGTTCCTTACCCGTGAAATGACCGGCATGAGTTTCCCGCAGATCGGTACGGTATTCGGCGGACGTGACCATACAACAGTCATGCACAGCTACAAAACCGTTGAAGCCGGCATCAAAACAAGTTCATCCACCGCGCTGGTGGTGGACGATGTCCGGCGTCTGGTCAGGGACGCTCAGTAACAAAAGTATTTAAAAAGGCATCCGCGCGGATGCCTTTTTATTATGTCATTATCCGAAAATTTCCTTTACTCTGTCAATAAATGACTTGCGGCTTTCATATTCCTTGTCCGTCGTCATGTCATCAAACTGTTTCAGCAGTTCCTTCTGCTTGTTGTTCAGCTTTTTCGGAATCTCAACCTTCACACGCAGCAGAAGGTCTCCTTTGCCTGTACCGCGCAGCTGCTGTATGCCGCAGCCTTTGATACGGAATTCCGTACCCGGCTGGGTTCCTTCCGGGATTCTGTATTTCACGGGGCCGGAGAGCGTCGGCACCTCAACATCGCCGCCGAGCGCCGCCGTCACAAAGCTGATCGGGAAATCAAGCGTCAGGTTGTATCCGTCCCGCTTGAAAAGCTTATGCGGACGAACACCCACAACGATATACAGATCCCCGTTCGGACCGCCGCGCAGTCCGGGCTCACCCTGGTTGTTCATCACAATGGTCTGCCCGTTGTCAATACCGGCGGGTACCTTCACATTCACAGTGCGCTTTCTGCGCACACGGCCGCTGCCTCCGCATCCGGGACACTTGTCCGCGATCGTTTTTCCCGTACCGCCGCAGGCGGAGCAGGGTCTTACGGTCGTCATCCATCCGCCGTTCGAGCGGATCTGACCGGTGCCTCTGCAGGTCTGGCATGTCACCGGGGATGTGCCGGGTTTCGCGCCATTCCCGCCGCATGTGTCACATACTTCGCTGCGATAAATCTCAAATGATTTTTCGCAACCTTTCGCGGCTTCCTCGAAAGTTACTTTCAGTTCATACTGCAGATCGTTTCCCTGTACGGGACCCTGGTTCCGCGCCGCGCGCGATCCCATGCCGCCGTTGAACAGCTGGTCGAAAATATCACCCATGCCGCCCATGCCGCCGAAGTCGAATCCGCCCATGCCGCCGAACGGATTTCCGCCACCGCCGCCGTTCATCGGATCCTCAAAGCCGAACTGGTCGTATCTCGCGCGTTTGTTCGCGTCGGACAGCACTTCATTCGCTTCATTCAGTTCCTTAAAGCGCTCCGCCGCGTCCTTATCATCCGGATGAAGGTCCGGATGGCATTCTTTGGCTTTCTTGCGGTACGCGCGTTTGATATCCTCATCCGTGGCATTCTTATCCACGCCGAGAACCTCATAGTAGTCTCTCTTGTTCGCCATCGGTTTACCTCATCACCTTGCTCCGTATACCGAAGGCAAGCCCGCCGCTCGTCACGCGGCGGGCTGTACCCCGGTTCCGGTCAGAATTATTCAACCGTTCCGTCAGCGTTGAAGCTGCCGTCATCATTCATGCCGCCGGGCTGCTGTGAACCCATATCCGGCCCGGGCTGCTGGCCGCCCTCCTGCTGATACAGCTTGCCGAAGATCGCGTAAACCTTCTGGGTAAAGCCGTCCATCGCGTTCTTGATCTCTTCGGCGTTATTGCCTTCGCGGATCTTCTTGAAGGAATCAACTTCGCTCTGGATCGTGTTCTTGTCTTCTTCCGTCAGCTTGTCGCCGTTTTCACGCAGCTGCTTCTCAATTTCATAAATCAGGCTGTCCGCGTGGTTGAGCGTCTCAACCTCTTCCTTGCGCTTCTTATCCTGTTCGGCGAACTGCTCAGCTTCCTTGACACGCTGATTGATTTCTTCTTCGGACAGGTTGGTGCTCGCGGTGATGGTGATCTTCTGCTCGTTGTTGGTCGCTTTGTCCTTGGCGCTTACGTTCACGATACCGTTGTTATCAATGCTGAAGGTAACCTCAATCTGCGGTACGCCGCGGGGAGCGGGCGCGATGCCGGTCAGCTGGAAGCGGCCCAGCGTCTTGTTGTCATAAGCCATCTGGCGTTCGCCCTGCAGCACGTGGATTTCAACAGTTGTCTGACCGTCAGCCGCGGTGGAGAACACCTGGCTCTTGCTGGTCGGGATGGTCGTGTTGCGGTCGATCAGGCGGGTGAAGATATGACCTTCGGTTTCGAGGCCCAGAGACAGGGGCGTAACATCCAGAAGCAGAACGTCCTTGACTTCACCGCCCAGCACGCCGCCCTGAATGGCAGCGCCGATAGCGACACACTCATCGGGGTTGATGCCCTTGAAGGGCTCTTTGCCGGTAATACGCTTCACGGCAGTCTGCACGGCGGGAATACGGGTGGAGCCGCCGACCAGAATGACCTTGTTCAGCTGTTCAACAGTCAGCTTGGCATCCTTCAGCGCCTTGCGAATCGGCTCAATGGTGGCATCAACCAGATCGGCGGTCAGCTCATCAAACTTCGCGCGGGTCAGCGTCACGTCAAGATGCTTGGGGCCGGTGGCATCCGCGGTAATGAAGGGCAGGTTGATGTTGGCGGTTGTGGTGCCGCTCAGCTCGATCTTTGCCTTCTCGGCGGCTTCCTTCAGGCGCTGCGCGGCAATCTTGTCGCTCTTGAGATCGATTCCGTTTTCCTTTTTGAATTCGTTCGCGACGTAATCCATAATCCGCTGGTCGAAGTCATCGCCGCCCAGGCGGGTGTTACCGTTGGTGCTCAGCACTTCAAACACACCGTCGCCGATATCCAGAATACTGACGTCGAAAGTGCCGCCGCCCAGGTCGTATACAAGAATCTTCTGATTTTCTTCCTTGTCCAGACCGTAGGCAAGAGAGGCCGCCGTAGGCTCGTTGATGATACGGAGCACTTCCAGACCGGCGATACGGCCGGCATCCTTGGTCGCCTGACGCTGGCTGTCATTGAAATACGCGGGCACGGTAATAACAGCCTGCGTTACGGTTTCGCCCAGATAGCTTTCCGCGGTTTCCTTCATTTTGCTCAGCACCATGGCGCTGATATCCTGAGGAGTATACTGCTTGCCGTCAATGCCTACCTTGTAACCGGTGCCCATTTCGCGCTTGATGGAAATCACAGTGCGGTCCGGGTTCGTTACAGCCTGGCGCTTTGCCACCTGACCGATCAGGCGCTCCCCGTCCTTGGTAAAAGCGACAACGGACGGAGTTGTGCGGCTTCCTTCCGCGTTTGCGATAACAACAGGCTGTCCGCCTTCCATCACAGCCACGCAGCTGTTGGTAGTACCCAGGTCAATACCGATAATCTTGCTCATAATTCATTCCTCCGCTTTATACATATTGTTCGGGTTATCATTATATATATCCGAAACGGCGCGAACCGTCTGCGGTCGTTTTCATTCGGGCACAACCTTCACCATCGCGTGGCGAAGCACTTTGTCACCCATTTTGTAGCCTTTCTGAAGCACCATACATACGGTACCGGGTTCACCTTCGTCCTCTGTTCCCTGAAGCACCGCGTTTTCCAGGTTCGGGTCAAACTTCTCGCCCGCGCGGTCAATGGGTGTCACATCCAGTTTCGCGTAAGCGTCGTTCATCTGCCGCAGCACCAGTTCCACGCCGTTTTTCAGTGCATCATCCGTGCTGCCCGCGGCAGCGGCTGACGCGCGCTCAAGGTTATCCAGCACCGGCAGCATCTTCGCGGCCACATCGCGCTGACCTTCACTGTAGGAATCAGCCCGCACACTTTCATTGCGGCGGCGGAAATTCTCAAAGTCCGCCTGAATGCGTTGCGCGAGCGCGAGATACTCGGCAACTTTCGCGTTTGCCTCATCCAGCTGCGCCTGCAGCGGATTCTCCTCCGGCTGTTCCTGCGCCGCTTCTTCGGCTTCGGCGGTTTCTTTTGTTTCTTCGTTTTCGGTGCCGGTCATTTCCTCGTCCTTTTTGATTTCATCCGGTTTCATACGTCTTCCTTTTCCGGTCCGGCTCATTATGCCGTCTCTCCTTTTCCCCGGGTCCCGCCGCGGCGGTTCCGGATCATTTCTGCTCCTCACCGCTGAACATGTCGGTCAGCTGATGCCCCATCATGTTCAGGATGGAAATCACCTTTGAATACTGCATCCGTGTGGGGCCGATAACACCGATTGTCCCCTGCTGACCGTTACGTGTGGAATAGGTTGCCGTCACAATGGAACAGTCCTCCATTCCCGGGATGCCGGTCTCAGGTCCGATCCGTACGGTAAAGGCCATCTCACCGCCGTTTGTGCTGATGATATCAGCCAGCTTATCGCGCGTCTCCATCAGGCTTAGGAAGTTTCTGGCTTTCTCCACATCGTTGTATTCGGGATAGCGCAGCATCTTGCTGGTACCGCCGACCGCGACATGGGACGCCTGCGTTCCGTTTCCGCGCTCCTGCAGATAACCGTACAACCCCTGAAGGATATCCTGGTTTTCCTTCATTCTGCCGATCATTTCTGGCAGCAGCTCGCATGCCTCCTGCAGTGTCCGGCCGCGCAGCTCCTGTGTCAGCGAGCGCGATATCGCGTAAAGAGTATCCGCGTCAATCTGGCTGGAAACATGCACAACATTGTCCCGCACCACACCGCTGTCGGTCACGATCACCACCAGCGCGGCGTCATCCGAAACGGGTACAAGCTGAACCGTCCGGATGCACGGCTGCTTTCCCTTCGGCGGTAGCACAACGGCCGTATATTCCGTCAGATCCGAAATCACGCGGGCAGCCCGGTCAATCACATCTTCCATCTGATGGAGCCGTCCTGCGAAGTGCTCGCTGATGCTTTCGGCGGTATCGTCCGTGATACGGCCCGACCGGATCAGCGTATCCACATACAGCCTGTAGGCTTTTGCCGAAGGAATACGGCCGGCCGATACATGGGGCTGATCCAGATAACCGAGTTCTTCAAGATCGCTCATCTCATTCCGGATCGTTGCCGAAGACAGGCCCATGTCATACTTCTTCGAAATTGTCCGGGACCCTACTGGCACAGCAGTCAGGATATAGTCATCGATAATCGCCTGCAGAATTCTGAGTTTCCGCTCATCCATATCCATACCTGCCGCCTCCTTCTCTCCCGGTTTCCGTTGTTAGCACTCATCGCCGTCGAGTGCTAACCAACGCACATACAATAACACCGGTACCCCGGTTTGTCAATGGTTTCATATGAAAAAACAGACAATTTTAATCAAATCCGCCGGTTTCAATCATCCATCACCGCTTTCCCGGTGTCGCTTTACCGAACGCCCCGTACCCGGATCCCGTTCCGGAGGTGTCCCGGAACGTTCCGGTTCTTCGGGCTTGAACAGAACAAATTATGAACATTCCAAGGCCGTTCAGGCGGTTGAAACAGGCATTGTTTCATGTTAGAATGACCGCGTTTTTGTAATATTCACAGGGAGTGATTCTATGATCTGCGATACAGTGCTTGACGCTATCGGTCATACGCCTGTCATCCGGCTCAACCGCATGGTTCCGGAAGGCTCCGCCGAAGTGCTGGTCAAGTATGAAGGAGTCAATATCGGCGGCAGCGTCAAAACACGGACCGCGTATAACATGATCTGCGAAGCTGAAAAGCGTGGCGAGATCAACAAAGACACCGTCATTGTGGAGCCCACCAGCGGTAACCAGGGAATCGGGCTCGCGCTGATCGGCGCGGTACGCGGTTATCATGTCCGTATCATCATGCCGGACAGCGTCAGCGAGGAACGCCGGAAACTGATTAAGGCCTACGGAGCCGAGCTTGTGCTCATCCATGACGCGGGCGATATCGGCGCGTGCATTGAAGAATGCCTGCAGTCCGCTCTCCGTATGAAAAAAGAGGACCCGCGTGTATGGGTTCCCCAGCAGTTTGAAAATCCGGACAACCCGCTCGTTCACAAATACCATACAGCGCTTGAGATCGTTGAACAGGTCGGCCGTCCGGTTCACGGTTTCTGCTCCGGTGTGGGTACCGGCGGAACACTCAGCGGCATCGGCGAAACGCTCAAAGCGCTTTATCCGGACATCCGCATCTGGGCGGTTGAGCCGGAAAACGCCGCGATTCTGTCCGGCGGCAGCATCGGTACGCATCTTCAGATGGGCATCGGCGACGGGCTGATTCCCGCGAACCTGAATATGAATATCTATGACCGCGTTGAGATCGTCACCGATGAGGAGGCGCTTGAAACCTCGCGCCGTCTGATCCGTGAAGAAGGTATTCTCTGCGGCATATCAAGCGGTACCAACGTAACCGCCGCCATCCGTCTGGCGAAGGAACTCGGCCCGGGAAAAACAGTGGTTACCATTCTTCCGGATACAGGCGAGCGTTATTTTTCAACGGAACTGTTTGAATAATCGTGCGGCATGTCATCAAAAAAACGCCCGGCGGGCGTTTTTTTGTTTACTTTGCTTTACTTCTCAGATTTATACCCAGTACCGCGGGTGTGAAAATCACAATAATGAACACCGCGTAAATCAGCAGATGGCTGATTTTTGTCCTGTCAATCGCGAATTCCAGCGCGACACCGATCGCCGTTGCCACAGGCAGGCTTACGGCAGCCGCGCGTTTCAGACCTTTTCTGCCTTTCGCGCGCGTACACGCGAGAATAACGCCGGTCCACAGGCACACCATGGCCATAATCTGTTCCAGGTTCACAAATGTAATGCTCAGGAACCTGTCATAGCGCAGGCTTTCAAGAATCGTCGCGCCGGCGCCGAAAAGGAGCAGGAACAGAATCGCCGTATCACCGCCGCGCCTCTTCTGCAGCAGATCCGCCAGCAGAATCACGAACAGCACCGCCGCCGCGATCGCGGCAAGATAAAATGTCGCGAGATACGGATCATAGTCGCCGGCCATATAAAGGAAGGTATTGTTGAATATATCCGTTGTCAGGGGTCGGCTGGTGTCGAAGCCTTCGATATATTTCTCCCCGAATCTTTCAAAGGCGATAAAGAGCGGCAAAGCGCACGCAGTGATGTCCGCGAGCCGGCCGTACTTCTGCCCTGTCAGCCCGGCAGCGATCCGCGTTCCGGCGAACACGCCGCCGATCAGGCCCATCATGGACCAGCCGCCGCCGGTCGCGGCCGTTACCCAGTATTTCAGCGGTACGGTCTGGCCGAGCCGCTGTGTCAGCAGACAATATACGATACGCGATGCAATCGCGCCGCATACCATGCTGAGAAGCATCGTCAGCGGGGCAGTTCCCTTCACGCACTTCGTGTGCCGGCTGAGAATCGCGACAGCCGCCAGCATCGCGAGCGCGCCGATCGCCGCGTAGAATCCGAAGGCGTATACCTGTATGCCGAAAATTGAAAGTTTTGCGGCTTCTTCATACATAAACATGAACGATCATTCCTTCCGGGCGTCTTCGGGAACAGCGGTGGCAAAATAGATAATATCGCTCTGGGAACGCGCGTCCGCCGTCGTATCACCGAAGTATTCCTGCCCGTTAATCACGATCTGCGCGGTATTTCCGCCGTCCAGGTTATAAGCGGTTACGCAGCCGAGCTCTTTCATATACTCACCGAGCTGCGCCATTGTCACGCCTTTGGATCCCGCTTTGCGTTCCACAACGACAAACACATACTGCAGGTGACCTGTCTGTCCGATGGCTGAGCGTGCTTCATGTCCGTTCGGGCTGTACTTGTAGTCCTTCGGAATCGGTACGGTTTCGCCCTCATTCACAAGCACGGGACCGAAAGTGAACGCGTTCACAAGCGTGCCTTCGAAATCCTCGGGTTTTGAGCCGGCCGTGAAGATATGGAAATCGCCCTTGTCGTCAATGATCAGCGTGTCCCTGAGCTTGTTGCCCTTTCCTTTGTTGTACTTCTTTCCCATCCGGTACTCAAAGGTCTTGGCGGACTCGTTGTCCTTGAAGTAGTCGCCGTTCATGGCGATCACGGCGTTGTTTTTCTCCGCCATGGTGGTTACTTTGGCGTTGTTTCTGCCGCTCACCGCGGTGCGGAACTGTGACGCGTCGGCGATTTCAATCCACACTGTGTGGTATCTTGATTCATCCCGTTCAAAGTGTTCAATACGCACGCGGATCGTCTCATCCTCGTATCCGTTCTCCGTAAAGCACGCGGGATCCGGCGCCGGGGGCACGGTCTCATCCATCGGCAGAGTATACACGCCTTCGGTCAGCGGTGCCTTTTCTTCCGCGTCCTCGATGATCTCTTCCTCTTCAATCAGTAATTCATCGGCATGCGCGGCCGGAAACAGGAAAGACAGCAGATCGCTTTCTTCGTCTTGATCCGTTTCTTCCGTTTCTTCGATTTCGTCCAGGATACTCCATTTGACTTCATCAAGCATATCCGGAGACGGGATCACAAAGGGGAGCGCGATAATCATCGCGGCGCATAAAACGCACAGCAGGCAGCGTACGGTTGTTTTCATCGTTTGTTCGGCTCCTTCCGGTATAAATACGAAAAGCCCCTTCCCCGACGGTGAACATCGGAGAGGGGGCATTCGGGATCATTCCTCTTCCTCGTCCTCTTCCATTCTGGTATTGGCGATCTCGATCAGCTTTTCGGCCAGCGCGTCATCCTCAACGGGGATGAACTCATCAACATCGTTACCTTCTTCATCCTGTACGGTCTGCACCTTGCAGATGAAGCAATTCATGGGTTCAGTATCGTCATCCTCGGCGCCGTACTGATCGCAGCCTTCGCAATCCGTGTTCTCACAGCCTTCACATGCTTCGCTCACCTGCTCGTCCACCTCGGCGAGCACGCAGTACTCTTCACCGTTGTAGAAGAAATAATCCAGGGGCTCAAGCAGCAGCTCGTTGCCGTCTTCATCGGTAGCCTGTACATAATCATTGTATTCGTTTTCAAATTCGGACATTGTAATACACCTCTCCTGTTTTTGTTCTCACTGAACACCGCTGATTATAACTGATTCACCGGTCTTTTGCAATAGCGCCGGTATTCGCGGTCCGCGTCTTTGTCTCAGTTTTTCTTTTCAAGTTTATGTTCGGTGCCGTCCGGTTCGCGGATCACAAGGTTCTCCAGCATCGCTTTCATGTTTTCCCTGTATCCGTCCAGATATTCCTGCCGCAGAGCAGCCTGTTCGGCAGTTTCCTCCGGTGTCAGGCCGCCGTTTTTCTTTTTCCTGGCCAGTTCGTTCAGCCGTTCGATCTTTTCATGTTCCATTTGCGATCATTCCTTCCCGTAAGCCTTCCGTCCCTCGCGTCCGTTTGTCAGCGAAGCCTTGAGCGCAAGCAGCAATCCTGTGTACAGGATAATGGTGTCATACAGCTCCGTACCAGTGGAAAGCCGCGTAAACTGCTTCAGTACCCAGACACCGGCTCCGCAAGCGAAAACAATCAGGCTCATCACCTTCAGCAGCTTATGTCCTTTCAGCCGGATCAGCCAGATCAGCAGGCAGATCAGCATCAGGGCAAGCCCGCCGAGCACTTCGTACCTTACAGCGCCGCGGGCCAGGAATCCGGCTTCATGGAATGAGCCGAGCGCGACCCGTTCGGCGCCGAGCAAAACCAGTGCGACAAGGAGCAGGTCGGCATCCGGCTTCACGTTCCTCCTTCTGATCAGCAGCCACACGATTAGGATAAGGAACATCAGCAGCGCTGATACCGCTTCCACTCTGTTAATCGCCACGGTTCCGTCCGCGGCACCGAACCATGAGTTCAGTATCCGTTCGCACCGCGCCGTCGCGCCGACTGAACCGGGTGTACCCTGTTCAAACACACGGATCAGCGCGATTGTCGGAAACAGCGCGATACCGATGCCGCCGGCCATTCCGCATACTTTCCTGCCGCGCGCGATCAGCGCGACCGCCAGACCGATCAATACGCTCAGCGCCGCCCCTGTCATAAACACGGTTACTTCAAAGGATCCGATACAGAACAGTGTATTCACTTTCCGTCTCCTTCCCGAAAGACCCAGTTCTGCTGTACACGGTAGCTGACAAAGTAAAGCAGGAAGTCAACAATCAGCTTCGCGACAGTGCTGCTGATTCCCGTCAGGCCGAGCAGATATACGCACAGGGCGCTTGTCAGCATGATGCCGACACACAGTACCGCGTAGCGCAGGAACGCACGTCCGCTGTGTTCCTTCTGCCTGAAAACAAATTCCTTATTGATGAGGAAATTGCATGTTGCCGATATCACACGCGCGATCACTGTGCTTAGCAGAATAATACCGCCGTTCTTGACATCGCCGTTGTGGAAAACCGCGAGATTCATCAGGTTGAAAATGCCCTGATCAATCAGAAAGCACAGCAGGCTCGCGCCCATGAATTTGACAAAGCCCTTCAGGATCACCTTCAGGATGCGCCAGCTGTCCTTCAGCGGATGATAGTGGCTCCCGCTGTTGTCATTTTCGTACACAGTCTCGATTGTCACCGGAATCATATCCAGCCCGGTTCTGGCGCAGTCAATGAGTACGTTCATTTCATACTCAAAGCGTTCGCCCTCCACCTCTGTCATGAACTGCAGATCCTCGCGGCGGAAAGCGCGCAGCCCGGTTTGTGTGTCCGGCAGCCATTTCCCGTAAAGCAGAAAGAAAATCGCGCTTGTCGACCGGTTCCCGGCACGGCTCTTGGGCGGCACATTGTCCAGCGAAAAATCACGGCTGCCCAGATACAGCGCGCGTTTGCCTTCGGCAAGCTTCTCCGCCAGGCGGCAGCAATCCTCAACGGTGTGCTGTCCGTCCGCGTCAGCTGTAATCACCCCGCTGCATGCCGGCAGGTTTTCCGCGATCCAGGCGTAGCCGGTCTTCAGTGCCACACCTTTGCCGTGGTTCACATCATGATGCAGCACAGTTGTGTGCTCCATGCCGGCAATCCGTTCAAAAATCGGCTGATAGCTTTCAGCGGAACCGTCATCCACAATAACCAGATGTCCGAACCCGCATTTCAGCAATTCCTCCGCGTACGCCGGAAGACGTTCATCCGGTTCCAGGGACGGAATCAGGATTACGGCATCCGCAAGTGCGCGGAGCCGTTTATCATCTGCTGTCATTGCTCGTACCTTCCTTCGTAAAAATGCGCAAAAGAACACAGATACATTATATGTGATTTCCCGTGAATGTGCAACATTGACACGCTACGCCGGCGGTTGTATAATCAACCGTTGTAATTAACTGCATCCGGAGGCGTTTTTATGGGTACATCTCGCAATCTTGCGGAACAGCGCCGTGAAGAAAACGGCATCGTATATTTTGACCGCGGTGTCATTGACGGCCGCGACGGCAGAAAATATCAGCGTTTCGCCATCCAGACACACTTTGTCAATCCCGGTGAGGACAAGTGCGAGCTTGTCCGCCGTTACGTTCTTCCCCTGTTCAAAGAGGGGGACTGTCTCTCCTTCACCGCCAAGGTAATGGGTATGTGCACCAACAATGTCCGCACGCCGGAGGACACGCATCCCGGCTGGTGGGCACGTTTCCTTTCTCCCTTTGCCGGCCACAATTCCACCGGTATCGGTATGCACAGCGCTTACAAAATGCAGCTTGTCATTGAAATCTGCGGTTTACCCAGGGTGCTGTTTGCCGCCGCGGTTTCGGCAATCACCCGCCCGTTCGGCGTGAAAGGTCTGTTCTACAAAATCTGCGGTCATGATGTTGCCGGTATTGACGGCTTCTATCCCGATTCCAGTTTTGAAATCTATCACAGCATGGGCGTTATCAATCCGCAGAACTCGCCCGAGCTGTGTGATGAAATCATGAGCGCTACCGGCGTTCCGACAGTTGTCATGGACGCGAATGACTTCGATCAGAATCAGCTTGGCAAAGGCTCTGCTTTCCCGCTGAGTGACGATCAGATTCAGGACGCCATGGCTGACAATCCCTCCGGTCAGGGGGATGAGCTTACCCCGTTCATTCTGATCCGCCCCGTTGTCTGATTCCCGTTCGCGAATATTAACGCGGATGACCCGATGCCACAGCCATATAAGGAAGTAATTTCAAAATAGCATGGCGCGGCAAAAGCAAATAGAAACAGACATCGTGAATTGCAGAAATGCTTTTCACGGTGTCTGTTTTTGTATCTGCCAATCCGCACATTCGATTTATCTGCTTGTTTCCCCTACAATAAAGGGGAAATCAAAACAGGAGGTCGAATGACTATGAAAACAAAGCGAAAATATTTCTATCCGGATGACTTTGAACACAGGTTGCCGGTCGGATGCCTTATGACAGCCCGAAACGAGTTTATTCACGAGGACAAACCGATTGGTAAAAGAGCTTGCCGAAAAGAAAGGCATCACGGAAACGCTCAAAGCCAAAGATCAGATGCTTTGGGTACAGCGAACGAACACAGTATGGGAAACGGCGACAGAGATCGTCAACAATGAATTGATTTACGCATAACAGACTCATGGCGGCGGGGATTGCTCCCTGCCGCTGTTTTCTATTTGTAACAAATCCTTGAATTATCTTGACATGTGACCGTTTGGTTGCTATAATATAATGTGTCCAAACGGTCACAATGATATGGAGGTTGCTATGGGAAATACTACGAAGGAAAAAATTCTTGATGCTGCG
>JAKSQH010000002.1 GCA_024404245.1 Clostridia bacterium
AGCCGAACGGAGGACCAGTATGAAAAAGTTGCCGGTATTGTTGCTTGCCGCGCTGCTGTGCGCGTTTTTTATGCTTTCGGCAAACGCGGAAAACAGCACGGGATGGTATGAGATTACCGCGGGCAGTTCGCCGTTTCTGTACAGTGATTCGCTGCTGACGGACAGCCCGAACGGGCAGGACGGGGATCTCGCCAAGATTTGCGCGGCGATTTCAGCGGCCGCGTACAGCAGGAGTACAGTAATAAGTGTTTTGAATCAGATGGGATTCGGCAATGTCGTTTCGGACTATACGGAATACTCCTTTTCCGACCCGCATCACGCGGGTTATGCCATCGGTCAGAAGAAAACCGGTGAATATACGATATATTGCATTGCCGTGCGCGGTACGTACGCGGCATACGAATGGCTCAGCAATGCCATGACGGAAACGGAAAACGGATATCACAGGGGTTATTATCTGGCGGAAAGTGATCTGAAGAGTGATCTGGACAGGCTGATCGCGGCGGACGGTTCCGGCGCGGATAAACGGATCATTCTGCTGACCGGGCACAGCCGGGGTGCCGCGGTTGCCGACATACTGGCCGGGCAGCTCACGACCGCGGGAACGGGCAGGGTATACTGCTATACATTCGCGTGTCCGGCGCTATATTACGGGTCTGCTTCCGCATCCGGGAATATTTATAATTACGTGTTTGGTAATGATCCCATTCCGCGGGCGATGCCGAAAGCATGGGGATACACGTGCTACGGACAGAATATTGTAATATCGGCAGCCGGCGGGGATGTACTGACAACAGATGAAACGGATGAAATCGTCAGTATGCTGAGCGATGCTGACGGGGATTCAGATATCAGAAGCTTTTTATCCTGCCTGCTGAACTGGGGTATGGCCGGCGGGAATGAAGCGGATTTTGACACGTTTATGGGGGCAATGCCGGGCATCACCGTATTCGCGGATGTACTCAGAAACGGAATGCCGACAGCGGAGTTGACGGCAAAGTACGAGCGCATGCTTGATTTCCGGGATGCTCACGCGGAGGAGATATCCGCGCTTTCCGCTGACGGGTGGGATGATTACCGGGACTCGGAAGCGTATCGCGAAGTGTTTACCCTGTATGATGAATTCGCGGGCAGCAGAATTACGGATGCAGGGATGTTTTTCGATACCGGTTCACGGATCAGCGAACGGTACGCGGCTGCCGTTGCCGTTGATTCCGTTGCCGGGCTGATCAATTATTTCTTTGATGTGCAGCCGGGCTGCGTGCCCGCGCTCAGGTCCGCTGTGGACAAAACCCGGAACGCGCACGGCGTCGCCGGATATCTGAACCGGATGAACCGGACCTATTACGGCTATGAGGGCTGTAAGGGTAAAAATCTGGATAACGCGGAACTGCGGATCAATGTGCAGACTGTATCACCGTACTGCTTCAGCAACACGACAGGCAATTTTACGGTTAATACGGGCAATGTGAAGGTGATCGGCGCGTACGCGTTCGCCGGCAGCAACGGGCTGAAAGGTGTTGTGATCGGCGACAGTACGGAAGTAATATATGAACACGCGTTTGATCAGTGCTGTAATCTGTCAGCCGTTACAATCGGCGCGAACATCACGGATATAAGTGATTTCGCGTTTAAGGGTTGCACGGCTGTTTCGAGCATTACAATACCGGACAGTGTGAAAAGGATCGGAACCGGCGTGCTGCAGGGCTGCACCGGGCTTAAGGATATATCCGTGCCTTTTGTCGGTTCAAACCGCGCGGCAAGCGGAAGCGAGGACGCGGTTTTCGGATGGATCTTCGGCATGTCCGACAGCTTTACTTCAGAGTATCAGAAATACGCAGACGGGGCAGGCTCCTATTACGAGATATCACAATCCATTGATCATGTGAAAATCACGGAAACCGCGCAGATTCCGTACGGCGCGTTCTACGGATGCCATATCCGGAATATTGACCTGTGTGACACGGTGGAAAGCATAGGTGATTACGCTTTCTATTACGCGTATCCGCAGGAAAGTATGCTGGAACGGATCGGTATGCCCGGGAATCTGACCGTGCTCGGCGCTTACGCTTTCTGCAATCAGGCGCGGCTGACGGAAATAACGCTGCCGTCCACGTTGAAAAGCATAGGGGAGGAAGCGTTTACGAACTGCGGTCTTACGGATATATCGATCGGGAGCCTTGAGGCATGGCTGAATTGCAACTATGCGGGTGACGGAAGCCATCCCAATAACGGGACGAACGGAGCACGGCTATATCTGGACGGAACTGAACTGACGGAGATCGTGATTCCGGACGGTGTGACAGCCATCGGGCGGTGCGCTTTCTCCAACTGTGTCGGCATCGAATCTGTTGTGACCGGCAACAGTGTTACCGGAATCGGTGAATCCGCGTTTGAAAACTGCAGCGCCATTGCCGACATAACGATCGGGAAAAATGTGAGAACGATCGGTGGCTACGCGTTCGCGAACTGCAAGGCGGTATCTGCAATCACAATACCTGACGGCGTGGAAAGAATCGGGAACGGCGCGCTTCAGGGCTGCACAGCGCTGACGGACATATCCGTGCCGTTTGTCGGTTCAAACCGGGACGCGCGCGGTACCGAAGACGCGGTTTTCGGCTGGATCTTCGGCATTTCCGACAGCTTTACGGCCGAATATCAGCGATACGCGGACGGAAGAGGCGCTTATTATGAGATTGCGCAATATGTGGACCGTGTTAAGGTAACGGACACGAAGCAGATTCCGTACGGCGCGTTCTACGGCTGCCATATCGGGACAGTTGACCTGTGTGACGCGACGGAAAGCATAGGGGATTACGCGTTCTACAACTGTGATACACTGACGGAATGCAGCGTTGCCCCTTCGGTTACCTTTATCGGAGAAAACGCGTTCCCGAAAAACATAATGATTCAATGCTATCGCTATACTTTCGCGGACAGTTGGGCGCAGGCGAACGGAAACGGGATCAGGTATGCCGGCTCCGGCTGTGTTCTGACGCTTCCGGCCGGTGTGACCCGGATTGATGATGAGGCTTTCAGCGGGATTGACGCTGAACAGGTGATCATACCGGACGGAACAATTCGGATCGGTTCGGGTGCTTTCTCAAAGTGCGAACATCCGGTTGCCGTTATTCTGCCGGATTCCGTGGAGGAGATCGCGGAGAATGCTTTTGAAGACTGCGCAAATGTTGTATTTGTTTGTTCTGAGACAAGCTACGCGTATCAATACGCGCAGGAGAAAGGAATCTATGTATACCTGATTACGGAACAATAATGCAGGTAAGAAATTACAGACTGTTGAACAGTCATTTTGCGTAACGAAAAGCTCCGGGGTAAAAACCCCGGAGCCTTTGATTTGAGCGGAGAAGCCGGGATTTGAACCCGGGCGCGGTTTAACCCGCCTACTCCCTTAGCAGGGGAGCCCCTTCGGCCACTTGGGTACTTCTCCATGTCAAGGTATTGAATTGAAGAAACTGGCGGAGAGAGAGGGATTCGAACCCCCGGTGCCTTTCGGCATCACTGGTTTTCAAGACCAGCGCCTTCAACCGCTCGGCCATCTCTCCACAGGTGAACCAGCCGGATTATAGTATCACAGGATGCGTGAAGAGTCAAGAACAATTTACCGTGATCAAATAATAACGTTAACGGGTAACGTTAACAAAATCCGATTTCATATAAAAAATGCTTGACAAGCGGTTTGTTCTTTGATAGAATACACCTCGCAGTTGAGAGACTGTGATGGGGAATGGTGTAACGGCAGCACCTACGACTCTGACTCGTATTGTCTAGGTTCGAATCCTAGTTCCCCAGCTCATGCCTCCGTTGTCTAGAGGCCTAGGACGCCGCCCTCTCAAGGCGAAAACACGGGTTCGAATCCCGTCGGAGCTGCTCGGATGACCGCAGAGAGCGGTCTTTTTTGTTGCATATAAATACGGCGCGGAACCTGAGAAGGATCCGCGCCGTTTGCTTAACGCGCGCCCATGCGGCTGAGCGCTGACTTGATATCCGCGAAGAAATCTTCTTTCCCTGTTTCACGGAACATCTCATGACGTCCGCCCGGATAGAGACGGACGGTAACATCCCGGCAGCCGTTCTTCCTGAAACCGGATGCCACACGTTCCACGCCCTTGCCCATACCGCCGATGGGATCGTCCGCGCCGGATACAAACAGAACGGGCAGATCCCGCGGTATCACGCGAAGCTTTTTTTCTTTGGTAAGCCGCCATAATCCGCGGAACATATCCCTGTATCCGGATGTGGTGAACAGGAAGCCGCAGTACGGGTCAGCAATATATCTGTCAACTTCATCATTAACGGAAGTGAGCCAGTCAAACGGTGTGCGGTTCGGCGCAAACGGTTTGTTCGCGGGAGCGAAACCGACGGCGTTAATAAGCGGGGAAGGCTTTTTCTTCTGCCCGAAAAGACAGAGCAGATTTGATAGCGCCAGCCCGCTGAGCACAAGCGGCGCGCCGTAATAACCCGTACCGGAAAGAATCACGCCGGCCAGCCCTTCCGCGTGCTCAGTAAGATAGCACCGGACGACAAATGTACCCATGGAATGACCGAAAATCACATACGGCAGGTCGGGATACTCAAGCTGCATTTTTGTACGCAACGCGTGAACATCGTCGATCAGACACTGCCAGCCGTTCCTGTCGGCAAAATATCCGCGGATCTTCGCTTTTTCACCGTGGCCGAGGCATGTGTGACCGACAACAATCCAACCGGCGGAAACAAGCTGATACGCGAAGTTTTCATAACGGTCGATATACTCGCACATGCCGTGCACGAGCTGTACAATTCCCTTTACGTTCCCCTCCGGCTTCATGATGACACCGGTGAGTGTGTCGGATGTGACGGATACAAAATCAAAACGGGTAAATCCGGACATACAATCCCCTCCCTTAACAACCTGTATAACTGTTCGCCCGATCCGTTTATCCGTATTATATACCGGGATCCCGATCACGGCAAGATGAAAACTTTACGCCATGTTCACAAACGCGCCGTTGCGAAATCTGCTTTCGTCGGATATAATCAATGGACCGGTATTCCGGATGCCTTATACGAAAAGGAGTATTTGATTTATGAAACGTTTGTTGGCCGCGGCTATGGCAGCCGTATTGCTTTTTGTTATCGCGGGTTGCGCCAAGACAACTGAAACCGTCGCTCCGACTGAAGTTCCCGCCGCGCAGGAAGAAACTGCCGCAACAGAAGAATCCGCTGCTGAAGCAGCAGTCGCGGAAGAAAAAACCACGGCGGAAGAAACTGCTGCTATCGATGAAACTCCCGCCGAAGACGTGCTTCTGGTGACCCTGAACGGTGACGAGATCTATACGAGTGATCTGAATGAGTATGTGAATAATATCCTTTCATATTATTCCAGCTACGGGTACGCTCTGGATTCTTCGGACGAGACGGTAATGAAGAGCGTACGCGCCATGGCGCTGATGACGGCGCTACAGTATAAGCTGCTTTATCAGAAGGCGGAGGAAACCGGCATTACCGCCGCGGTTGAGGCTGAACGTGCGGAAATCGAAGAATCTGCCAAAGCGGAATGGGAATCGATTGTCGCCGAGTTCGAAACCGAGATGTACGGTATTTCCGATGCATCCACGGAGGAGGAAAAGAGTGAAGCACGGCTGCAGGTGCTTTCGCTGCTTGAGAGCGATTACGGATATACCGAAAGCCTGTATGTCAGTGAAGCCGTGGACAGCAAGATCATGGAACAGATTCAGGCGGCCATGGCGGAGGGCGTTGAGGTAACCGATGACGAAGTGAAGGCTTCGTTTGAGGAAAAGGTTGCCGCGGACAAGGAAATGTATGAGAATGACGTATCAACCTATGAGTTCTATACAATGTTCTACGGTCAGGAATCCTACTATATGCCGGAAGGCTACCGCGGCATCACACATATCCTGCTGAAGGCGGATGACGCGCTGCTGAGTGACTATACGGACAAGAAGACTGCCTGGGATGAACAGCAGAATGCCGGTTCAACCCCCGAAGCGGTTGAAGAAACCGATGATTCCGCGGACGCGGAACCCGCTGAAACCGCGGAGCCTGTAACCGAGGAGCAGGTCGCGGCCGCGAAACAGGCGGTGTTGGACAGCGTGCAGGACAAAGTTGCGGAGATCATGAGCAAGTTTGAAGCCGGCACCCCGTTTGCGGATCTGATTGCCGAATACGGCGAGGATCCGGGCATGGAAGACGAGGCCAACCTGACCAACGGATATAACGTGCACAAAGACAGCGTTATGTGGGATCCGGCCTTTACGGAAGGCGCGATGACGCTTGAAAAAGTCGGCGACATCAGCGCGCCTGTTGTCGGCAGCTACGGCGTGCATATTTTGTACTACCTGCGTGACATTCCGGGCGGAGCCGTTGAGATGACGGATGAAATCGCGGCCACTGTGCGTGAGGAACTGCAGAGCGTGAAGGAATCCGACTCGATCGACAGTGTACTTAACCAGTGGATGACCGAATCTGAGATTGTTTACACCGATGCCGGAAATGAACTGAAGGCGCTGACGGATGAAATGAGCGCGCAGGACGCGGGCACGGAAGAAGAGGGCACGGAAGACGCGACCGCGGAAGAAACGGTTGTTGAAGAAGCGACCGTCGAAGAAGCGGGCACGGAAGAGTAATCAGACATTCGCATCACAGTAACCATAACCGCGGCTGATCACCGCGGTTATGATTTTCTTTAACGGGGATGATAAAATGGAATGGAATCTGTTGTTCTTTCTGAACTGTGTGCTTTTTGGCGTCGGCCTGGCGATGGACGCGTTTTCGGTCTCAATGGCCAACGGACTGAATGAACCGGATATGAAGAAAAACAGAATGTGCCTGATCGCGGGCGTATTCTGCGGATTTCAGATTATAATGCCTCTGGCGGGATGGGTATGTGTGCATACAATCGCCACTGTCTTTGAAGCGTTCCAGCGGTTTATTCCGTGGATCGCGCTGGCTCTGCTGCTGTTTATCGGCGGAAAAATGCTGCTGGAAGGAATCAGATATAAAGACGGGGACGGAGAGAAACCCGCCGTGGGCTTTGGCGCGCTGATTGTACAGGGAATTGCCACATCAATCGACGCGCTTTCCGTAGGCTTTACCATTGCCGGTTATCCGTTTTCCGGAGCACTGGTCGAAAGCCTGATTATCGGCGTTGTTACATTCGCGATCTGTATCGGCGGGCTGCTGATCGGTCGCCGGTTCGGAACAAAACTGGCAGGGAAGGCGTCGATTCTCGGCGGGGTGATTCTGATTGCCATCGGGCTGGAGATTTTTTTGACCGGAGTCCTGTGAGGCGCGCGGAGCGTGTCAGGTGACAGGGGTTTCGGCCTGCGGGCCGACCCGGGGGCTTTGCGATCGATAAAGCAAGCAAAAAACGCGGGGCGATGCTCCGCGTTTTTTGCCTGTGTTTAAATTGTCAGCCGACAAACTCGTGATAAATGGCACGGATTGTTGCTTCGTAATCCTTGTCGTCAACACCGACCAGAATGGACAGCTCGCCGGAACCCTGATCGATCATGCGCACGTTGATTCTTGCCTTGGACATGGCCGAGAACAGACGCGCCGCCGTACCGCAGGAATGAACCATGCCGCGGCCGACCGTCGCGATAATGCTCATGCCGTCATGCACCGTGACGGAACCGGAATCTTTCACAAGTTCGCCGATTTCCGCGAGCACCTGCTCTCTGCAGGGCGCGAGGCTTTCGCTTGACACAACAACACACATATTGTCAATTCCTGTGGGTACGTGTTCGAACGATATCCCGTGGTTTTCCAGTACCTGAAGAACACGGCGGCCGAAACCGATCTCATTGTTCATCATGACCTTTTCAACGCTGATAACCGTATATCCCTTATGACCGAAAATACCGGTAATGGTGGGGACGTATACTTCATTGGGCGCGTTCAGGCAGATAAATGTGCCGGGATGATACGGCTTGTTGGTGTTACGGATATTCGTGGGTATACCGGCTTTATGGACGGGGAACATCGCTTCTTCATGGAAAACGGAGGCACCCATGTAGCTGAGCTCACGGAGTTCCTTATAAGTGATGGAGCCGATTTCAGCGGGATTGTCGACAATGCGGGGGTCGGCCATCAGGAAACCGGAAACATCCGTCCAGTTCTCATATACATCGGCATTGACGGCACGGGCAACCAGCGCGCCTGTGATATCGCTGCCGCCGCGGGAGAATGTCTGCACTTCGCCGTCGGCACGCGCGCCGAAGAAACCGGGAATAACGGAGGATACGCCGTCCGCCAGCAAACCGGAAAGCAGCTCCTGCGTTTTTTCTTCATCCAGATTGCCGTTTTCATCAAAACGGATGCCTTTCGCGCTGTCAACAAAGCGCCAGCCGAGATAATCGGCCATCAGCAGACCGTTGAGATATTCACCGCGGCTGGCGCACCAGTCACGGCTGTTGCCGGCTGCGATACCCGCCCGTACTTCTTCAAGATGGGCGTTGATATCAATCTTCAGGCTGAGATCACGGGCTATATCGGTATAACGGGCGGCAACTTTATCAAACTGTGAATTGAAATCTTCACCGTTATGATTCAGCGTCCAGCAGCTGTACAGCAGATCTGTTACTTTTTCGTCTTCCTTGAAGCGTTTGCCCGGCGCGCTCGGCACAAGATAACGCCGTGCGGGCTCCAGCTCCAGAATGTTACGGACCTTTTTGAACTGATGCGCGTTGGCAAGCGAGCTGCCGCCGAATTTGGTAACAATCTTTTCAAGCATAAAAAAGCAAACCTCCGTATCAACCTTAAACAAACGGTATCTTAACGCCCGGCAGACGGGAATGTCAATCGAAAAACAGGGAAAGTGCCGGATATTAAGGGACAAATTGACAAAACGCTATTGCGCGGATGTCGCGGTAAGCACTTTTACGGATGAAGCACCGGCTTCAAGAAGCACTTTTGTGCATTCAGCGGTTGTCGCGCCGGTGGTAATGACGTCATCAACAAGAAGAATTGTGCCGTCACACGGGCAGACCGCGGCAAACAATCCCTGCAGATTGCGCTTGCGTGAGGCACGGTTCAGCCCCTGCTGCGTTGAGTGGCCCGCGTCCGCACGCTTAAGAAGAGCCGCGTAGGGAAGTGAGAGCCGCCGGGCGACGGCCCTGGCCAGAAGCTGCCCGTGGTCGATACCGCGCTCGCGCAGACGGCTTTCCGGCATCGTGACATAGGTAACAACCGTATACGGCGGCAGCAACAGGCTGCGCGCGGGAGGCATCATATATCCGGCAAGCAGGTCAGCCGCCGCGGCGACTGACTGGTGCTTGAGCATCAGTACCAGGTCACGCGCGATATCGCGATGCGCGAAAGCGGAACGCGCGTCCGGCAGATCCGGACGCGTCCAGCGCCCGGCATACGCGAGCGCTTCGCGGTCCAGCGCGGCACGGCAGCCCGAACACAGCAGATGTTCGTTTGTGATGGCTCCGCATACAGCACAGACGGCGTCTTCCGGAAAAAGGATGTCCCTGATCAGTCCGCTCATACCGGATCGCCTCCGAGACGGGCTGATTCTTTCAACGCGGCGGCCAGCGCGGTATATCGTTTTTGCTCATGATCATTGGCTGTCATGGCACGAATCACTTCTTCCCGGCCGACGAGGACAACCATTTTCCGCGCGCGTGTCAGCGCCGTATAGAACAGATTACGCGTAAGCAGCATCGCCGGCCCGCCGACAACCGGCATAACGACCGCGGGAAACTCGCTGCCCTGACTCTTATGGACGGACAGACAATAGGCAAGCTCCAGATCCTCCAGCCCGGACAGTTCATATACCGCGTCACGGTCTTCGTCAAAACGGACGGTCAGCGTCTGCTCCTCGGTATCGACCTCGATGATATATCCCATATCACCGTTGAAAATGCCTTCACCGTCAACCCAACCGGCGGGTGTTTCGCGATGCCACGCGAGGCTGTAGTCATTTCTTGTCTGGATTACCTTATCGCCGAGACGGAAAACCGTATCTCCCCATATCAGCTGCGGTTTCGACGCGGCGGGAGGGTTCAGCTCATTCTGCAGCAACCCGTTGAGCGCGATTACACCGCAATCGCCTTTTTTCGCGGGCGCGAGCACCTGAATGGTGCGAAGCACATCATCACCGCATTTCATATATGCCGGGAGACGGTGCGAAACAAGGGAGACAATGGATGATGCCGCGTCCCGTATGAATTCCTTGCGCTCAAAGAAGAAATCCGTATTCTTTTCGTTCAGCAGCGGCATTTCACCGTGATTGATGCGGTGCGCGTTGACAACAATACGGCTCTGCTCACTCTGACGGTAAATGTCCGTAAGGCGCACGGCGGGAATGCATCCGCTTTCAAGGATGTCACCGAGAACATTGCCCGGCCCCACACTCGGAAGCTGGTCGGCATCACCGACGATGATCAGCCGGGTACCGGGTTCAATGGCGCGAAGCAATGCTTTCATCAGCAGAAGGTCAATCATGGAGGCTTCATCGACGATGACGCAATCGGCCTCAACGGGATTGGTCGCGTTGCGCGCGAAATCCCCTTCCTCCCCGCCGTATTCAAGCAAACGGTGTATTGTGCGGCTTTCAGCGCCGGTTGCCTCCGACATCCGCTTCGCGGCGCGGCCCGTGGGCGCGCACAGCGCGACATCGTTCCCGTCCGCCTGAAGCAGATCAAGGATGCAGTTGATAATTGTCGTTTTACCCGTGCCGGGACCGCCGGTAATGACAAACACTCCGTTTTCCATGGCGCGGATCACAGCGTCACGCTGCCTGGCGGAGAATGTAATGCCGTGCTTTGCTTCAAACTGCGACACAGCGGCGCGCCCGCCGGTGAATTTATCCGGGCGAATGGCGCATTGCAGCTCGCGAAGCCGGAGCGCGACTTCTTTTTCCGCACGGTAGAATGACGGAAGATAACAGCGGTTTCCTTCTTCGGCGGCAACGGAGATGATTTCACGCGACAGCAGCAATGCTGACAGGGCGTGCATGCATAACTCCGCCGGAACGCCGAGCAGGCCGGCGGCCTCACGGCAAAGGTCCGATTCGGGAAGGTATACATGCCCCATGGAAGCGGCGGCTTCCCGGAGCAGATATTTCAAAGCACAGCAGACACGAGGCTCGCTTTCCGGCGCGATACCGAGCGCGAGGCCGATCCTGTCCGCCGTTTTGAAGCCGACGCCGTTCAGATCGTCACAAAGACGGTACGGGTCGGCACGGACAATTGATTGTGTTTCTTCACCGTAGAGCTTGCTGATGCGGACTGAAAGTGCAGCCGGAATACCGTAGCTTTGCAGGAAAATCATCGCCTGACGGGTGCCCTGCTGCTCGCGGAAGCTTTCAGCCACCATGATCCAGCGCTTTTTCCCGAACCCTGAAATTTCCTGCAGCCGCTCAGGATGCTCACTGAGGACGGTAAGGGTTTCCTCGCCGAAAGTGTCCACGATTCGTTTCGCGGTAACAGGCCCGATACCGCGAATAAAGCCGCTGCCGAGATAACGCTCTATACCGAGGCGGGTTGTGGGCGCCTGCGGGGAACATGAAGCACACCTAAACTGACGGCCGTACTGACGGTGCTCCGTCCACTCACCTGTGAAAACGGCCTGTTCTCCGGGCGCGAGCTCCGGCAGTGTTCCGACAACGGTGAATTCATTGCGGCCGGAACGTACGGAAACAACGGAATAGCCGTTTTCCGGATTGCGATAAACCGTTCCGAGAATGGAAGCTTCCAGCTGTTCCATACGTTCACTCCTTTCACCGGGTCATACCGCACAACATTATATCAGAAAGAAATAAGGCGGGCAACGCAAAAACGGATTGTATTTGACAATGCATGTATGCTATAATAAACGGCAATATTATGCGGGAGCGTGAGGCAGACGATGGATTTCATGAAGACTCTTCTGATCTATATGACAGCGACATTTGCCCTTGCCGTCGATTCGGCCGCAATGCCTTCTGTAACCCCTGAACCGACACCGGCGCCCACACCCACCGCGATTGTGAGTACGACGCTGCCGGATGTGACAGCGACAACAGTTCCGGAACCGGCCGTTACACCCGCGCCAGAAACAAAGGAAACATCCGCCCCCGCGGCGGAAGCGACGATGACGCCGAATCCGAAGTATCATATTCTGAATACAAAAACACGCGGGGACCATGTCAGAAAGCTGCAGGAACGGCTGATCGAACTCGGCTATCTGACGGGAAAGGCGGATGGCGTATACGGCAACCAGACACGTAAAGCGGTTATGGAATTCCAACGCTATAACGGTCTTTCACGTGACGGCGTTGCAGGGAAAATCACCCAGACGCATCTTTTTGAAGACCCGAACGTAGTTGCGAATCCGAAGAAAAAGGCGCAGGCAACAAATACCCCGGCACCTACGGATACTCCGGAACCCGCGGATACACCGGCTCCTACGGACACACCGGTACCGGAGTATACTCCGGCCCCTGAGACCGCAACCGAGCCGGATGGCGAGCCGGAAGCAGTGGAAATGTCCGAACCGGACAGTGAGCCGGAAGCGGTGGAAATGTCCGAACCGGATGAGCTGACCGGAACAGAAGAAACACTTCCCGATGAAAACGGAGAGGAAGCTGAGCCTGCCGCGACGGACGGGCCTGATGAAGACAACGGTAAAGCGGAAGAAACCGTGCCCGCGGAAGCTGACGCCGCGGATGAGGAAGAAACCGCGGATCCGGACCGGATCAAGGGCTCGGTTGCCTTTAACGATTCCGGTGCACCGGTTTCGGTGCTTGTTATGGAAGACGGCGTGAATATCAGCAAAAGCCCGCGGCTCTGGCGGATTGACGGAACGGTTTACGTATCGCTGGAGGATCTGGCTCAGTGTATTGAAGCATGGATTCTTACGCGTGAAGACGAGCATCTGATCCTTGAAGCCGAAAGCTATGTGGTTGTACTGACTGCCGACGGCGGTGAAAACACCTGGACAGTGGACGGCGCGGTCGCGGAAATCGAAGACCGGGACGCGCTGACAGAGCACGACGGTATTCCCGTATCGGCGTCATTCCTGGAGAAAACGCTGAAAGCGGAAGTTATCTGGGAAGAAGAAGAAAGTACACTGATTATCCGTGTGCTTGACAAGCATCTCGCGGAGGCAATTGATTAAGACGGAGGAAAGAGACGAATGAAGACAGCACTGATCAGACTGAGCCTTGTGGAAAATGTGAACGATTTTGTGAATATTGTAAACGCTTATCCCTTTGATATGGACTTACGCGCGGGAAGGCACGTGGTGGACGCGAAATCCATACTGGGCATTTTCAGCCTGGATCTCAGCAAGCCCATCACACTTGAAATATACAGCGAGGACTGCGAAGAACTGCTGAAGGATATCCGCCCTTTTCTTGCCCAATGATGACGAGCTACGAAAGAAAAAGAGTTCCTGACAGCGTGCAGAAACTGATGATCCTGTATTCGCTCCAGACGCTGGGTCCGGTTACCGAGACCCAGCTTTTAAAATTTCTGACAGATCTGGACGTGATGAACTATTTTGAAATGCGTCTCGCGCTGATGGGACTTCAGGACAGCGGGAAAGTGACATCGAGCCCGCATCCTGAAGAGCCGCTGCTGACACTGACACAGGCCGGAGAAGAATGCATAGGACACTTTGCCCGTAAAATTCCGGCCAGCAACAGGCGTGCGATGGACCGGCACGGGAGTGAAACACGAAAGCAGTTCCGGCAGGAACAGCAGACGCAGGCACGTACCTTTATTTCAGCAGACGGTTGCCAGTACCTTCAGCTACGGCTTGCGGAGAATGACAGGATTCTGCTGAGTATGCTGATCCGCCTGCCGGCTGGGATCCGGATGACGTTTGCCCAGGAGCGCTGGCTCGCGGTCGCGGAGGATATCTATAACGGAATCGCGCGGTACGCGCTGCGCTGCGGCGGGAACTTCACTGACGGTGAACTGAAACAGTACAGATCAGAAAACTGTGAGCTGATACTTGACCTGCCGGCGGTTCCGGTACCGGCTGAAAACGGCGATGAGATTGACCCGGAACAGATCGCGTACGAAACAATCCGAAGGATGCAGCAGGCGGACTTCTGACGAAAAGACGAACAATATACAAAAATAATACTTTTAAAATTCGGGAACGGGTGATATACTTACTGTTGTTCCCGAATTATTGTATTATATTCTGTTTGTTCAGTGTAAATTTCGGCAAGGAGACGAACCAAGTGGAGAAGATTCGCCGTAATGAGCGCATGAGCGCAATGATGAAAGTACTGAGCGATTCACCTAACCGTATCTTTACTCTTTCCACCTTCTGCGATATGTTTTCCGCAGCAAAGTCAACCATGAGCGAGGATATTGACATTCTTCGCGATGTGATGAATGACTTTGATCTCGGCAGGATCGAAACAGTGACCGGCGCGGCGGGCGGCGTTTGCTACCGGCCTCTTGTCAGCAGGCAGAAAGCGAAGAATTTCATTTGCGATCTGAGCACGCAGCTGAGCGGACCTGAACGGGTACTGCCGGGCGGATTCCTGTACTACTCCGATATCCTTTCCAGCCCGGATACGGTTCGTGTGATGGGTGAGATTATCGCCACCGAATATTGTGAAGCGGGTGCTGATTTCGTACTGACAATGGAAACGAAGGGAATCCCGGTCGCGTATGCCACTGCCAACGCGCTGGGTATTCCGCTTGTTATTGCCCGTCATTCATCCAAAGTATACGAAGGCTCGGCCGTAAATATCAACTATGTTTCCGGCTCCGGCAATATTGAAACGATGAGCCTGTCCCGCCGGGCGGTAAAGGAAAATCAGAAGGCGTTGATTGTGGATGACTTCCTCAAGGGAGGCGGTACCGCGAGAGGTATGATTGATCTGATGCGTGAGTTCAATGTGGGTATTGTCGGCACGGCTTTCGTGATGGAAACGGCATCGCCCGCGAAGAAACGCATTCAGGGTGAAAAGAGCCTGATGATACTGAAGATCACGGATGACGATCCGGCAAGCGCGATTGTGGCTCCCGCCCCGTGGCTTGAGGCATAACCGTTATATACGCATCGGTCCTGCGGCAATGCGGCAGGGCCGTTTTTATATTGCAATCATACATGTAAATGTGATAAAATATGATGTTGATTTTGCGCACGGGAGGAGGGAAAGCCATGTATCAGCAGATGCCGCCGATGCCGCCGCGGCAGATACAGCAAGCACAGGCGGGGCAGGGCAGGAAACGGCTGAGTATCGTTCAGATCATGCTGATTGTAGCTGTACTCGGCTTTGCCGTATGGTATACGGTTACGGCGCTCACGCCCGACGCTTCCCCGTACGCGCAGATTCTGTCCGGCAGCCTCGGCTCGCGATATGCCGGTGATTGTCTGATTGTAAGGGATGAAACACCGTTTGACGCCGAAGGCGTATCGAGTATTGAGTATCTGGCTGAGGAGGGGGTTGCCGTAAGCAGAAGCGCGGCAATCTGTGAGGTGTATTCCTCAGGCTTTTCCACCAGAGAGATGACCGCGCTTCAGGATTACCGTGACCAGATCAAGGAATATCAGCTGAAGTTGCTGTCTACGGAAGTCGCGACGGACACACGTATGGAACGGCTTGAAACCGAAGTGCTGAACCGGGCGCGTGAAGTGCGGAAGCTGATCGGCGGAACACGCGGCAATATGTCCAATCAGGAAGAGATGATGGATGCCGCGATCAAAAACCGGCAAACATACCTGAAGCAGAAATACAGCAACGATCAGCGGATGACACGGCTTCTGGACGATGAACAAAGCCAGAAACAGCGTATCTCCAGCTGGACAAAGCAGTATGTTGCCATGACGGACGCCGTTGTCAGTTTCTATTCGGACGGATACGAATACGGCCTGACTGTGAACAACTACGATCAGTTCTCACCTCAGGATGTGCGTGCGATGATCAACGGCAGCAAGCCTGACAAGAGTACCGTACAGAAGGGCAAGACAACCATTTACCGCATGGTGCGCGACGGGTACTACTATGTGTTGTTTATGGTGCGCGATACCGGCTGGAATCCTGTTGAAGGTCAGGTATATCAGCTGAAAATGGAAAGCTTCCAGGATACAACCGTGGACGCGACGGTTCTTTCATTTACACGCACGGGCGGTGAACTGCTGGTGCGGCTCGGTGTGAACGCTTCCGTGAAACCCGTGCTGTATATGCGCACATGCACCGCTGAACTGGGCGATAACGTCGCGAGCCTGATGGTGCCGCAGAAGGCGATTTATTATCAGGATAACATGCCCGGTGTTGTGGTGGTTGACGGACAGTATCAGACATTTATCCCGGTCAACATCATCAATAAGAAAGACAACTGGGTATTTATTTCCGCGATACAGCAGGGCGTCCTGTTTGAAGGGCAGACTGTGAGGCTGTTCTGATGAATATGAATATGCTGGCGGAACGGATCGAACTGATCAGAAACAATCTGGCTGTAGCGTCGGAAGGAAAGTATCCTGTTCCGGAACTGATCGGCGTGACAAAGACACACACGGCGGAAGAAATACTGCCGCTGGAACAGCTGGGTGTCAGGCTCATCGGTGAGAACCGTGTACAGGAACTGATGAGCAAGATCGACGCGCTGGAAGGGCGGTTCGGCATTCATCTCATCGGTCGCCTGCAGCGAAATAAAGTGAAGTACATCGCGGACCGTGTTGATATGATACAGTCTGTTGATTCCGTTGAGCTGGCGGAAGAGATATCCCGCAGATGTGCCGCTTGCGGCAGAGTGATGCCGGTGCTGGTGGAAGTAAACCCGGCGGGAGAGAAGCAAAAAGGCGGTGTTTCCTTTTCACAGACACGGCCGTTGCTTGAAGAGATCCGTAAATTCGAGGGAATCCGCGTGGAAGGATTAATGGCTGTGATGCCGCAAACTGACGATGAGGAAGTTCTGGACAGCCTGTTTTCCGAAACCAGGAAGCTGTTTGAACATATACGGGATGAGGCGCCTGAAGGTGTTGCCATGCGGGAGCTGAGCATGGGCATGAGCGGCGATTACATGATTGCAGCACGGCACGGCGCGACAATGGTACGTATAGGGAGCGCCGTTTTCGGCCCGCGTAACTGAGTAAAGGGGAGAAAAAACATATGTCGATAAAGGAAATCAAGGACCGGCTGACAAACCGGTTCGCAAACCGCGGTCCGAAGGATTTTGCCAAACGTCCGGACGGAGGAACAAGCTGCTACCGCCCCTTCCAGAAAAGAAGCACCGCGGCGGAGGAAAACGGAACAACGGTTGATCAGATTCCGTACGCGCATACAGGCTTTACCGGTATGAATCCGCCGTCCGAAGAAGGAACATTTTCATCCAGACCCGGGCAGAACGAAAGTGAAACACCGTACAACGCTTTCGGAGGATACGGTGCCCCGCTGACGCAGAATACGGCGCCGCGGAATGAAACGGGATACCGTAACAACGGAGCGCAGGACAATATATCCTATATGCCGGGCGTGTTCAGCCAGGCGGGGACGGGTATCGGAGCGACGGTTGAAACGGTCAATATTGTGACGATGACCTCACTGCGCAGTTGCTATGACGCGATTGCGTCGATGAAAAACGGTGAGATACTGATTCTGAGTATGGACGCGATTGCCAATGACGGAGAGGTGACCCGCTGCCAGGATATGCTGGCGGGAGCCGCTTTTACCCTCGGCTGTACGGTGCGTCCGCTCGCCGGAACCAGAATGATTCTTGTGGCACCGGCAAGTGTAAGAATTCTGCCCGCAGAACGCGAACGGGTACAGCCGCTGTGGCAACCGCAACCGGTCTACGCGCAGCCCGCGGCGCCGGCGGCGGATCAGCCGAGGCAACGCAGGGCGGTTCAGAACTATGACCTTTACGGGAACACCTCCGCCGGGGTCAATCCCTATACGGGCAGAACGCCCGTAACAGCGGGTGAATATACCAATTACGGCGGATATGGATACTAATCAACCGATTGATGAAGGAGGAGCAATATGGAACGCATTACCGTAGACCTGATCAGCAGCAAGGAATTCACCTTCGAAAACCGCGGATATAACAGGAAGGAAGTTGACGAGTTCCTGGATGAGATCTGTGACGAGATGGAGCAGATGGAAAAAGAAATCGCGACGCTCCGGCAGCAGAACGCGGTTGTCCGTGCTCCCGCTCCGGCAACGGACATGAATGAAGTGAACAGCTTCAGGGAAATACTGGAAATGGCCCGGAAAGTCAAGGATGAAACCATCCGGAAGGCTCAGGAGGATGCCGACGCGATCCGCGCGAAAGCACAGATTGATGCCGAGGAACGCATGGACGGCATCGGTGAAGAACGTGAACAGCTTAACCGTGAACTTGAGGCGCTGCGGAAAGTGGTTGCCGATTATCGCGCGTCTTTTGAAGCGCTTCTTCAGGCACAGCAGGACGCGCTTGATAAGGCAACGGATCTTTTCTGAGTTAAAAACTGAAGGAAAGAGGGGCAACGTATGTTCGGACACAGAAGCGACGGAAGACGGCTGTCAGATGTGGATCCCATTGTTCGGGTAACTCCTTATCTGATGCCCATGCGCTGCGATTCGATGGTCAACCTTGAGCATAAGCTTGATTATGAGCAGCTTGCCAGATATATCGCGGCAAAGAGCGCTGAAGGGGAAAAAGTCACCTTTATGCAGATTATTATTGCCGCGTATGTGCGTACGATCAGTCAGCACCCGGAAATCAACCGCTTTATCATGAACAAGCAGTACTACGCGAGGAACAACTGCTCAGTTTCCTTTACGATGCTGAAGAACCCGCAGGATCACAACAGTAACGAAACGACCTGCAGAATTCTGTTTGACCTGACGGATACCCTGTTTGACGTGCGTGACCGCATGAATGCCGCGGTTGAGGCCAACAGGGGCGACGCGGCGGACGATGCTTTTGTGGTAAAGCTGGCTTCATTCGCTTTGTCCGTACCCGGGCTGGCGACCTTTATGGCTGCCGTTGTGAAGCTGCTGGACCGTTACGGCCTGTGCCCGAAGGCACTGACCGATGAACTGCCTTTCTACTCCGGCATGTTCATAACCAACAACGCGTCCATCGGGCTTCACCATGTATGGCACCATATTTACAATTTCGGCAATGTAAGCATGTTCATCGGAATGGGCATGGTTATGAAAGAGGCGACCGTGGACGCGAACGGGAATGCCCGGATGAAGCGCTGGCTTCCCCTGGGTATCACCGTGGATGAACGGGTATGCTCCGGCGCGCATTATGCCGCGTTCTTCGCGGATATCACCAAATATATGGCGCATCCGGAGATGCTCGAAACGCCGCCGGAGGAAGTTCTTTTTGATAAAGGCGTTGAGTATCACGTCGCGAAGATTGCCAAATGAATAAACGAAAGCGCGGATCGGCGATCCGCGCTTTCGTTTATTCAGACAAAACTTTCGGCCGCGTTAAAAACAGGAATGAAATCACGGTCGGCAGAGTCGGGCTCCTGGAGAAAACCGGGCAAACCGAGTGAAATCATATGATCCCTGACGCGTATGTATTCAGCATCCGTGATACGCCGGTTCAACCCGGGTATTGAAACGTTGTTGCAGGGAATATACTGCCGCATAAGACTCACGGGAATCCCCTCCGGAAGTTCGTCCCGGACCCACGTGAGCAGCCGGCAGCTTTCCGAAGTGAGGCCCGGCAGAATCAGGTGGCGGATCAGAACGCCGCGCGTCATAATGCCGTTTTCATCATACGTACACGGCCCGGCCTGTGAGACCATTTCTTTGATCGCGGCTGACGCGACAGTGAAATAGTCAGGCGCTTTCGCGCACAAGGCTCCCATGCGGGTTGACCAGTGTTTCAGATCCGGCAGCCAGACATCGATAACATCTTTCAACATGCGAATTGTATCTACCGATTCATAACCGGATGTGTTCCAGACCAGCGGAACAGGCGGACGGTACAGCTCCAGTGCTTCCAGAACGCGGGGTACGAACGGGGTGGCGGTGATAAAGCTGACGGTATGCATTCCGGCGTCTGTCAGCCGGCGCATCGCGTCCGCCAGCTGCGCCGGGGTAAACGTACGGCCTTCATTGCGGTGCGAAATATCCGCGTTCTGGCAATACGCGCAGCGCAAAGTGCATCCGCTGAAAAATACAGCGCCTGTGCCGTTTACTCCGCTGATCGGAGGTTCCTCCCAAAGATGCGGGGCGATACGCGCTATACGCATACCGGACGGCATACCGCAGAACCCTTTGCCGGTCTGTTCGTCACGGACCGCCGCGCACGCGCGGGGACACAGGGTGCAGGACTTGGTCATAACACAAAACCACCGTTCACGCCGATCACCTGACCGGTAATAAATGATGAGGCCGGATCGGCCAGAAACAGCACGGTTTTCGCGATTTCATCAGGGGTTCCGACGCGACCGAGAGGTGTTTCGTCCTCAAGCGCGCGGATATCCTCCGCGGAAAGACGGCTGTTCATCTCCGTATCAATAACGCCCGGGGCGACACAGTTAACGCGGATGCCCGAAGGACCGACTTCCGCCGCCAGCGCTTTCGTAAAGCCGATTACACCGGCTTTGGCGGCTGAATAGGCCACTTCACAGGAGGCGCCTGTCTGCCCCCACATGGATGAAATATTGATGATGCAGCCGGAACGGCGCGAGATCATCCCGGGGAGAACGGCTTTTGACAGCAGAAAAACGGAACGGAGATCCGTATTCATGACCGCGTCCCATTCCGCGACCGACATATCGGTCAGCAACCCCGTCCAGGCGATTCCCGCGTTATTCACGAGCACGTCAATATGACGGTATGTATCAAGCAGTTCCGAAAGGACACGGCCGACGTCTGACGGGTCCTGAACATCGCATTTGCGCGCGCTGACATCCAGACCGGAGGATGTGAGATCACGCGCGAGATCCGCGGCTCTGCTGTCAGAAAGGTGATACAAAAACACAACAGAGTACCCGCTTTCCGCAAGCACACGTACGCATGACGCACCGATACCCCTGCTGCCGCCGGAAACAAGCGCGACCCGCCGCATCAGGAAAGCCTCCTTTGTCTGAAACCGGTAATGCCGATTACGACCAGCGTGAGGATCATAATACCGTAATCAACGGGAATCGGAACATCCGGGAGCTTATCCAGCGCGAACTCCACGCCGACATCAATCACAAGCATGGCGCAGACCAACCATACCGGACGGAGATCGCGCCTGCCGGTTCTTCTGCCGCGGAGAACACACCAGAAAACCGTGAGCGCAAGCAGACCTACAGCACACGCCAGCTGTTCCACGCGGACAAAGCCCCAGCGGATGGACTGATTATGCAGACTCTCCAGAAAAATCTGCATATCCATCAGCAGAAATGCGGCCCAAAGAAAACGTCCCGCGTAGGCGCTGTCCGCCGTGATCCGCTTTCCGTCGCGCGACGCGGTGATGATAAACACAATAAGGGCAGCGACTGCTTCAAACACGAATATCGCGAGATACGGCATATCCCAGCGGTCCTGCACGGCCACCGGGAAAAAGCAGTACCATGCTTCAGGGTCAAGGTCAATTCCGAAACCGATCTGGCCGTGCCTGATGAAGCGGTTGGTCAGGAAATACTCCGCGGCACGCGCGATCACAATGAGAAGGGTGCCCGGAAGCGCGAATATATCCAGAGATTGATACATGCCGATACCGGTAAGGCGGCCGGCCAGGACAAAACCGACGCAGACACCGACGCAGCCCCCGAAGAACGAAAAGTGCTCGGCATTGATCAGCGTCAGCGCGCCCGCCCCGTATTGCGAGAACTCACCGGATGCCATGGGCAGCACATAGAAAAGCTTCGCGAAAACAAACCCGGAAACGGCACAGATGAAATAAGCCGGGAGAACTGTGATCGCAGGTCTGCCGGAACGGCGGAGAAGAACGGCCGCGAACACCATGCACAGGGCAAGCCCCGACGCCATGATAATCGGATATGCAGTCATCGTTTGGCCTCCGGATCAAAAGGAATGTATACGCCGGTCTTGAACATCTCAAAAATCGTGTCATAGTGGGTGCCCGGATCACGCCATGTACCGAGCGTGGAGTAATGGGTGGAGTCAACATGCGTATCCGGATGGTGCTCGATCAGCGCGTTTACGACATCCTTCGGAACGGGAGATGAATCAGAATAGTTATTGCTGTTGTACAGCCAGAGACGCTGCAGCACGGGAAGGTCGTAGATCGGTGACCAGTCACTGATTCTGTTGAAGCAGATATTCAGATCCAGCAGCGCGGTGCAGTTGGCCAGCGGTGAAATATCCGTGATTTTGTTCTTAAAAAGCTCAACATACTCAAGATCCTTCAGGGAACCGACCGGTGTGATGTCCGTAATGGCGTTGCAGGCAACGATCAGCACCTTCAGGTTCGGCAGATCGTAGAGGAAGGACAGATCATCGACCCCGTTATGCCCGATATCCAGCGCGAGCAGGTTTTTGCAGTATTTGAGAATCGAAAAATCATTGGAGGTATGATGTACCGATCTGTTGTTATGCAGTGTGGAAAATGCGGTCGCATCGGTACGGATCAGGTGGGAACCGTCTTTCGCGGCGATTTCCATCGTCCAGCCGAAAGTTATATCCGGAAAGGCTTCGGCAAGCCTGTCGATGTTCTTTTTCCTGATTTTTGTTGTAAACATATCGACCGACTTCACATTCGGAAGGGCGGACAGGAAATCGATAAACGCGTCATAATCCTTGACATAGGTATCACCCATGTCGATATACTCCGTATCGGCCGGAACGGAGAAGGATGTGCCCTTCAGTGTGACGGTGACCGGCTCTTCCGCGGAAACGGCAGAGACGGAAAAAACGCACAGAGCAAGCAGCACAAAACATATCAGTCTGCGCATCGTGATCCCTCCATTAATATGATACTAAAGGATACCATATCAGCCTGCAAGAAACAAGTGGATGCATTGCCCGCGGAAGAAAAACCGGGGTTGTGACAAAACACGATTTGGGCTATAATAATGAACGGTCTATACAGAAAAACAAAAGGAGCAAAGAGCCTTGAACGATCCGAATGAGATTCAGGAGATCAATAATAGAGAAGAACAGCCGGAACAGCCCGCCGCGGCAAGAAAACGGCGCAGTGACCGCTGGAAAAACGAGGAAGCTCCCGCCGTGGCTGAACAGGCCGGTACGGAAACCGGCAACACCGCGACGGAACAGCCGGTGCCTGAACTTCCGAAGACCACCCGCGTACCGGATCCCGGCGTTGTTCACAGGGTGAATGACTATTCACGTATGCGTGTGCAGAATACGCGGGAGGATGAGAACGGAGGAACAAGGCGGATTCCCGTTGCTCCGCGCGGTTCCTCGATCCCGCAGCAGGATTACGGCGCGCATACACGGAACACAGCAAGCGATATTGACCGGTACCGCCGCCCGGCGACCGGGGCTGACAGAAGCACGGAACATGACCGTATAGAAAACGGCTATAACTCCGGCCGGATGAGTATCCGCAGAGAAGAACCGGAACAGACCGCCGTGAAGCGTACCGGCGAACGGACAATGAACGCGGGTCCGCTGATTGACACCGGAAGCGAAAAACGGCATATTCTGCCGCTGGTACTGATTATTCTGCTGATTGCGGCGGCGCTTGTGTTTGCCGCGTGGAAACTGATTCCGGAAGACGCGGAGGGCGTTCCCGGAACGGTACGCGGTTTCCTTGACGGCGTGTTCGGAGCGATTACCGGTCAGAACGCGGACACGAAAAAAACGGCGGTTACGGTATCCGGTTTCAGCATCAGCGGCGGGCAGGATGTTACGGCACCGGCCACCGTGATCTTTACCGTAATGACCGGAAATGACGTACAGGACGCGCGTGTTACGGATGAAGACGGCGCTGTGTTTGAAAATGCGGATGTGAATCAGGTCAGAAACACTGACAACAGTATATGGACATTGATGCTCGGGTTCAGCGACGGATACGAGGGAACTGTACGCGTGCAGCTGTATGACGGAGCGGAATGGCAGTCGCCGGAGGAACTGGCGACCGAGCTCCGCATCGCGTCAGCTCCCGCGGTGTCCGGTGCTCCTGAAACCGGAAGCGTGCCTGAAATATTCGCGACGCCCGTAGCCGCGTCCGCTACGGGAACACCGGAACCGATGCTTACGGAGGAAACGACGGTTACAGTACCGCCGACCCCTACACCTACGGCAACGCCGGAGATTACGCCGACCCCGACGCCGGAACCGACGGAGGAACCGACGCCGACGCCGACACCGTCACCGACTCCGAAGCTTACCGCGGTGCCTTCCGGGGAAGAATTGCCCGCACCGCTGGCGGAAAGCGTTGTTTATGAAAACAAATCAAAGCAAAGCAACTATAACCGCAATACCAAAGAATTGATCGCCATGCCCGCGGGCAGCGACTACACGCGTGTACCGATGGGCGTGCTGACATTCCGGAATGACGCTTTCCGCAGGAATGCTTTCTGCGGCACCGTTGAAGCTGCCGATGAGCTTGAAATGGAATGGCAGGTGAAGACGGGAAGCGCGGCCGGCAGCTCGGGCATGTATTACGGAACCGGCTGGACCGGTCAGCCGGCGATTGTGAAGTGGAGCAAGGAAGTACGCGAGCAGAGCAATCTGGTGGAAAGCAAGCGCGTGAAGTCCGGTTTGAAAGAGGTTATTGTTGCCGGGCTTGACGGGAGGGTATGGTTCCTCGACCTGAGCGACGGTACAGAAACCAGAAGTGCCTTGAATATCGGCTATCCGATGCGCGGTACACCGAGTGTGCATCCGAGCGGCTACCCGCTGATCACCGTTGGCCAGTATGCCCGTAAGATGAAAAACGGAACGGGCGGAATCGGCCTCCGCTTTCTGAATATGTATAGCAAAAAAGAAGCGACGATTCTGGACGGCCTCGAAGGAAAATACAAGCGAGCGTACAATGATGTGGGTTCCTTTGAGACCTCGGCGCTGATTGACCGTACGTCCGACACAATGGTCACGGCCGGAACGAACGGCCTGCTATACACGATCAAACTGAGCAGCAATTTTGACTATGAGCAGGGAACATACAACTTTTCAACGACCAGCATCGTGATGAAAAGCAAGGCAAAGAATGAGAAAGCGGCAAACACCGCTTTTGAATCCTCCGTCGCGATGTATGACAAGTATGTCTACTGCGCCGATATGGCGGGCATTCTCCGCTGCGTGGACACAACCACGATGACGCCGGTGTGGGCGGCTGACACGGGTGACAGTGTTGAATCAACCGTCGCGCTGGACTTTACCGATAATGAGACGGCACTTGAACTGTTTACGGCGAATATCCTGAATATCCGGTCAAAGGGTGACGCGCAGGTACGCTGCTTCGACGCTCTGACCGGAAAAGAAAAATGGACTTTCTCCGTCAATGTGAAAAAGGATACAAGCAAAGCGAAGACAGTAAGCGGATTCCGCGCGAGTCCCGTTGTCGGCGAAAACGGACTGAAAGGGCTTGTATATTATACGGTATCCGGATTGACGCCGGCAGGCTGTGAACAACTGGGCATTGAAGAGGCGAAGGCCGCGCTGATCGCGATTGACCGCGAAACCGGCAAACAGGTGTGGGCAAAAGCGCTGAGCAGCTGGACATATTCATCACCCGTTGCCGTATATGACGCTGAAGGAAACGGCCGCATCATTCAGGCTTCATCCGACGGCACCCTGCTTCTGCTGAACGGTTCTGACGGAAAAACCGTGAACGAGCTGCAGTTGGAGGGAACGATTGAAGCATCGCCGGCGGTATACAATGATATGCTTGTGATCGGCACAACCGGTAAAAACACTTCGTATATTTACGGAATCAGGATCAAGTAACAGTATCCGGAGGTGGCTGCCGCGATGTCACGCTATCTGATCGCCCTGGACCAGGGAACGACAAGCTCGCGCGCTGTGGTTTTTTCCGAAGACGGGAAAGTGATCGCGTCACACGGGGAGGAGTTTCCGCAGCATTATCCGAAGCCTGGATGGGTTGAACATAACCCGGACGATATTCTTCGCTCACAGGTATCCGCCCTGCGCGAAACGGTGCGGATCAGCGGGATCGACGTGAGTGAGATTGCCGCGATCGGCATTACGAACCAGCGTGAGACCACACTGCTGTGGGACAGAACGACAGGTGAATGTGTCGCCAACGCGATTGTATGGCAATGCAGAAGAACATCACATGAGGTGGACAAGCTGATTGCCGCGGGCTGCGGGGACACGATACGCGAAAAGACCGGCCTGATACCTGATGCTTATTTTTCAGGCACAAAGCTCAAGTGGCTGCTGGACCGCTATGATCTTCACGAAAGAGCCGAACGCGGCGAACTGTGCTTCGGAACGGTGGACAGCTTCCTGTGCTGGCATCTGCTGGAGGGCAGACCGCATGTGACGGACGCGACGAACGCGTCAAGGACCATGCTGTTCAATATCCATGAACAGAAATGGGACGCGGATCTGCTTCGCATGCTTGATATTCCGGAGGCTGTACTTCCGGAAGTGATCGATTCCGCGGGACCGGTCGGCATTCTGAATCCGTCTGTGCTCGGCAGAAGGATCCCCGTAACGGCAATCGCGGGGGACCAGCACGCATCACTGTTCGGTCAGGGCTGCGTGAAGCCGGGCACGGTCAAAAACACCTACGGGACCGGGTGCTTTATGCTGATGAATACCGGCAGCACGCCCGTTACGAGCAAGAACGGACTGCTGACCACCACGGCATGGAGAATCGGCGGCAAACCGGCTTATGCCCTGGAAGGCAGCGTATTTATGGGCGGCGCGACGATCCAGTGGCTCAGGGATGAAATGAAAATGCTCGATCATGCCGCGCAGAGCGAACAGATCGCGGAAAGCATAAAGGATACCGGCGGTGTTTATCTGGTGCCGGCGTTTACCGGACTCGGAGCCCCGTGGTGGGATCAGTACAGCCGCGGGACAATTGTCGGCATGACACGCGGAACCGGCAGGGCGCATATTGTACGTGCCGCGCTTGAGTCCATCGCTTTCCAGAGCGCGGATCTGATGAACGCGATGGCGAGGGACTGCGGTGAGATCCCGCTCAGAATGCAGGTTGACGGCGGTGCGAGCGCGAACGGCTTCCTGATGCAGTTTCAGGCGGACATACTCGGCATACCGGTTGTGAGACCCGGGGTGCTTGAGACCACCGCGCTCGGCGCGGCGTTGCTGGCGGGAATCGGCGCGGGTATATACGCGGATACCGCGGAAACGACACGCGTATGGCAGGCGGATCTGACATTTTCACCGCGTATGGAAGAACGCGCAAAAGAAACCGCCCTGCGCGGATGGCACAAGGCGGTTGAAAAAGCCAGAGACTGGTGCGAACACTGAACGCGTGAATCAGCTTTCCTTCACACCGCGGTTTCTGAGCTGCCGGACGGCACCGGCGGCATAGGCGGTAATGGCTGTGAGAGACGCCGCTACGGAGATCCACAGCAGCACAAGATCAAGCCTGAAGGAAAACACCTGAAGCAGTTCCTTATAAAGGAAACTGGCGGACAGGGCAAGGATGAACAATACCTGCGCGCATTTACCGAACATGTTGGCATAAACCACAATGTTCTTTTTCAGCATGATGAGACCGCCGGCAATCATCAGGATTTCCTTGAACATGACGATGATAACCGGGACCCAGGGCAGAATTCCGGAAACACACTGGCAGATCAGCGCGATACAGACCATGAGCTTATCGGCCAGCGGATCGAAAAGCTTGCCGAAATCGGTGATCAGGTGATACTTGCGCGCGATGAATCCATCGAGAAAATCGGTGAAACTCGCGGTCAGAAAAACCGCAAGAGCCCAGATGAGACGGCCGTTTGTCTGCAGAATGACAAAAACCGGAATCAGCACGATACGGAACATGGTGAGTACATTCGGTACATTCCATACATTTTTGAAAAGGTTTCGGAAAGAATCTTTCAAGACCGGATGCTCCTTTGATTAATGATAAACATAATAACATTCGCCGAAGAAGGAGAAAAATCCTTTATTCGGCGAAAATGATACGGAGGAATGAAAAATGCGCTTTGACGGAAGACAGGCTGATGAGGCACGCAAGGTATCCATTGAGACTGATTTTGTTCATACAGCATACGGCAGCTGTCTGATCGCGACGGGTAATACCCGCGTGATCTGCACAGCCAGTGTCACGGAGGGAGTGCCGCCTTTCCTGAAAGGAAAAGGGCAGGGCTGGGTGACCGCGGAGTACGCGATGCTGCCCGCGTCCACAACCGAACGCAAAAAGAGAGACGGCGCGAGCAAGGACGGACGCAGTGTGGAAATTCAGCGGCTGATCGGACGAAGCATACGGCAGGCTGTGGATATGAAACTGCTCGGTGAAAGAACGATCACGCTGGACTGTGATGTTCTGGAAGCGGACGGCGGTACACGCACAGCTTCGATTACCGGCGCGATGGTCGCGCTGACCTGCGCGGTGGACCGCCTGATCAGGGAGAAGAAACTGCTGCAGTCTCCGATCGTACATCAGGTGGCGGCTGTGTCCTGCGGAATCGTGAACGATGAGCCGTGTCTGGACCTTTGCTACCGTGAAGACAGCGGGGCACAGGTTGATATGAACTTTGTGATGAATGAGCAGGGGGACTTCATTGAACTGCAGGGAACCGGAGAAGGCCGCGCGTTTACACCGGATGAACTGAGCGTACTGATGAACTACGGCCGCAAGGGAACATCGGAACTGCTGGAAGCACAGCGCGCCGCGCTCGGAGAAAGGGCCGCGCGTATCGCGCCGAAGCCCCTGCTGGTGGCGGCGACCGGAAACGCGCACAAACTGAAGGAACTGCAGACGATTTTCAGCGATTATTATACAATTGTATCCATGAATGACGCGGGGTTCGCCGGGGAAATTGACGAGAATGCCGATACATTTGCGGGAAATGCCGCAATCAAGGCGGAAACCGTGTGCGCCGCGACCGGGCTGCCCTGTATTGCCGATGACAGCGGGCTGAGTGTTTCCGCGCTTGACGGTGAACCCGGCGTGCTTTCCGCGCGGTACGCCGGCGGACACGGTGATGATGACGCCAACAATGACCTGCTGCTGAGCAGGATGAAGAACAAGGCCGACCGCGACTGCGCGTTTATGTGCGCGATCGCTCTTGCGCGACCCGGCAGGGAAACCGTGACCGCGGAGGGATCATGCCCCGGAACGCTTTTGTATGAACGCCGCGGAACAGGCGGATTCGGATATGATCCGCTGTTCCTGTATGAGCCGTACGGCAAGACGTTCGCGGAATTCAGCGAAACGGAAAAGAACGAAGTGAGCCACAGGGCCCGCGCGTGTGCCGCGATGAAAGAAATCATGAAGGGGCTGAAGGATTGATGCGCCTTCTGGTTGTGAGCGACAGTCACGGAAACGATACAGATTTCCGCTGGGTACTGGAACAGGCATGGAAAAGGACCGGCAGGATTGACGCCTATGTGCACTGCGGTGACGGCTGCAGGGATTTTGACCGGGTGGCGAACATCATGCTGGACCGCGATCCGGGCGCGTTTTTATGCGCGGTGCGGGGCAACTGTGATTTCTCATCGGACAGACCCCTGCAGGCGGTTATCCCGGCGGGTGACACGCGGATTCTGGTGACGCACGGGCATTTGTATCATGTGAAAAGCTACCTGAATGATCTGGATGAAGCCGCCAAAGCGAACGGATGTGCCATCGCCCTGTACGGGCATACGCATACGGCTTCAATGGATACGCTGCAGACGCTGATGATCAATCCGGGTTCCGTGGCAGACGGCCGCGCCGCTTTGCTGGAGATCACGAACGGCCGCCCGCGGGTCGATCTGCTGGCATTCTGACACGAATTTCCGTATGGTGTGATTCTTGACTTAAACCACAAGATGTAGTAATATATTAGAAACTTGACCACAGGAGGAGACTGCATATGCTTGAGAACGGGCTCATCCGCGTCGGCGCCGGTAAAAACGGACCGGTTTATCTGCTGCCGCAGATGGCTAACCGCCACGGGCTGATAGCAGGCGCGACGGGTACCGGCAAAACGGTATCCCTGAAGGTACTGGCCGAAGGTTTTTCCGATCTCGGGGTACCCGTGTTCCTGAGCGATATTAAAAGTGACCTGAGCGGTATGGTGCTGCCGGGTGAAACCTCGGACAGCATGGAAAAGCGCATTGCCGCTTGCGGTCTCAGCGGTTTTGATTACAAAAAATACCCGACGGAATTCTGGGATGTGTACGGCGAACAGGGCGTGCCCGTACGTGCTACAGTGCGCGATATGGGACCGATGCTGCTCAGCCGCATGATCGGGCTGAACGAAACGCAGTCCGGTGTGATGAACATCCTGTTCCGTGTCGCCAACGATGAAGGTTTTGACCTGATTGATCTGAAAGACCTTAAGGCAATGCTTGCCTATCTGGGTGAGCATACCAAAGACTATACACTGAATTACGGCAATGTGTCCGTGGCATCGGTGGGCGCGATACAGCGCGCGGTGGCCGTGCTTGAGGATCAGGGCGGCAATGTGTTCTTCGGCGAGCCGCAGATTGATCTGCTGGACTGGCTCAGGCTGGATGATGACGGACGCGGTTTCATCAACATTCTCGCCGCCGACAAGCTTTTCTGCAATCCGGCAATGTATTCCACCTTCCTGCTGTGGATGCTGACTAAGCTTTATGAGCTGTTGCCGGAACGCGGTGACAGTGATAAGCCGCTTATCGTTTTCTTCTTTGATGAAGCGCATCTGCTGTTCAATAACTGCAGCAAAGCGCTGCTTGAGAAGATTGAGCAGGTTGTGCGTCTGATCCGTTCCAAAGGCGTGGGTGTTTACTTTATCACTCAAAGCCCGGCGGATATCCCGATGACCATTCTCGGTCAGCTCGGTAACAGAATTCAGCACGCGCTGAGAGCCTACACGCCGCTTGACCAGAAAGCGGTGAAAGTAGCAGCACAGACGTTCCGGACGAACCCGTCCTTTGATACGGAAGAAGCGATTACAACCCTGAAAACCGGGGAGGCGTTGCTATCCTTCCTTGATTCGAACGGTGCTCCGGGCGTGGTGGAACGGGCGACCATCCAGCCCCCGCAAAGCCATATGGGACCGATTACGCAGGAGCTGCGCAATCAGGTGATCGAATCCGGATGGTTCCACGAAAAGTATGTGACCCCTGTTGACCGCGAGAGCGCCTATGAACTGCTGTCACCTCAGTTCAGAAAGCAATCCGCATCCCAAACGACCCCTTTGCAGGTGCAGGTGAGCACCGCACTGAGTAACATGAGCCAGACATTTATGGTTTACGATCCCACAACCGGTCAGTATGTGCAGAAAGAAATGCCGACCACCGCAGCCGCGCAGCCTGTTGCCGCGCAGCCTTCCATTCAGCAGCCTGTTGTTATGCAGCCTGCCGTTCCCACCATTCAGGTGCAGCCCCAGATTCAGGCGCAGCCTCAGATTCAGACAATGCCTGTGATGGTGATGGATCCCACAACGGGCCAGTATGTACAGCAGATGGTAACCATGCAGCTGGATCCCGCGACCGGCAATTATGTACCCGTGACCGATCCCGCTGTGCTTGAGGCACAGCAGAAGGCCGCCGCGGAAGCCAAAAAGGCAGCCGAGCAGGCCGCTGCCGCAGCCGCCAAGGCAGCCAAGGAACAGGAAGCCGCCGATCGTCGCGCCCGTCAGGACGAACTGCGTGAAGAACGTGCGGAACGTGCCCGCAAGAATGACTCCGTTGCGGGGCGTGTAAAGAACACAGCGATCAGCACCGCGACCCGCACACTGACAAATTCTCTGCTCAAGAGCCTGACCAAGGGAATTTCCAGTCTGTTCGGCGGTAAGAAGTAAGCCGAAAGCAGCCAAAAAGGGAGAAGCCGGATGTGCTCTCCCTTTTTTTGCAGAAAAGGAGCGAACGCGCATGGATATCCGGAAAATTATCAGTGAAATGACGCTTGAGGAAAAGGCCGCTCTCTGCCAGGGGAAAAACTCATGGGAAACCGTCGGCGTGCCGAGACTCGGGATTCCGTCCGTATGGCTTTCGGACGGCCCGATCGGCGTGCGGAAAGAAATTGACGGGAAGGATGAAAACGGGGAGAACATGACCGAGGAGGCCGTATGTTTTCCTGCCATGGTCGGTATCGCGGCATCCTTTGATCCGGAGCTCGCGCACTTTGCCGGGAATACGGTTGCCGAGGCCGGCCGCGGGCTCGGTGTGGATGTGCTGCTTGGACCGGCTATGAACATTAAACGCAGCCCGCTGTGCGGCCGCAACTTTGAATACGCTTCGGAAGATCCGTATCTCGCGGGGCAGATCGGCGCTGCTTATATCAAAGGTGTTCAGGAGAAAGGCGTCGGCACCAGCCTGAAGCATTTCGCGGCGAACAGCCAGGAAACGCGGCGCTTTTCGGTGGATGAGCGGATATCGGAGCGCGCGCTGAGAGAAATATACCTGGCGGCGTTTGAAAATTCCGTACGCGACGGTAAACCCTGGACAGTTATGTGCTCCTATAACAAGATCAACGGTGTTTATTCCAGCGAGAACAAATGGCTGCTGACAGATGTGCTCCGGAATGACTGGGGTTATGAAGGCGCTGTTATGACTGACTGGGGCGCGACGGCCGATCATGTGAAGGGCATTGACGCCGGAATGAGCCTCGAAATGCCGCGCGGCTGCGACGGGGACGATCTTGCCGTGGTGCAGGCAGTACGTGAGGGCCGGCTGAGCGAGGAAGCCCTGAACCGCGAAGTGGAGCGGATGCTGCGCCTTACCGAAAAATGCATTGAAGGAAAACAGACGGAATACGAGTATGACGCCGGACAGCAGCATCACATGGCGCGCCGTATCGCGCGGGAAACCATGGTGCTGCTGAAAAACGACGGCGGACTTCTGCCGATACGCGGAAACAGGAAAGTTGCCGTTATCGGTGAATTCGCGGAGAAACCGAGATATCAGGGCGGCGGTTCAAGCCATATACGCGCGACGGAAGAACTGAGCGCGCTGGAAGCGCTTCGCTCCGTTTCTGCATATACATACGCGAAAGGATTCAACGCGGACGCGGATACAATGCCGGATACGCTGTATGAAGAAGCACTGGAAACCGCGCGCAACGCCGATATCGCGATTCTGTTTCTCGGACTCCCGGACGCGTATGAATCAGAAGGCTATGACCGTACACACATGCGTATTCCCGCATGCCAGGAAAAGCTGCTGAACGGAATTCTGGACGTGCAGAAGAACGTGTGTGTTGTGCTGCATAACGGCGCGCCTGTTGAAATGCCGTGGGCGGAGCGTGTACCGGCAATTCTGGAGGCGTATCTGGGCGGGCAGGCTGCCGGCGGGGCTGTTGTTGATCTGCTTTTCGGCGCGGTAAGCCCGTGCGCGAAGCTCGCGGAGACATTTCCGCTCAGACTGGAGGACAATCCGTCCTGGCCGTATTATCCCGGATTCCGTGACCGTGCGGATTATGCCGAAGGGATATGGGTCGGCTACCGCTGGTATGATATCAGGAAAATGGATGTGCTGTTCCCGTTCGGTCACGGGCTGAGCTATACAACATTTGAATACAGCGATCTGAAACTGAGCTCGGACAAATTCAAAAAAGGCAACAAAACGGAGGTGTCCGTCCGCGTGACAAATACCGGGCATTTTCCGGCGAAGGAAACCGTTCAGTTCTACGTAAGACCCGACCACGCCGGCAGACCGCGTCCTGTACGCGAACTCAAGGGAATCGGGAAGATTTTTCTTCAGCCCGGTGAATCGGGAACGGTGACGGCGACGCTTGACGAACGTTCGTTTGCCTGCTGGGATGAGGAAATACATGACTGGTTTGTCGAATCCGGCAGATACATTATCGAAGCCGCGGCATCCAGCAGGGATATTCGCCTGAGTGCCGCGCTTGAAGCGGAAGGTGACGCTGAATACGTGCATGTGACACCGGATACGCTGCTCAATGAGATCCTGTCCGTTGACGGCGCTCAGGAGCTCCTTGAACGGGAGATCGGCGCGGATTTCCTTGAAACGCTGCCGCAATGGTTCCGTCAGTGCCCTTTCCACGGAATCCGCCGCGGAAAAACCGGAGACATGATCAGCACGGAAAGAATCAGGGATCTGTGCGGAAAACTCAACGCGCTGCAGCACAGCGGAAAGTGACGATTGCAAAACCGGTAACTTGTGATATAATAACCGCGGAACCAATCCAATGACGAAGAGAGGACGAATAGCCATGAAACAGTTCATCGTTGAAACAAGTGCCCGTCATGTTCATGTTACCCAGCAGGATCTCGAAACCCTGTTCGGTGAAGGATACGAACTGCATGTGAAGAAGTGGCTGAGCCAGCCCGGCCAGTTTGCCAGTGAAGAACGCGTTGACGTTGTCGGCCCCAAGAAGACCCTCAGCAACGTAAGCATTCTCGGACCCATCCGCAAGGCGACCCAGATCGAGCTGAGCCTGACGGACGCGCGTACCATCGGCGTGACCGCCCCCGTACGTGAATCCGGTGATATCGCCGGCTCCGGCGCCTGCAAGCTCGTGGGCCCGAAGGGTGAAGTGACCGTGGAAGAAGGCGTGATCGCCGCGAAACGTCACATCCATATGACACCCGCCGACGCGGCTGAATATGATGTGAAGGACAAGGACGTGGTCAGCGTGAAGCTGAATACCAACGGCCGCTCCCTGACCTTTGATGATGTTGTTGTCCGCGTAAATGACAATTTCGCTCTGGCGATGCATATTGATACGGACGAGAGCAACGCTGCCTGTGCCGGAAACGGAACCATGGGCGACCTTATCAAGTAATAACCGGAATTCCGAAACGGACGCGCGGCGTCCGTTTTTTTGTGCTTGACATTTTCCGTCTTCTCGTGTACGATGTCTCCCGGTCAACTGAATACCTTATCACGAGTGGTTGAGGGAAGGGCCCGATGACACCACGGCAACCGGCCGGAAGGCAAGGTGCCAAATCCCACAGCGCGGCACACCCCTGAGAGGAACGCTGGCAGATAAGGACGATCGGAAACAAGATCGCACCCGCCTGTTCTGTGTGCAGCAGGCGGGTTTTTTCATGCAAATGTGCAGACACAGGCAGAAATGAGAAGGAGAGTACTATGCGCAGACTGTTTACCTCAGAGTCCGTTACGGAAGGACATCCCGACAAGCTTTGTGACCGGATCAGCGACGCGATCCTGGACGCCATACTGGAGCAGGATCCCATGTCACGCGTCGCGTGCGAAACATTTGCCACAACCGGCATTGTAACGGTAATGGGCGAGATCACCACAACGGCGCGTGTTGATATTCCGTCCGTTGTACGCGATGTGGTGAATGAAACCGGATATACTTCATCCGATGTGTGCTTTGACGGAAACACCTGTGCCGTGACCACCGCGATTCACGCGCAGAGCCCGGATATCGCGCAGGGCGTTGATAACGCGCTGGAAACAAGGGATGAAGACGCGGAAGCCGAAACCGGCGCCGGGGACCAGGGGATGATGTTCGGATACGCCTGCGACGAAACACCTGAGCGCATGCCGATGGCGATCGCTCTGGCGCACAGGCTGACACAGCGCCTCGCGCAGGTCAGGAAAGACGGAACGCTGAAGTATCTGAGACCGGACGGAAAGGCACAGGTTACTGTGGTATATGAGGATGATATACCTGTTGCCGTGGACACCGTTGTTATTTCCACACAGCACAATCCTGATGTGACGCAGGAACAGATCAGGAAGGATATGATCGATCAGGTGATCACTCCCGTGATCCCCGCTGAGCTGATCAGTGAGGAAACACGTTTCCTGATCAACCCGACAGGGCGCTTTGTGATCGGCGGTCCCGCGGGTGATACGGGGCTGACGGGAAGAAAGATTATTGTGGATACCTACGGCGGATATGCCCCTCACGGCGGCGGCGCGTTCTCCGGCAAGGACCCGACCAAGGTTGACCGCAGCGCGGCGTACGCGGCGCGTCACGCAGCAAAGAATGTTGTTGCCGCCGGCCTCGCAAAACGCTGTGAGATTCAGATCGCGTACGCGATCGGTGTCGCGGAACCTGTCAGCCTGCTGGTGGATACGAAAGGTACCGGTACCGTGCCGGATGACAAACTGACCGAGGCGATCGGTAAGGTATTCGATATGCGGCCGGGCGCGATTATCAACAGACTGAATCTGCGTAAACCCATCTACCGGAAAACGGCGGCATACGGTCACTTCGGCCGGAATGATCCCGATTTCACATGGGAACGTGAGGATATGACGGAACAGCTGAAGGCCGCGCTGAAGTAAAAAAGTATTGCAACATTCTGCCGGATGGTGTAAAACTGATACATCATCAGACATTACAGAGGAGGAACCGGAAATGCTTGATATCAATCTGGTCCGCAATAACCCGGAACTTGTTAAAGAAAATATCCGCAAGAAGTTTCAGGATCAGAAACTGCCCATGGTGGACGAAGTGATCCGTTTTGATAAGGAGTACCGTGACACCATAAAAACAAGTGACGAGCTGAAAGCCAGGCGCAATGCCCTTTCCAAGGCCAACGGCGCGCTGTACGGAAAACTGAAAAAGGCCGCGACGGAGGAAGAAAAGGCTGAGATTCAGAAACAGATCGACGCGAACAGCGCCGAGGTGAAGGCTGATGCCGATCAGCAGGCCGTGCTGGACGCGAAACGTGAAGAACTGGAAGCGGAAATCCGCAAGCGTATGCTGGTCATACCGAATATCATTGATGAAAGCGTACCGATCGGCAAGGATGACAGCGAGAACGTAGAGATTGAAAAATTCGGCGAGCCTGTTGTGCCCGATTACGAGATTCCGTACCATGTGGATATCATGGAGAAGCTGAACGGCATTGATCTGGACGCGGCACGCAAAACCAGCGGCAACGGCTTCTACTATCTGATGGGCGATATCGCGCGCCTGCACAGCGCGATTCTGAGCTACGCGCGTGATTTCATGATCGACCGCGGCTTTACATACTGCGTGCCGCCGTTCATGATCCACGGTGATGTTGTAACAGGCGTTATGAGCTTTGCCGAAATGGAAAACATGATGTACAAGATCGAAGGCGAGGATCTGTACCTGATCGGTACCTCCGAGCACAGCATGATCGGCAAATTCATTGACACGATACTGGATGAGAATACGCTGCCCCGCACGATGACCAGCTTCAGCCCCTGCTTCCGCAAGGAAGTGGGCGCGCACGGCATTGAGGAACGCGGCGTATACCGTATTCATCAGTTTGACAAGCAGGAAATGATCGTTGTCTGCAAGCCGGAGGATTCTCCCATGTGGTTTGACAAGCTGTGGCAGAACACGGTTGATTTCTTCCGTACGCTGGATATACCGGTACGTACGCTGGAGTGCTGCTCCGGTGACCTGGCGGACCTGAAAGTGAAGAGCCTGGATGTGGAAGCGTGGTCTCCCCGCCAGAAGAAGTATTTTGAAGTCGGTTCCTGCTCCAACCTCGGTGACGCGCAGGCGAGAAGGCTGCAGATCCGCGTGAAGGGCGAGGACGGCAAAAAGTATTTCGCGCATACACTGAACAACACATGTGTGGCTCCGCCCCGTATGCTGATCGCGTTCCTTGAGAACAACCTGAAGGCCGACGGTACCGTGGCGATTCCGGAAGCGCTGCGCATGTACATGGGCGGCAAGGATCACATCGGCTGATATGAGCACAGCAAAAAGCACCGCGAAAGCGGTGCTTTTTGCTGTGTAAACGGGTATTATTCAGGGAAGATCATATGATCGATAAAAAGGTTATTGAACTCGGAATCTCCTCCGAGATCAACATGGCGGGCCATATCCGTCAGCTTTTCGCATGCCTCTGCCGCGTCAGGATCGGTCAGCAACCGGCAGGCGCCTGCCAGCGCGGCGTTTCCGGCATATTCGGCAACAGGCAGGAAACAGGCGGGGAAAAGACCGATACGGACCGCGGAAGCGGGATTCATGGCCGCCCCGAAACCGCCGCAGACAACAAACCGCTTTATATCCGTTTCCTTAAGCCCGGCTGTTTTCAGCAGCCTGGCGATGCCGGCGGCAACGGCCGCTTTCGCCGTCTGTACGGCGCGAAGATCCTCCGGATAGAACGCGACCGGACCGGACAGGACGAGCGGCTCCTCCATCGCGCCGGTTTCATCCGCCAGACCGGAATTAAGGGCATAAGCGGCCGCGTCGATGACACCGGAACCGCATAAGCCCACAGCGGGCGCGCCGCCTACGGTACGGAAGGCCGCGTGATCATGCTCACGGTACACTTCCGATATGGCACCAGTGACGCCGGCACACCCGCAGCGGATACCGACGCCCTCAAACGCGGGGCCGGCGGCAACGGAGGTTACATACAGATGATTGCCGTCATACAGTGCAAGCTCACCGTTGGTGCCGATATCGCACAGGAGCGCGGGGAAGTCTTTCCTGCAGAGATCAACGGCCAGCATCGCGCAGGTCAGGTCGGCACCGGCAAACGCGTGTATGCAGCGCGGAAGGTATGCCGGGCGGCCGTCAAACACAGATTCAGCACCGAAAAGACAGCCGGCGCGGAACGGCGCGACACCGAGAGCGGCCGGAGAAAGACCTGTTAACAGGTAAAGCATGGTTGTGTTGCCGGTAATAACATACCGGATGATTTTCTCACGGTATCCGGATTTGCCGGCGAGACCGGTGATCGCGTTTTCGACAAGCGCGCGAAGCTCCGCCGAACGCCCTTGCGACGCGGCTGAGATTCTGCCGATGACATCAGCCGCGATATCGCGCTGCGGATTGCGGCATCCGTCCGAAAAAAGAACTTCGCCCGTAACACTGTCCAGAATACGCATGACGATTGTTGTTGTGCCGATATCAACCGCGGCCGTGACGGTACGGCTTTCATCCGGCATGCCGGCTGTACAGCCGGCACCTTCAATCACCATCTCCGGCAGGGATTTCACCTTCAGTACCGCGTTCCCGAGCAGACGGACACAGCAGGAGAGCCTGACACCGAGCTCTTTTTCGCGCGCGACCGGTCCGGAAACATTGCCGCTGATATCCACAGCGCATTTTCCGCAGATTCCTCTGCCGCCGCACGGATGCTCCGGCAGGAAACGCGTGCCGGAAAGCAGCCGGTCGAGCATCGGCTGTCCTTCAAAAGGAACGCGGGAAACGGTGACACCGTCCGTGATTTCAAGTATATGCATGCGGACCTCTTTCATCTGAAAACGGCTGCCCTGTAAGCAAGGCAGCCGTTACCAAACAGTATATACGGATTATTTATCCAGATCGCTGGCGCAGTGCGCGCACTTCTTCGCGCCGATCGGAATCTCGCTGAGGCAGTAGGGGCAAACCTTGGTGGTGGGGGCAGCGGGAGCTTCTTCGGGCTTTTTCTTCATGTCGTTGATCTTGTTCACACCCTTGATGATGCAGAACAGAACGAAAGCGGTGATGATGAAGGTCACAATCGCGGTCAGGAAAGCGGCGACAGCGCCGCCGATGGTCCAGGCGGAATTGTCACCGCCAAAGATCACGTTCAGCAGGGGCTGAAGGAAGTTTTCAGTCAGGCTGGTCACGATGGCAGTGAACGCGCCGCCGACGATGATGCCGACTGCCATGTCCAGAACGTTGCCGCGGGTAATGAAATCTTTGAACTCCTTAAAGAACTTTTTCACAGATAAACCCTCCCGTATCCTTTGTAGTACAGGTAGTATAGCATAACGATCACCGGATGACAAGAAAAATATGATCCGCGGATACTACTTTTTTTCTTGACAATACGCGAATGGACAAGTATACTGTAAAGGCTGTTTTGTAGCGATCCGGAGCATGTCTCCGGTTGAAGAAATCACTGTGAGGAGTGTTGAACATGTTCCGTACTTATCAGCCCAAGAAGCGTCAGCGCAGCAAGGTCCATGGTTTCCGTGCCCGTATGGCCACCAAGAACGGCCGCCGTGTATTGGCTGCCCGTCGTCGCCGCGGCCGCAAGGAACTGACGGTGTGATAACCGCAGACAGCGGATCTGATGTGGATACAGCCCGCCCGTAATTCTGGGCGGGCTTTTCCTGCATAAAGGAACCACGGAACGGTAAAGTGAAGGGATCGATATGGAGAAACGTTACCGGCTGAAAAAAAACAGAGCGTTTCAGTATGTTTACCGAAAGGGACATTCTGTCGCCTGCCGCGATCTGGTCATGCTCGTTGCAAAAGGAAGAGAGCTGCAGATCGGTTTTTCCGTCAGCAAGAAAGTAGGCAACGCCGTAACCCGCAATAAGGTCAAGCGCCGCCTGCGCGAATGCTTCCGGCCCTATATAGGGGACGTGAAAACCGGATTGTACGTTATTGTAGCCAGACCGTCAGCCGCGAAGGCCACCTTTCAGAGCCTGCAGAGGGACACCGCGTATCTGCTGAAAAAGCAGGACGCGTTCAGGGAAGGGTATCGCGCCAGATGAAACGTTTTCTTCTTTGGCTGATTCGCTTTTACCGCCGCGAACTGAGCGGACGGAAAAAACATCCGACCTGCCGGTATATTCCGACATGCTCCGAGTATGCCATGAAGGCAATTGAACGGTACGGCGCGTGGAAAGGCGGCCGGATGGCCGCGTGGCGCGTGTTGCGCTGTAATCCGTTCAGCAAAGGCGGATATGATCCCGTTCCGGAGGATCCGAACACTACACTGAGGAGGGAATAGACCCAAATGAATGAGTTCCTTTACGGTATTCTGCAGTGGATCAACGGATGGATCGGAAACTACGGATGGTCCATGGTGGTTTTCACCATTCTGGTGCGCCTTGTGCTGACGCCTTTTGACATCAAGAGCCGCGTGAGCATGCGCAAGACCACGAAAATCCAGCCCGAACTCCAGAGACTGCAGGCCAAGTACGCCAATGACAAGGAAAAGCTGAACCGGAAGATGAGCGAACTTTATAAGAAAGAGCACATCAATCCGCTGTCCAGCTGCCTGCCGCTGCTGCTGACCTGGCCCATCCTGATTGCCGTGTTTACCGCGATGAGAATGGTATCCAACGGCATGCTGCTCGGACAGGTTACCGAGATCCTTGAAGGAAAAACCCCGACCATGGAGCCTTTCCTCTGGATCAAGAACCTGTGGATGCCGGACAGCCTGTTTTCCCCGGCCTATCCGGATCTGGGCTCACTGAAACAGATTACCGGCGACCTGTGGCTGAAATGGTATAACGGGCAGCCGATCGGAAGCCATATGATTACCACGACCGATGTACCCGCGCTGCTTCAGAACGTCGGTCTTGAGCTTACGGCCGACAGCTTCAGCAACGCCAATCTGCAGGCTGCCATAGAAGCGATCCAGAAAGCTATGGCTGAAGTGAATCCCGCCTATGTTGACGGAATCGCGGGTTCCGCCCGGTGGACGTTCAATCTGCTGATCACCAAACTGACTGTGATGAACAACTTCAACGGTCTGATGCTCCTGCCGATCCTGTCCGCCGTGACGCAGATCACGATGACGAAGATCATGAACGGCAATCAGCCGCAGCAACCGCAGCAGCAGAACGGTGCTGCCGGTTCCGGTAAGTTCATGACCTGGTTCTTCCCGATTTTCTCACTGATTATCTGCTTCGGCTACAGCTCCGCTTTCGCTCTTTACTGGGTGGCCGGAAACCTTGTGAGCATGGTGCAGACATACATTATCAACAAAGTGCTTGACACAAAAGAACAGAAGGCCGGAACGGTGGCCGCGGAGGGAACTGTAAAATGAGAACATATGAAGCTGTTGCAAAGACAACAGATGAAGCGATTGAAGCGGGACTGAAGGAGCTCGGTGTCGCGATCAGCGATGTGGACGTGCTTGTGCTTGAAGAGGGAAGTAAAGGACTGTTCGGCCTTTTCGGATCACGGCCTGCCCGCGTACGGCTGACCGTAAAGGAAGATGAGGACAATCTGCTGGATGATCTGCTGAGCGAAAAGAAAGCTGCTCCGGAAAAGAAAACACGCGCGGAAAAACAGCCCGCGCAGGAGAGAAAGCCCGCCGAGGAGAAGAAACCCGTACAGGAGAAAAAGCCGCAGGAAAAGAAAACTGTTCAGGAAAAGAAGCCCGCGGTAAAGAAACCGGAACAGAAAAAGGATAACGCGCAGAAAAACGAAGTCAAAGCAGCCGATCATGAACAGGCTGAAAACGCTCCCGAAGTGAAAATGCCCGAAAAACCCGAAGTCACAATGATTCCGGATGATCAGCTTGATCCCGTGTCGGCGGCCGGCGTGGCAAAGACCTTCCTGCAGGAAGTAACGAAGCTGATGGGTGTTGAAGTGACCATCGAAATGGGAACCGATGCCGACGGAAATGTGTACGGAAAGATGAACGGTGATACGCTGGGCATTCTGATCGGCCGCCGCGGCGAGACGCTTGACGCGCTTCAGTATCTGACGAGCCTGAAAGTCAATAAGGGCCATGAAGGCTATACCCGTGTTTCCCTGGATACGGAGAACTACCGCGCGAAGCGCGAGGATACCCTGATCCGCCTGGCCAACAGGTACGCGAACCGCGCGCTGAAGACCGGACGCAAAGTAAGCCTTGAACCGATGAATCCCTATGAACGCCGGATCATTCACAGCGCTCTGCAGCAGAATGACCGCGTGGATACCCATTCCGAAGGCGATGAACCGAACCGCCATGTCGTGATTACGGTAAAGAAGTAAACAGCACAGACAGCAGCCGGAAAGAAATGCCGGCTGCTGTTTTGTCATTTGAGACACAAAAACGCATATTTCAGTCAAAACAGAAGACAAGCATTCCCGAATATGGTATAGTACAGCCGGAAAGGAGGGGACCGTATGGATTTTATTGCCAATAATATCCTGCTGATTATCTGCTTTATCGGCGGCGTCGCTATGCTTGTGATGGAAGCGTTTATGCCGGGATTCGGTGTTCCGGGGACTATCGGTATCCTGCTTGAAATCGCCGCGATTGCCGTAGCATGGTACAGCCACGGCGCGGTCGCCGCGCTGATCGTTACCCTTGCGGCGCTGGTTCTGATCGCTATCGCGATTTCCGTGTCGCTCCGCAGTGCGACAAAAGGGAAACTGAACAAGCATTTTGTTCTGAATGACGTGGAAAACGCCGATGAGGAAGACAGCGATATCAGTGTTTTTATGGGACGTGAAGGTATCGCGGTTTCCGCGCTTCGCCCGGCCGGAACGGCAGAGTTTGACGGCGTGAGGATGGAAGTGACATGCCTGGACGGGCTAGCCGCGAAAGGGCAAAAAGTGCGTGTGATATCAACCCAAAACGGTAAAATCACAGTAAACCCCGTATGAAATATGAATGTGAATAAATCATAAAGGAGATATGAACATGGATTATGTATTGATTCCGGTCATCATTGTGATTGTGATCGTGTTCCTGGCTGTATTCTTCCATTTTGTGCCGATGGGTCTGTGGATCTCTTCACTGGCCAGCGGCGTGCATATTTCCATCGGCACGCTGATCGGTATGCGTATTCGCCGGATTCAGCCGCAGAGGCTTGTGTATCCGCTGATCAAAGCCAATAAGGCAGGTCTTGAGCTGACAATCAGTCAGCTGGAAACGCACTATCTTGCCGGCGGTAATGTGGATAAGGTTATCAATGCCCTGATCGCCGCGCAGCGCGCGAATATCACGATGGCATTTGAAAAGGCCTGCGCGATTGACCTCGCGGGACGCGATGTGTTCCAGGCCGTTCAGATGAGCGTTACCCCGAAAGTAATCGAGACGCCTGTGGTTGCCGCGATCGCGAAGGACGGTATCGAACTGCGCGCGAAAGCCCGTGTGACCGTGCGTACCAATATTGAACGCCTGGTCGGCGGTGCCGGAGAGGAAACCGTGATTGCCCGTGTAGGTGAAGGTATTGTTACAACCGTCGGTTCCGCTGAAACACATAAGGAAGTTCTGGAGAACCCTGACCTTATCAGCCGTACCGTGCTGAGCAAAGGTCTGGATGCCGGTACCGCCTATGAGATTCTGTCCATCGACATCGCGGATGTTGACGTCGGCCGTAACGTAGGCGCGCAGCTGCAGATGGATCAGGCTGAGGCGGACCGCCGCATCGCGCAGGCCAAGGCTGAGGAACGCCGCGCTATGGCTGTGGCGCATGAACAGGAAATGAAGGCATCCGTACAGGAAATGCGTGCCAAGGTTGTTGAAGCCGAAGCCGAAGTTCCGAAAGCCATGGCGACCGCGCTGCGTGAAGGCCGCATGAGTGTGATGGATTACTACAATCTGAAAAACACGCAGGCTGATACCGAAATGCGTGAATCCATTGCCAAAGCCGGTGCTCCCCGCCAGACGACCGAGCGTGAAAAGAAGTAAGAACCGGAGGAAACGGCATGAATGACGGAGTGATTGCTTTCGTTGTCATCGTGATCGCCGTGATCATATCCTCCCAAAACGTGAAAAACCGGGCCAAAAAGAAAAAGGAAGCCGGTAAAGTTCCGTATCCGACACCGACCGAAACGGTTGCGCCGGTACAGCCGGAATCGCCCCCCGCGGCGGTAAGAATCCGGCACGGCGAGCAAATATCCGTGCAGAATCCGCAGTTTGATACAGGTGGGAATGAAACGCCCGGAGAAGGAAACAGCCTCTATCCGGATGAACACATAATGCCTGCTGAAACGTTCAAACTTGACGAAACTGACGATGATGACACGGTGTTTGAACCGGAGGATATCGTGAACGGGCTGATCATGAGCGAGATACTGAACAGAAAAACAAGATAATTCAATCCCGGCGTGTCCTGATGAAGGACACGCTTTTTTGACGGCTGTACCTTCCGCGGCGGGGAAAAAACGAACGGTAAAGATTTTGCCGGATGCAGGCATATCGCGGTTTCGTGACTTGAATAAGCAACATGAAACAGATATAATAAAGATGGTATGCTGTGCGCAAAAGGAGGTGCCGCCGTGTTCTGCCGGGTGATAGTGGATATCGTGCATGAGAATGTGGCGCACACCTATACCTATATGATTCCGGAAGGGATGAGCCTGCAGCCGGGATCACGCGTGCTGGTTCCTTTCGGAAAACGCGAAACGGAGGGCATTGTGCTCGGCCTCAGTGAAACGGCTGATATACCGGAAGACAAACTGAAAAGCGTGATCAGGACACTTGAGGATTATCCCGCGATACTGCCGCAGCTGCTTGAACTGGCGGCGGAAATGGCGGAGCAGAATCATTGCCCGCAGGCGGAAACACTGCGGCTGATGCTGCCCGCTGAAATGCGGGGCGGACGGATCCGTTCCAGAACAATCGATGTCGCGCGGCTCAGGGTGACCGCGGATGAAGCAATGAAAGCCGCGGCCGCCGAAAAACGGTCACCGAAACGGCGCATGCTGCTGGAAATACTCGCGGACGGGGCAGACCACGCGGTGCGCGATCTCGGCGTTCAGGTAAAGGACCCGTCAGTTCCGCTGAAGAAACTGGCGGAAGACGGTCTGATACTGCTTGAAAAACGTGAGTCACTCCGGACGCCGTGCAATCTGTTTCATTCGGCGGATGAGAAACCGCCGGAACTGACGCCCGGCCAGAAGGAAGCACTGAGTGAGATACTGCCGGCGCTGCGCGGAAAACCGGGCCGGTTTCTGTTGCATGGCGTAACGGGAAGCGGAAAGACCGAGGTGTTCATGGCCGCGGTGCGTCAGGTGCTTGATCTCGGAAAAACCGCGATCATTCTTGTGCCGGAAATCGCGTTGACACCCCAGATGGTGGACTGGTTCAGAACACGGTTCGGATCCGCGGCGGCAGTTCTGCATTCACGCCTGTCACCGGGGGAAAGATACGATGAATGGCGCAGGATACGGCGCGGAGAAGCGCAGCTTGTTATCGGCGCGCGGAGTGCCGTGTTCGCGCCGCTGGACAGGCTGGGGCTGATCGTGATTGACGAGGAACATGAAACGACGTACATGAACGATCATCATCCGCGCTATGACGCGCGCGATGTCGCGCTCAGCAGGTGCACACGCGAGGGTGCGACGCTGATTCTTGCCAGCGCGACCCCGAGCATCCTGTCCTTCGCGCGGGCAAGGCGCGGCGATATGATGCTGCTTGAGATGCCGAACAGAGTGCATGACCGGCCTCTTCCGCAGGTCGAAACCGTGGATATGCGCAAGGAATTGGAGAACGGCAACAGGACGGTGCTGTCAGGAGCACTCAGACAGGCACTGAAGGAATGTATCTCACGCGGTGAGCAGGCGATGCTGCTGATGAACCGCAGAGGCTACAATTCATTTGTCAGCTGCCGGAGCTGCGGTTATGTGGTCCGCTGCGGTAATTGCGATGTATCCATGACATACCATGTAGGCGGCACGGATAATAAACTGGTATGTCATTATTGCGGGCAGGAGTGCGCGCCGCCGTCCGTATGTCCGAAATGCGGGAGCAGTTACATCCGGTATTTCGGCGCGGGAACGCAGAAGGTTGAAGATGAGGTAAGCAGACTGCTGCCGGATATCGCGATTTCGCGGATGGATATAGACACGACCTCGGGCAAGGACGGACACAGCCGGATTCTGGATGATTTCCGGTCCGGACGGACACGCGTACTGATCGGTACGCAAATGATCGCGAAGGGACTGGATTTTCCGAAGGTCACGCTTGTGGGCGTCGTTTCGGCCGATATGACGCTGAACCTGCCGGATTTCAGAAGCCGGGAAAGAACATTTCAGCTGCTGACGCAGGTTGCCGGGCGCGCCGGACGGGGCAGTGTACCCGGACGGGTGATTATCCAGACCTATAAGCCGGATGATCCCGTGATTTCACAGGCCGCGGCGCAGGATTACCGGTCCTTTTTCGAAACTGAGTTCCAGCGGCGGAGAAACAGCCTGTATCCGCCGTTTACGGTGATGGTCAGGCTCCTGGTTGAATCCGGATCCGCGGATCAGGCTGAACGGACCGCGAACGAACTGTATGAGAGTGTCAGGAAGATGACGGACGGGAACCCGGAATGGAAAAAACGCGTGCTGCTGCTGAACACGGACCGCGCGCCGATTCATCTGCTTCGCGGAAAAGAAAGGACGCAGGTGTTGCTGAAACTGCTGGTTCATCCGGAAACCGAGAAGCTGTGCGCCCGGCTGTCGGAGCTTGCCAGAGAGGAAAGGGAAGGCGCGGAGGTTTACTACGAATATAACCCGACTACGATGATATAACGGAAAGAGGATAGCACAATGGCAACAAGAAAGATTGTCAAGCTTGGGGACGAGGCGCTGCGTAAGATTTGCAAACCTCAGGAGAAATTTGATTTCAGACTGCATCTGCTGCTCAAGGATCTCGCGGATACCATGTACCGTGCGGAGGGTGTCGGTCTCGCGGCACCGCAGGTCGGAATCCTGCGCCGGGTTGCCGTGGTGGATGTTTCGGAGGATCAGGACGAGCTGCTGGAACTGGTCAACCCCGAAATCATTAAGCGTGAAGGAAGCCAGTGCGGACGGGAGGGCTGCCTCAGCGTTCCCGGCCGGCAGGCTGTTGTGACGCGGCCCATGGCGGTAACGGTGCGCGCGCAGGACAGACACGGTGAGTGGTTTGAATATGACGCCGAGGGCTTTGAGGCGCGCGCGATCTGCCATGAACTGGATCATCTGGACGGCGTTGTATATCTGGACGTGATGGACCGTGAACTGACGCCGGAGGAAATCGAAGGACACATTCCGGAGGATGATCAGTAAATGAGAATTGTGTTTATGGGTACGCCGGAGTTCGCGGTTCCGGTTCTGGAAATCCTGTGCGACAACGGGTATGATGTCGCGGGTGTTTTTACGCAGCCTGACAGACCGAAGGGACGCGGCAATAAACTGACCCCTTCACCTGTGAAGACAGCGGCGATTGCCAGAGGTATTCCTGTTTTTCAGCCGGAGCGGATCCGGAAGGAGAGCGTCGGTACCCTGCGCGAACTGGCTCCCGATTTGTGCGTAACGGCCGCGTTCGGACAGATTCTGAGCAAAGAACTGCTGGAGATACCGCGTCTGGGCAACATCAATGTACACGCGAGCCTGCTGCCGAAGAACCGCGGCAGCGCGCCTGTCGCGCACGCCATTATGCAGGGCGGCAGAATCACGGGTGTCACAACGATGTTTATGGATGTCGGAATTGATACCGGCGATATGCTGATGAAGGCGGAAACCGAAATCGGTGAGACCGAAACATGCGGTGAGCTGACCGCACGCCTCAGCAGGATCGGCGCCGGGCTGCTGCTGCAGACGGTTCGCGCCGCTGAGAACGGAACACTGGTCAGAATACCGCAATGTGAGGCGGAGATGACCTATGATCCCATGCTCAGTAAAGAAATGAGCGTTATTGACTGGGCACAGGATGCCGACCTCGTACGCGGCAGGATTAACGGCCTGAATCCGTGGCCGTGCGCGTCCGTACCGTACGGTGACGGCCGGCTGAAGCTTCTGCGCGCGAAACGCGCACAGGGCAGCGGCGTGCCCGGTACAGTACTTGAAGCAGATCCAAAAACAGGCCTGAAAATCGCCTGCGGCACCGGTGCGGTGGAAATTATGGAACTGCAGGCGCCCGGCGGAAAACAGATGAAAGCGGCTGACTGGCTTCGCGGACACACGGTTGAAACCGGAAGCAGCATAATGAATTGGTAAGGGACGGAACCTGGAATATGAGTGACAACAGACAGACAAGCGGGAAACCGAAGAACAACGGTAATTTCGGGCGCGGCGCGGGCAATACGGCAAAAGCGGGGAACCGCGGCAATACAGCGGGCGGGCATTTCGGCGGAAACGGTGAAAGAAAACCGTCATTCAGCCGGAACGGCGGAAACGCGGGTAAACCGCAAAGCTACGGACAAAGCGGTAACACCGCGGGCAGGCGTATGCCCTACGGCCGTCCCGCCGCCGTGAGGCCGGTAATGAGCCGACGCGGGGCTGACGCTCCGGTTGAAGGTATTGAAACACGCCGTATGGCGCTGAGTGTGATACGCGCGGTGACGGAGAACGGCGCGTACGCTTCCCTTACACTTTCGACAAAGCTGACAAACTGCGGACTGAGTGTTGTGGACCGGCGGCTTGTATCGAGGCTTGTGTATGATACGCTGGATAACCTGATTTATCTGGATCACTGCCTCAGTCAGGTGATGGCCAAACCCGATACGGATATCAAACTCCGCAATATTCTGCGCCTGGGCGCCTGCCAGATCCTGCTTGAGGACAGAATACCCGAGAGCGCGGCAACGAATACATGCGTGGCACTGTGCGCGGAACTCGGCATGGAAGGCCTGAAAGGCGTGTGCAACGGTATTCTGCGGAACCTTGTACGCAGGAAAGATGAAAACGCGCTGACCATGCCTGATCCTGAAAGCGAGCCTCTTCGCGCGGCTTCCGTGAAATACTCTGTTCCGGAATGGCTTGCGGAGCAGCTGATTAATGACTACGGTGAAAACGCGGAAAAACTGATGGCGGGTAAGGACCGGGAGGATCATATCACCATACGGCCGAACCTGGTGAACGAAACCGATATGGAAAGCCTGCTTGCCGGTAAAGTATGGGAGCACGGCAACGGAATGATTCCGGGCTCATGGAGAATCCGCGGAATGGCCGATATCGCCAGAGACGCTGATTTCCTGGCCGGACGCTATTCCATCCAGAGCGAGAGCAGTATGATGGCCTGCCTTGCACTCGCGCCGAAACGCGGCATGAAAGTGCTTGACTGCTGTGCCGCACCCGGAGGAAAAAGCTGCTTTATCGCGGAGCTGATGGGCGGAACCGGCCGGGTGCAGGCATGGGATGTGCATGAACACCGTACCGCTCTGACGGAAGCGCAGGTCAAAAGGCTCGGCCTTGAAAATGTACGCCCGATGACGCGTGACGCGCTGATACACCGTGAGGATATGGACGGGACCATGGACGCGGTGCTGCTGGACGCGCCGTGCTCCGGACTCGGTGTGATTGCCGAGAAACCTGACATCAAGCTGCATGTGACCCGGGAAAGCGTGAATAAACTGGCCGCGCTGCAATCTCAGCTGCTGGATGTTGTGTGTAACTATGTGAGCGTGGGCGGAACACTGGTATATTCAACATGTTCGGTGCTGAAAGATGAAAACGAGCACCAGATTGACGCATTCCTCAAACGTCACCCGGAATTCCGGATTGTTCCGCTTCCGGACACGATTCCCGAAAAGTACCGCCGTTACGCGGCGACCGGCTTGCAGCTGCTGCCGTACCGTGACGGTGTGGAAGGTTTCTATATCTGCAGGATGGAGCGGAAAGCATGACGGAAACCGAAAAAACCGAACTGACAGGTATGACGCCCGAAGAACTGGCGGCTTATGTGAAAGAACAGGGATGGCCGGAGTTCCGGGCAAAACAGATTTTTTCATGGATACATAAAGGCGCTGATATTCCCGAAATGACCAATCTGCCGGCATCCGTGCGGGAAACGCTTCTGCAGAGGGCGGCGGTACGCACGGTGAAAATCATGACCGAACGGGTCAGCGCGCTTGACGGGACAGTGAAATTCCTTTTCGCGCTACGGGACGGTAACTGCGTTGAAGGCGTACTGATGCGGTATAAGTACGGATGTACCCTGTGCATTTCGACCCAGGTCGGTTGCCGGATGGGGTGCACATTCTGTGCCAGTACGCTTGAGGGATGCATCAGAAACCTGACAGCGGGCGAAATGCTCGGCGAGATTCTCTGCGCGAACCGTTATCTGCAGCCGGAAGACAAGAAGATCAGCCATGTTGTGCTGATGGGCAGCGGTGAACCGCTGGACAATTACGATCAGGTGATGAAATTCCTGCGGCTGCTGCGCGAGGAAAACGGTATTCATTTGTCACTGAGAAACGTGAGCCTGAGCACCTGCGGCATTGTGCCGAAAATGTACGCGCTGGCGGATGAAAACCTGCCGGTGACGCTGAGCGTGTCGCTTCACGCGCCGAATGATGAGATCAGGCGCAAAACCATGCCGGTGGCGAAGGTATACACGATTGATGAGATTCTGGACGCGTGCCGCAACTATATCACCAAAACCGGACGCAGGGTGATATTCGAGTACGCGCTTGTAAAGGACCTGAATTGTGACGCGGTACACGCGGAGGAACTGGCAAAACGCCTGCGCGGAATGCAGTGCCATGTCAATCTGATTCCGCTGAACGAAGTGAAGGAACGCGGGCTGAAAGGCGTTTCGGAAACGGATGTAAAGCGCTTTACCGAAATGCTTGAAGCACGGCACATTTCAGTGACCAGGCGGCGCGAGATGGGCGACGATATCGAAGGCGCGTGCGGACAGCTGCGCAGAAAAACCATCCTTAAACGGAAGGAGACCGCGGATGAGTAAGATCCATGTGAAGGACAATGTCGCGAAAAGGCTGAAAAACTGGAAGACAATTCCGGAACAGACGAACGGCCAGGCAAAAGCGTCACCGGTGGATCATGCCGTAACGAGAACGGATGTCGGGCGGCTGCGCACGAGCAACCAGGACGCTGTTATCAACGCGAACGGTTTGCTGGGCATCGCTGACGGAATGGGCGGACATAACGGCGGAGAAATCGCTTCGGCAGGCGCGCGTGACGGTCTGCTGCGGGAGCTTGAAGGCAGGGAAGCGACAAAGGAAAATCTGCTGAACGCGATCCGGAATGTGAATCAGGAGCTTTTTCTGCGTCAGAAAGAGGACCCGTCACTGGAAGGTATGGGAACAACGCTTACCGTGATGTGGAAAACGGAACGGCATATGATTATCGCCCACGCCGGAGACAGCCGGGCATATCTGCTGAGAAACGGTGAATTACGCCAGTTGACAGAGGATCATTCACTTGTCGCCGAGATGGTCAGAAAAGGAATGCTGACACGCGAGCAGGCGGCCTGCCATCCTATGCGCAACTATATTACCCGTGCTGTCGGAACTGAAACCGATATTGAAACGGACATTTTCGAAGTTGAACGGATGAAAGGCGACCGTTATCTGCTGTGCTCGGACGGACTGCACGGCCTGGTTCCGGACAGCGAAATCATGCGCATGCTTTCCGAACCGGATGCGGATAAAGCCGCGGATATGCTGCTGGATGCCGCACTGGAGAACGGCGGAAGAGACAATATATCTCTCGCGATCTTCACGGATGAGGGGGCGGACTGCTGATGGACAAGATCCTTGCGGAACGTTACCGGCTGACGGAACAGATCGGTATCGGCGGCATGGCGATTGTGTACAAAGCACTCGATATGCGTACAGGTCACAATGTCGCAGTGAAAGTTCTGCGCCCCGAGTACAACAGGGACGCCGAATTTGTCAGCCGCTTTCAGCGTGAAGCCGAAGCGGCGAGCAAGATGACGCATCATAACATCGTTAACCTGCTTGATGTGGGTATGGACGGTGAGAACCGTTACCTTGTGATGGAGTATGTGCAGGGGAAGACGCTGAAGGAAGTGATCCGCGAACGCGGAAGACTGAGCGCGCCCCTGGCCTGCCAGATCACGATCCGCATCCTCAGCGCGCTTGAACACGCGCACAGGAACGGGATCATTCACCGTGACATTAAGCCGCAGAATATTCTTGTGCATTCGGACGGACATGTGAAGGTTTCCGATTTCGGTATTGCCCGGATCGCGGATTCGGCAACGCTGACACGCGGTGACAATGTAATGGGTTCCGTACACTATTTTTCGCCGGAACAGGCCCGCGGCGAAACGGTGAACCTGACGAGTGACCTGTATTCCACCGGCGTAGTACTGTATGAGATGCTTACCGGCAGGGTTCCTTATGACGGTGATAATCCCGTGGCGGTCGCAATGCAGCATATTCACGGCACACCGGTACCGATCCGCGAATACGCGCCGGATGTGCCGGTCAGTGTTGCCAATGTATGCATGAAAGCGATGGAAAAGGATCCGAACGCACGGTATCAGAGCGCGCGGGAGATGGCAAGCGATCTGCGCCTGGCAATGGAGCAGCGCGGCGTTATTCCCGTGAATCCGGATAAACAGGCGGAGGAAGTCAAACTGCCGAAGCCGCAGATCAGCGTGAACACAAACGGAAACGGATCCGAAAAGAATACGGCAGGCGGCAAAAAGAACATTAAGCGCAGAAGAATGATCATCCTTACGACGCTTTGCACGCTTGCTGTGATTACAGTACTTTTTTTCGGCGGATGGTTCATTTACCAGAAAGTCATGACCAGCGCGACTGTGCCGGAGGTGATCGGCTATACGCTTGAAGAGGCGCAGCGCCTGATCGCGAGACAGAACCTGAAGAGCGAAGTGGTGATTGTGAATCATGACGAGTACGCAGAAGGAACCGTGATGATGCAGACGCCGGAGGAAAACACAACGCTGCGTAAGGGCGATACGGTAGTGCTGACTGTGTCCGGCGGCCCGGCGGGCCAGACAATGCCTCAGGTGACCGGGATGATCTATCAGGACGCGCTCACATTGCTGCAGCAAATGGGTTTACCGCAGGTTGCGGCTAAATGGATCATGTCGGCTGAAATTCCGCAGGATACGGTGATCAGCCAGCAGCCGGAAACCGGAACGACAGTTTATAAAGGTAATGCCGTGGAACTGACCGTATCGGGCGGTGTGGCGATCGTTCCGAATCTCGTGGGCGTTTCGCTGGCGGATGCCGAAGCGATGATCAATGCCGGTTCACTGGCACTCAACGGTGTTCTGCAGTATGCCGATACAGACGAACCCGCCCGGAACGGACTGATCGCGTCACAGGTGCCGGCTGCCGAGACGCAGACGAGCGCGAACGCGACAGTTACGCTGACGGTATACCGTTGCCCGGCGGTTGTCAGAAATATCGGCTTCACACTGGATATACCGCAGAATGAAAGCGGGAGTATCCTCCGGGTTACGCTTCAGGCGGAGAACACGCAGACAGAATATCAGATTATGTCACTGACATGCGACGAGAGTAACGCGGGCACACGGAACATCCCGATAGAGCTGCCGGATGAGAGAAATTATTACTGTAATGTATATCTGAACGATACGTTCATGTACAGACAGCTGCTGCAGGAAAAAGCAAATGAGTGAACAACTGAAAGGTACACTGCTCCGCGGAATCGGCAGTTTCTATACCGTCGCGGATGAAAACGGAAACGAGCATACGCTGAGATGCAGGAAGAAATGCCGCTATCTGAAAATGACACCGATGGCCGGCGATCAGGTGCTTTTTACACCTGATGAAGGGGAAAACCACGGGTGGCTGGAGGAAATTCTGCCCCGCCGTTCAGCATGTGTAAGGCCGCCGGTGGCAAACGCGGAAATGTTGCTGGTCGTAACGGCGCCTGAACCGGAACCGGATCTGCTGCTTGCGGACAAACTGATTCTGCAGGCGTTCCGCCAGAACATGAATGTTCTGCTTGTTGTGAACAAGAGCGAACTTGATCCGGCACTGGCGGAGAGATTAAAGCGTCAATACCGTGAAAGCGGGATCGCCGTATTTGCCGTCAGCGCGAAAACAGGGGAAGGCATTGATGATCTGCGGGGTGCCATGCGGGGTTCCTTATGCTGTATGACAGGACAGAGCGGCGTCGGGAAAAGCACGCTGCTCAATGTGCTGATGGGACTTGAACTTGAAACGGGAGAGATCAGCAGAAAAATACTGCGCGGCAGGAATACCACCCGATGTGCCGAACTGCTGATCAGAAACGGTCTGCGTGTTTTTGACACTGCGGGATTCAGCCTGCTTGATACGGTGTTTGAACCGGTGGACCCCGTGGAACTGAAAGAGTACTGGCCTGAGTTTTCTCAGTACGAGGGCTACTGCAGGTTTGATTCCTGCTGCCACGACCGGGAACCCGGATGCGCGGTGACAGCGGCGTGTGACGCGGGTGCAATCGCACCCGAAAGGCTGGAAAGGTACAGGCAGCTGCTGCGCGACGCACGGCAGATATGGAGGGAACGGTATGATTAGAATAGCACCTTCGATTCTGGCAGCGGATCCGCTGGCGCTCGGCAATGACATCGAACGCGTGGTGAAGGCAGGCTGTGAATGGGTCCATATTGATGTGATGGACGGGCATTTCGTACCGAATCTGGCGTATTCTCCCGCGACGGTGAAAGCTGTTGCCGGGCGTACCGGAGCGATTGCGGATACGCATCTGATGATGGACAATCCGGAGAAGTATATCGGCATTTTCGCGGATGCCGGCGCCGGCGTGATTACAATTCACGAGGAAGCCGGCGGAGATACCGGCGCGATGCTTGATATGATCAGAAACCGGGGTATCCTTGCCGGACTCTCTCTGAAACCGGCGACACCCGCGGAGCGCGCTTTGCCCTACTTCGGCAAAGCGGATATGATTCTTGTGATGACCGTTGAACCCGGCTTCGGCGGACAGAAGATGAATGAAAAGTGCATTGAGAAGATCCGCCGTCTGCGCGAACTGGGCTGGAACGGACTGATTGAGGCCGACGGCGGAATCAATGAGGCTAATCTGCCGGCTTTGCGTGAGGCGGGGCTGGATGTCGCGGTTATGGGGACGGCGGTTTTCCGCGATCCCGATCCTGCGACGCTGATTGCACGTATCAGCGCGAATCAGTGAAAGGAGTTTCCGAATGACAACGGATACGATCGCCGCGATCGCGACAGCACCCGGTCAGGGCGGAATCGGAATTGTGAGAATCTCCGGACCGGATGCCGGAACAATACTCCGTAAAGTTTTCCGCAAAGCGGGAAAAGAAAAGGAAACGTTTGAAAACCGCCGGATGTATTACGGCAGGATTTATGACGGCGATGAACTGCTCGATGAATGCCTGGCGGTGCTGATGCGCGGACCGGGAAGCTATACAGGGGAGGATGTAGCTGAACTGCAGCTGCACGGAGGAGGATATGTCCTTCAGCGTGTGATGGAGACCTGCATCGCGAACGGCGCGAGACCGGCCGGTCCGGGTGAATTTACCAGACGCGCGTTTCTGAACGGAAGAATTGACCTGACACAGGCCGAGGCCGTGATGAGCATGATCTCCGCTTCCGGAGAACAGGCGCACCGTGCCGCGGCAAGACAGCTCGACGGCGGTACGGCGACCTTTATACGAAAGGCATCGGAACGTTTGTATCAGCTGCGTGCCGGGCTTGCGGCATGTGTTGACTATCCGGAGGAGGTAACGGACGAGGAAGCGGTTGCGGAATTGCTGCCGGCAACCGAAAAACTGGCGGATGACCTTGAGGCGGCGTGCGACGAACGCTCCGCGCGGATCGCGCGGGAAGGGCTGCATGTTGTATTCTACGGCCGTCCGAACGTCGGAAAAAGCTCATTGCTTAACGCTCTGCTCGGAGAGGAAAGGGCGATTGTGACGCCGATACCCGGCACAACCCGGGATACAGTAACCGGTGAACTGCAGCTCGCGGGCGTTCGCGTTCATCTGACGGATACGGCCGGGATGCGTGAAAGCAGCGATCCTGTGGAAAAAATCGGCGTTGAACGGACGGAAAAAGCGCTGAAAGCGGCTGATATACCCGTACTCGTCCTGGACGCGCATCAGCCGCCGGACAGGGAAGAGCTGGAAATGCTCGCGAAACTGCCGGAGAACGGCGCGGTTCTGCTGAACAAGCAGGATCTGACGGCATGCGCGGAAGCGACAGACGCCGCTTCAGGGAAAAGAGTTTTTGAGTGCTGTGCTGTACGGCCGGAAACACTTGACACGTTCCGGAACTGGATACGCGAATGCGCGTCTTTGCCGGAACAAATGGTAATGACCGATCCGAGACACATACATGCCGCGCGTGAAGCGGTAAGACGGCTCAGAGCCGCCGCGGACACCATGCGTGCGGCTCCGCCGGATCTTGCCGAGGTTGATCTGCTTGCCGCCCAGAACGCCCTCGCGTCCGTGACAGGCGAACAGGCGGATGAAAAATTGCTGGACGCGGTGTTTTCATCATTCTGTGTCGGAAAATAAGAGAAGAGGTACTGAGTATGGCTGTAAAAACCTGCAGCGGCGCGGGAACAATTACGAAGGTTACGGAACTGGCGGACAAACTGGGGATCCGCCGTCCGATGATTGTGGGTACGGAACCGCTTGTGTCGACATTGCTGAAAAAGGCACCGGCGCTATTGACGGCTCCTGTTTTTTCGGATTTTCATCCGAATCCGGATCTTGATGACTGTGCCGGGGGCGCTGAACTGTTTCGGAAAAACGGATGTGACGGCCTGATATCGGCAGGTGGCGGAAGCGCTATCGACACAGCCAAGGGAATCAAGGCGTTCCTGAATACGGAAAGCATCGACGAAGTACGGCGCAGCTGCCTGGGTGACAGGCTGAAATGCCCGCATATCGCTATCCCCGGGACGGCGGGAACCGGTTCCGAGGCGACTCAGATCGCGGTTGTTTATGTGGAAGGAAGCAAACTTTCGCTTGATCATCCGTCACTGCTGCCGGACGGCGTGATACTGGACGGTAACCTTCTGGCTAGCCTGCCGGATTATCAGAAGAAATCCTGCGCGCTGGACGCGCTCGCGCAGGGCATTGAAAGCTACTGGGCGAACGGTGCGACATCGGACAGCAGAGTGCATGCTTTTCTGGCAATCATCGGTGTGCTTGACAACCTGAAGGCATATCTCGCCGGAGATCCGCACGCGGCGCAGAAAATGACGGAAGCGGCCCATGAGAGCGGACGCGCGATCAATATAAGCCGGACGACGGCAGCGCATGCCATGTCCTATCAGCTGACCAAGAAACTGGGATACGCGCACGGGCACGCGTGCTTCCTGACGCTGCCTTTTCTCTGGGAAAAGCTGAACGCGAACGGGGAAGCCGCGCCCCTGCTGAACGAACTGAGCGCGCTGATGCGGCTCGGAAGCCCTTTGATGGGGCCGAAGCTGCTTCAGGGAATACTGTATGATCTGGACATGATGCCGGAGAACGTGCCGACTGAGGAAATGCTTGATGAACTGGCTGCTTCCGTGAATACGCAGCGGCTGGGGAACCATCCGGAACAGCTGACGAAGGACGAGCTGAAGGTGATCTACCGCAGGGCTTTCCTGAAGCCTTCCGACGCGGAACGCCGGGCATGTGAGGATATATGGAGGTATTACGCGTGAACGCGGGTGCCGGTCGGTTTATACAGGCGATTACGGAATTCATTTTTGTCAGCGATGAACCGGAAAGCGCGGATATCATTTTTGTGCCGGGCAGTATGTATCCGGAGCATGTATGCAGGGCGGCGGAACTGTATCGGGAAGGTTTCGCCCCGCTGATTATGCCGTGCGGAAAGTACGGTATACATGCCGGACAACCGGCCCCCCTGAAGGAAAAATACGCGGAGCGGTATCCCGGCGATTACAGGACGGAATATGATTTCATGAAGCGCGTGCTGACGGATGAAGGCGTTCCGGAACGCGCGATTCTGCAGGAAAACGAATCGACCTTTACCTGGGAGAACGCGCTGTTCGCGAAAAAGGTGACGGAGAACGCGCGCCTCAGGATCACGCGGGCGATCCTGTGCTGTAAACCGTATCACGCGCGCCGGGCGTTGCTGTATTATCAGACGGCGTTCCCGGAAACACGCTTTATCGTGTGCCCCGCGAAGGAAGCGTCTGTTACGGCTGACAACTGGTATCAAACGGAACACGGGCGGAACAAGGTGTTCAGCGAGGTGGAAAAGCTCGGCGGTCAGGTCAGACCGCAGGCGGAAATTCTGCTGGAACTGTAAGGAGGAACGGACGTGGCACAGAAGAGAAAATGTTTCCCGGACGGCGTTTCCGAAGCTGAAAAAAGGTATATGGCAGGCATTGATACGGACAATGCCGCGGAAAATGACAGGGAAACCTCTGTGCTGCACGAAGACGGAGCAGGCCTTGAAACACGTACCGAGGTTGATCATTCCGGTCACAGGCACAGGTTGCGGCAGCGCTTTATTGATGAAAAAGGTTTTGAAAGCTTTCAGGACCATGAGCTGCTTGAACTGCTTCTGTATTACGGACGCCTGCGCGGCGATACAAACGGAACGGCGCATGAACTGATCAATACATTCGGAAGCCTGCTGAAGGTTTTCGAAGCGGATCCGGATCAGCTGAGAAAAGTAAGCGGAGTCGGTGAGGAGACCGCGGTGCTGATCTCAATGGTGCTGCCGCTTACCAGGGCATATAACAGGATGTCCATGAGAGATCCGAAACGGATATCCAACCGGACGGACGCGCAGCTGTTCTGCAAATCCCTTTCACAGGGAGCCAGAATGGAATCTTTTTATGTGATCTGCCTTGACGCGGGCTGCCGTTTGCTTGGCAGCAAAAAAATCTCGGAAGGCTCACTGAGCGAGGTATCCGCCTATCCGAGAAAAGTTGTCAGCGCGGCGCTGGATCTGAACGCGCACAGCGTGATACTGAGCCATAACCATCCCGGCGGTACAGCAAGCCCGTCCGCCGAGGATATATCAACAACGAAACAGCTGCAGAAACTGCTCGGGGCGATGGGCATTCTTGTGCTCGATCATATTATTGTAGCCGGAGGCAGTACGTACAGTATGGCGCAGAACGGGGATATTGTTTACGGCAAATGATTGTACGGAGGAACGGAAATGAAGCATATCGCTGTCAGAATTCTGCTGGCGCTGATCGCGCTCGGCGTGCTTGTTTACGCGGGAATCATGGTGTTTATCTGTATACGCGAGAAGAACGCGAATGCCGCCGAACCGGCACCGGACACATATGACGCGATTGTAGTGCTGGGAGCGCAGGTCCTCAGAACCGGTGAACCGAGCGTGCAGCTGCAATGGCGCCTGGACGCGGCGCTGGCGGCGTGGCAGAAGAAAAATGTACCGGTTGCGGTGTGCGGCGCGAAAGGCGCTGACGAACCGGCAACCGAGGCGTCTGTAATGAAGGCGTATCTGGAAAAAGCGGGGATTCCGGCTGACAGTATACTGACGGATGACGCTTCTTTCACCACACACCAGAATTTGCGGAACGCCATGGATCTTCTTTCGGGCACGGACGCGAAAAAAGTGCTGATTGTGACCAGCGATTACCATCTGCCCAGATCGCTTGCGATCGCTGAGGATCTCGGGCTGAAAGCCGTCGGTACGGGAAGCCCGTGTAAGCCGGAATACTGGCTGAAGAATCACGCACGTGAAGTGCTTGCCTGGTGTAAGTACTGGGCGGTCAAATATCTGAAGATTCCGCTGGAGTAAGTGTATGACAGAAAATGTAATCTATGAACGCCTTCAGAAAAACGGAATACCGTGTACGGACGAACTGGCTGAAAAACTGCTGATCTATTTCAGACTGCTGAATGAGTGGAACGAAAAAATGGATCTGACAGCCGTAACGGATGAGGATGAAACGCTGGACAGGCATTTCGCGGACAGCCTCTGTGTGCTCAGAACCGGATTGCTTCCCAAGGAAGGAAGTATGATTGATGTCGGTACCGGAGCGGGTTTCCCCGGCCTGCCGGTCGCGCTCGCTTGTCCGGGGCTGAAGGTTACGCTGCTGGACGCGCAGCAGAAGCGGCTCACGTTTCTGGATAAAGTAATCAGTGAGACCGGGCTGACCAACGCGCGAACCGTTCACGCCCGTGCGGAGGACGGCGCGCGGCTGCCGCTGCTGCGCGAAAGCTTTGATATCGCAGCGGCCAGAGCGGTTGCTCCGCTGAATGTACTGTGCGAATATCTGCTGCCGTATGTCAGAACCGGCGGGAAAATGATCTGCTGGAAAGGCCCGGCACTGACTGATGAACTGGAAGCCGGCGGTAAAGCCGCGACCCTTCTCGGCGGCAGAATCAGCGCAAACATCGGATATCAGGTGGCGGACCGCGACTGGCAGCATACGCTGCTGGTCGCCGACAAAATCACAAAAACACCGAAAACCTACCCGCGAAAAGCCGGCACACCGAAAAGCCGGCCTCTGGGATGACAGCGAAAGCCCGGCCTTCCGGCCGGGCTTTCGCGTATGTTCGGGGAATCATTACGAATCATGGAAAAGCATGCGATGATAACGCTTCTTGTCACATCTCATTACGATGATTTCAAGCTCTTCATCACCCATAACGGTATTGCGTCCTTCCTCGTACAGCTGATCGACAGCGGCGCGCACCTTCTGTACGAGAATATCGCTCTTGTCGATGGTCGCTTCGCCGGAAAGCCTGAAATAGTTATTGATCCAGTGAGCGATGGAGGCGGTTCCGCCGCGGGAATCAACGGCGACGGTCGCGGGCCGGTTGAGGATTTTCGCGGTATCGAAGATATTGTAAATTTCCTCATCCTTCAGCATGCCGTCCGCGTGAATACCGGCGCGCGTAACATTGAAGTGACGGCCGACGAACGGCTGGCGGGGGCTGATTTCAATGCCGATTTCCTTTTCCATGAAGTAAGCGATTTCGGTGATCGCGGTCAGATCCATACCGCCGTCTTCACCGCGCAGCGACTGGTACTCGATGGCCATAGCCTCAAGCGGACAGTTACCTGTTCTTTCACCGATGCCGAGCAGTGAACAGTTGACGCTGGAGCAGCCGTACAGCCATGCTGTGGCGGCGTTCGTAACGACCTTGTAGAAATCGTTATGGCCGTGCCATTCAAGCTGAGCGGAGGGCACTTCGGCGTAGTGATGCAGACCGTAGATAACGCCCGGAACACTGCGCGGAAGCGCGGCACCGGGATAGGTAACGCCGTAACCCATTGTGTCACACGCGCGGATTTTGATCGGGATACCGCTTTCATGGCTCAGATCCATCAGGCGTTCGGCAAAGGGAAGCACAAAGCCGTAATAGTCGGCACGGGTAATGTCTTCAAAATGGCAACGCGGACGCACGCCGTGCTCAAGCGCGGACTTCACGATGCCGAGATATTTGTCCATCGCCTGGGAACGCGTGAGGTGCATCTTGTTAAAAATATGATAGTCGCTGCAGGAAACAAGGATGCCCGTCTCTTCAACATGGGCCTGCTTGACCAGCTCAAAATCCTTCTCATTTGCCCGGATCCATGTGGTAATCTCCGGGAAACGCAGACCCGCGTCCTGACACATTTCGATTGCTTTGCGGTCATTTTCCGTATACAGGAAGAATTCACTCTGACGTACCAGACCTTTTGGTCCGCCCAGACGTGAGAGCAGCTTGTAGAGGTGAAGGATCTGCTCCGGTGTGAAGGGACTGACCGACTGCTGTCCGTCACGGAAAGTCGTATCCGTCATCCAGATTTCATCCGGCACGGCCATGGGAACCTGGCGCAGATTGAAAGAAACCTTCGGAATATGCTCGTAATCGTAGATTTCGCGGTAGAGATTGGGCTCGGCGACATCCTGCAGGGAATACTTGTATTTGCTCTGCATGAGCAGGTTTGTGCTTTTGTTGAATTCTATCATCTTATCATTCGCTCCTTCATATCAGCAGAGAGACGAAACAAAATCCTCGATGCGGTCGAGACCTTCATGAATCTTTTCCATCGAAGTGGCATAACTCAGACGGCAGAAACCTTCGGCTTCAAACGCGATTCCGGGAACAACGGCAACCTGCTTTTCGGCAAGAAGCAGCTCCGCGAAGTCCATGGATGTTTCAATGACACGCCCGTTGTAGCTCTTGCCCAGAACAGCACGGATGTTCATCATGACATAGAACGCTCCGGCAGGCTTCAGACAGCTGAGACCCGGTATGCGGTTGATATGGCTGACCATCTCGTTCCGCCTGTTTTCAAACTGAGCGACCATTTCGTCAACACAGCTCTGATCGCTGTTGAGCGCGACCGCGGCGGCATGCTGCGCGATCGCGTTCGCGTTGCTGGTTGCCTGTGACTGGAACGCGACCATCGCGGAAATCTCATGCCGGGGACCGGCACAGTAGCCGATACGCCAGCCTGTCATCGCGTAGGCTTTGCTCAGCCCGTTGATAATAAAGGTCTGACTTTTGATCTGCTCACCGAGCTGGGCAATGGACAGATGCTTTCTTCCGTCATAAAGCAACTTTTCATAAATCTCATCCGATACGACATAGAAAGGATGCGTAACGGCAAGACCGGCTACAAACTGAAGCTGCTCCCTGGACCAGACGGATCCGTTCGGGTTGGAGGGTGAGGTAATGATGATCGCTTTTGTACGGCGCGTGACATGGGAGGCAATATCCCTGTTGGAGGGAATAAAGTCATTGGCTTCATCCGTCGGAATGAAAACAGGCACGCCGCCCGCCATGCGGACCATTTCGGGATAGGATACCCAGCACGGAGTCGGAATCAGCACCTCATCGCCGGGATCCAGAATCGTCTGGAATACCGTGTACAGCGAATGCTTGGCACCGTTGGAAACGATAATATCCTGGGGCGCGTAAGTGAGATTCTGATCGCGCTCAAGCTTCGCGCAGATTGCCTGACGCAGTTCCATCGTACCCGCGACAGGAGTATATCTGGTCATTCCGCGATCCAGCGCTTCTGCGGCGGCGTCACAGATGTGCGGCGGGGTCGGGAAGTCCGGTTCGCCGGCACCGAAGCCGATCACATTCAGACCGGAAGCCGCCATTTCCTTGGCACGGGCATCAATCGCGAGTGTAAGCGACGGGGCGATGTTCTGGCAACGGTGAGATACGGATAAAGGCATATGAATTACCTCCGCGTTAAGGATAGTGCATATTATTATAATGATAATAAATTGAAATGCAAGAAAAAATAGAAAATATGCAGAATAAAACAATGAGAAGACAGCAAATGAAGGATATACTGCATTATTGCAACGCAAAATTGCAGGATTTTCATGAAAATTGCATTTTAAAGCAGGATGACAGGGAAAGAACAGCCGGGAATATGCCCGGAGTGTTCCCGGTTACGGACAAGTATGTATATAATGTTAAAAAACATACATGATGCTTGCGTATAGCTGTATCTGTTTGATATAATATTAAGAGTGCCCGAAGAAATCAAAAAGAAACGGAGCGTTTAACGATGCGGAAAAAGGTTTGTCTTGCACTGCTGCTTGCTGCCGTGATGCTGTTGTCCGGCTGCACGATGATCGTCAAAGACGAAGCAGTGGATGCCGCGACGGAAATCCTGAAGGTGAATGATACCGTGTACACCAAGGGCGATGTCGCGAAAATGGTGGATGATCAGCTGAGCTATATGTACAGTATGTATTCACAATACGGTCTTTCGTTCGACCCGACCGACAAGACCAACATTTCCGACGCGCAGGATGCTGTGATTGAAGCCCTGAAACAGGAAGCTGTAAAGAAACAGCATATCGCCGCGGAAGGTCTGGACGTACTGACCGAAGAGGACGAAGCCAAACTTGACGAGCAGGCGGCTTCCGACCGTGACTACTGGAAGGAACTGGTCAAGGCGTACTATTTCGCCAACAGTTCCATGGAAGCTGAAGAGCTGGAAGCTGAGCTGGAAAAACAGACGGATGCCCTGGGCTACGATCTGGAAACCGTGCGTCAGCAGGCGAAGGACGCTCTGCTTGAAGAACGCCTGAACGATTTTGTTACGAAAGACGTCGTTATTACTGACGATGAAGTCACCGCCGAATTCGAAAAGCAGGTAGCCGACGCGCAGACCACATACGCCGAGGACGCTTCCGCTTTCGCCAACGCGATGAATAACGGAGACAAGCCGTATTTCGCGCCCGAAGGTGTACGCCTTGTGAAGCAGATTCTCATCAAGTTCACGGATGAGGACAATGCCGCCATTACAGCCGCGAAGGCTGCCGTGACCGCAGCGGAGGAAGCGCTGAACGCGGAAGACGCCGATCAGGCCGCCTGTGAGGAAAAACTGGCACAGGCCAAATCGGATCTGGAAGCGGCTTATCAGACCGCGTTTGCCAATATTGACGCCGCCGCGGATGATGTGATCGCCCAGCTGAATGACGGCGCCGACTGGGATACACTGATGGCTGAAAAGACGCAGGATCCCGGCATGCAGAGCGGCGATACCGCGGAAACCGGCTATGCCGTATGCAAGGATATGTCCGGCTTTGACACGGTGTTTACCGAAGCTGCCATGGCGCTCGAAAATGTGAATGACGTGAGCGGCAAGATCGCGTCCGAGCTGTACGGATACTATATTATCCGCTATGTCGGCGACGTGACCCCGGGCGCAACCCAGATGACGGAAGAGATTGCTTCCGGAATCAGAACAACGCTTGAGGACAACGCAAAGACCGAGCTTTTCAACAGCACCGTGGAAAGCTGGATCAGCGAAGCCAAGATTACGGTGGACAAGGGCGCGCTGAACAACTGACGGCGTTGACAACGGATACACGGAAAGGATAACAAAGTGACCGCGGAACTGAAATACAAAGCGCGCGCCGCTTTGCAGGGGCACTGGCTGAACGCGCTGCTGATCGCGCTGATTGTGAATCTGCCGACACTGCTTACTGAAGCGATTGCCTCCTTTACGGGCAATGACCTGAGCAACCGTCTGCTGACACCGGCACGTGACATCTTCAGTGCCGGTATCACACAAACGGCGGCGGACGGTTTCAGGACACAAGCGGCCGCGATATTGCGGGAACCCGGTATACAGTGGATGCTGGTGCTGCAGATGATCGCGAGACTGCTGACTCCGGCGCTCGCGCTGAGCATGCTGGCATGGATGATCGGACGGCTGCGCGGGCAGGAGGATGAAGGACCGCTTGCCGGCGCGTTCTGCAGAATCAGGTATACAGTAAAGGCGATTTGTCAGAGAATTCTCATGGTAATCAAAGTCGCTCTGTGGATGCTTCCGGGAATCCTTCTGTGCACCGGCGGAATGGTGTTGCTGCAGATTATGACGAATGACGCGCAAAACGCGTCCGCGTTCCTGATCAGGATCGTTGAACTGCTGTGCCTGCTCGGATACGGGCTGATAGCGGTACTCGGCATACGCGCGGCACTGCATTATTCGCTTGCGGATATGGTACTGGCTGACAGACCGCGGACCGGAGCGCTCGCGTCGATCCGCGCGAGCGCAGCTTACATGAAAGACCGCAAAATGCAGCTGTTTCTGCTTGAGCTTTCCTTTATCGGCTGGAACATTGCCGTAACGCTTGTAAGCTCTTTTGTCGGAAACACAGCGGGTAATGTCGCCTATCTTGTTGTTCAAATGTTAGGTTCACTCGCGTTAACAGTTTACATGAACACATCGGTCGCTGCCTTTTACAATGACTGCTGCGCCGCGGAAAATTCCGCCGGTAAAACGGAAATGAAAGAGAACGGCCGTGAAGATGAATCACTTTAAGGAGGACTGACCAATATGAGATCCAACAACCGCAAGCGCGGAAAGACCGGTGCCGTTGTGGCGCTGTGCATCGTTCTCGCGCTGACGGTCATCGCCGGCGTCATCGGTGTGACCGGACTGACCCTGCCGCCCCGCGGCCTGTACAAAGTGCTGAACTGGATGCCGACGACGGACAAGGCGAACTGGCCGGAATCCATTCCGCTCGGCCTTGACCTGCGCGGAGGTATGTATGTTGAGTATTCTTCCGAAGCTCCCGAAGGCTCGGAAGCCAATTTTGAGGAATTGCTCAACGGTACGATGAGCATCATTACCCAGCGCCTGACGGACAAAGGCTTCACCGAAGCCAATGTTCAGCGGATCGGTACGGACGGAATCCGTGTTGAGATCCCTGATGTGCAGGACGATACGGTGCTTGATCTGATCGGCGCCGCGGCGAAGCTGGAGTTCAAGGGTCCGGACGGAAATACGTTCATGACCGGTGATATGGTAAAAACCGCGACTTACTATTATGCCGAAGGCGATCACCAGATCGCGTTCAGCCTGACCGATGAGGGCAAAGAGCTCTTCGCGGACATGACCGCGAAATCCGTCGGCCAGCGCATCGCGATTTACCTTGACGGTGTGGAGCTGATCAATCCTACCGTGCAGACCGCCATTACCGACGGCAACGGCGTGATTAACGGCCTCGGTACCGCGGAAAACGCTTCCACCATCGCGGCCAAGATTCAGTCCGGCGCGCTGCCGCTGGTTCTGACTCAGCAGAAGGTTGACAAAGTGAACGCCACGCTGGGCGCGGACGCCGTAAGCAGTTCCGTGAAGGCTGCCATCATCGGCATCCTGCTTGTTATGGTACTGATGATCATCCGTTACAGGCTGAACGGTGTTGTCGCGAGCTGGGCACTGAGCATCTACGTTATCCTGCTGTTCTTCCTGATCGCGCTGTTCAAGATTCAGCTGACACTGCCCGGTCTGGCCGGTATTGTTCTCGGCATCGGTATGGCTGTTGACGCGAACGTTATTATCTTTGAACGCTTCAATGAAGAAGTGCGTGCGGGCAAGACGCTGAAGAACGCGGTTCGCGCGGGCTTCAAAAACGCGATGAGCGCGATTCTCGACTCCAACATCACGACCCTGATCGCCGCTATTGTTCTGCTGATCTACGGTACCGGTTCCATCCAGGGCTTCGGCAAGACGCTGCTGCTGGGTGTTATCGTATCCATGTTCACGGCTGTGGTTGTGACCCGGTTCCTGCTGAACAAGCTCGTGCAGACCGGTATCAAGAACGTTGCCCTGTTCACTAAAGTATCCGCTGAGAAGGAGGTTGAGGAATAATGAAAATCAAGAATCGTTCCAAGATCTGCCTGATCATTTCCGCTTCGATCATGGTGATCGCGCTGATCCTGAGCCTGTGCGGACAGGGGATCAATATGGGTATTGACTTTGAAGGCGGCCTGTCCATGGAATATAACATGAAAGTCGCTGTTGACAAGGCTGAAGTGGAAAAGGTTCTGGATGGTATGAATACCGCTTCCTATACCGTTACGGTTCAGGGAAGCGATGACGATGAGGCTGTGATCCGCATCAAGGATGTGGCACAGGATGATATCCAGAAGCTGCAGGAAACTTTTGAAAACGGGATCAAGGCTGTGTACGCGGACGCTGAATGCATCGGCGACGTGAACTATGTCGGCCCCGTTGCCGGCGCGACGCTTGTTAAGAACGCGATCCTGAGCGTTGCGATCGCGGCCGTGCTGATGCTGATCTACATCGCGATCCGTTTTGACCTGAACAGCGGCCTGAGCGCCGTGTTCGGCCTCGCGCACGATGTGCTTATGATGCTGAGCTTCATGGTGATCCTGCGGAATGTGATCCAGATGAACAGCTCCTTCATCGCCGCTATGCTGACCATTGTCGGTTACTCCATCAACAATACCATCGTGATCTTCGACCGTATCCGTGAGAACGCGAAGAAGATGCCGAACGCGCCCCGTGAGGAAGTGACCAACATTTCCATCAAGGAATGCCTCGGACGCACCATCTGCACCACTGCCACAACGCTGATTACGATTGTTGCGCTGTGTGTGCTGGGTGTCGCGAGTATCAAGGAATTCGCTCTGCCGATTATCATCGGTATCCTGAGCGGTGTTTACAGCGCCAATATGATCAACGGTTATGTCTGGGCATTCCTTGAAGAGAAAAGGAAGAGCCGCAAAGCGTGATCTGTGACCCGACAAAGGGGCTGTTGAAAAGCAGCCCCTTTGTCTGTTTTTGTGTGTGCGGACTGCTTCCGAGAACGTGAGCAAATTATACAGTAACAGGAGTGCCGTAATATGATCAGGTTCAGATGTAAAACCGAACGGACTGATTTCAGACCGATACAGGAATTGCCCGGATGGCTGTCGGCGATTCTTCGCGCGAGGGGAATATCGACATATGAGTCCGCCGTGCGGTTTCTGAATCCCGATATTACGATGCTTCATGACCCTTATATGTTATCCGGCATGCGGGAAACCGTTCGCCTGATCGGAAAAGCCGCGGCAGAGGGAATGAAAACCGTGGTTTACGGTGATTACGATGTGGACGGTGTATGCGCGACCGCCATCATGCTGGAAACGCTGCGTGATATCGGTATTAATGCCGATTTCCGGATTCCGGACAGGCACAGCGAAGGCTACGGACTGCATGAGGAGATTATCAGAGATCTCGCGCGGGATTATCAGCTGCTGATAACCGTTGACTGCGGGATAACCAACCGCGCGGAGGCGGAACTCGCGCGGTCTCTCGGTATGACGGTGATTGTGACGGATCACCATGAGCCGGGAGATATCCTGCCGGAGGCGGATGCCGTGATGGATCCGCTGCTGGGCGACTATCCGTTCCGCAGACTGTGCGGTGCGGGTGTGGCGCTGAAAATATGCCAGGCGCTTTGCGGTAATGACGGCGTGATGAAAAGGATTGATCTGGCAGCGTTGGCCACGGTGGCTGACGTGGTGCCTCTGCTGGATGAGAACCGTGTGATTGTGACGGAAGGATTGGAAAAAATCAACGGTGCTTCATGCAGAACCGGAATTTCGGCGCTTCTGCGTGAAAGCGGAAGCAATGAACCGCTGAAGGCGTCCGGAATCGCGTTCAGACTGGCACCGAGACTGAACGCCGGCGGAAGGCTGGAGCATGCTGCCCAGTGTGTTACGCTTCTTTTGACGGAAGACCGCGCGGAAGCTGATCAGATAGCGCGTCATCTGGAGGAAAACAACAGAAAACGGCAGGAAATTGAGCACGAAATGCTCGGTGAAGCTGAGGATATCATTCGCCGGGATACGGATTTTGTTAAGGACCGCGTGCTGATCGCGGCCGGAGAAGGCTGGAACAACGGAATCATCGGCCTGGCAGCGGGGCGAATCTGCGAGAAGTACCATTATCCTACGATCATTCTGTCGGTAAACGGTGACACAGCTACCGGAAGCTGCCGGTCCATTCCGGGTGTGAACATATACAGAATGCTGTCAGAATGCGCGGATCTGTTTGAAAGATTCGGCGGACATGAGCAGGCCGCCGGGCTGACCGTGAAAACGGACAGAATCAACGAACTGCGTGCGCGCCTGAATAACGCCGTGAGACAGTACTGTGATCAGGAATGCTATCTTCCCGTAGGAGAATATGACCTGGCGGTCAGGCTGAAGGATATCAGCCTTGAAATGACAGACCGGCTGGAAATGCTGGAACCGACAGGGTGCGGTAATCCGCCGCCGGTGTTCCTGACAGCGGGTGTGTATGTACAGGAAGCGCGCAGAGTCGGCAGGGACGGAAGTCACCTCAAGCTCTCGCTGCTTGACGGAAACAGCCGGTTGGACGGAATCGCGTTTTCGAAAGGATATCTCGCGGAGGATGATCTTCGCTGCATTGACATTCTGTATACACCGCAACGGAATGAATTCAACGGAAAGGTGACTGCCCAGGTTCAGGTTGATGAGATACGGCCTGTACCCGGAAAAAACGCGATACCGGACAATGATCAACATTTCGGCATGCTTTTGCAGGAAATACGGACGAACGCGGCGAACGATACAGGATACTCCGGCACAGCCGAAACCGGAGTTATATCGGAGGCATCGGTAAAGACGATGCTGAAGGAACCGCAGGGAACGCTGGCACTGACTTTTGACCGGGACCGCGCCGGCAGCCTGGCAGCTGAAACAGGTGCCGATACAGCCACCGGGAAGGTTCGCGATGAACGCTGCTTTTCAACGGTTTTGTTCGCGCCGGATACGCGGTGCCTGACCGGTCAATGGCAGAGGATCATCCTGGCTGACGGAACAGCCGTACCGGGACTGTATACCCACATACGCGATCTGTTTCCGGATGCGGAGGTTTTTACCGCAACGGAAAACACCGGTGTGTCGGAGAAAGTCAGGAACCTGTTTATGGACCGTGATACCCTGGGCACCGCGTATCTCGCACTGAAGAAAAACGGGAGCATCAGGGCGGCGGCGGGAAACAGCGGCATCAGTGAGGAACGCGTTATGACAGCTGCCGCGATTTTTGAGGAGATCGGTCTGGCACGCGTTTCAGAGAACGCGATAACGCTGTTGCCATCCAAAGAAAAGAAACGGATTGAGGACAGCAGACTGTGGCGGCTGCTTGAGAAGTTGTAAGGAGGGATACGGATGAGCTTTGCCGATTGTGATGTGATGCCCCTGGAGAACATGATCGCCCGCGTGCAGAAGTATCATCCGGGTGAAGGGTATCAGATTGTTGAAAAGGCCTGGCATTTCGCTGAAAAAGCGCATGAAGGTCAGTTCAGAAAAAGCGGTGAACCGTACTTTATTCATCCGTGCGTCGTTGCTGGCATACTGACTGATCTGATGATCGACCCGCCTACAATAGCCGCCGGATTGCTGCATGATACGGTGGAAGACTGTGAAGGCATCGGAACGGATACGATCCGCGATGAATTCGGTAGCGAAGTCGCTGCCCTTGTTGACGGCGTAACGAAACTGAACAAGCTTGACTTTGCCGACAGGGAGGAAGCGCAGGCGGAAAGCCTGAGAAAAATGATCCTCGCGATGAGCAAGGACATACGCGTTGTACTGATCAAACTGGCTGACCGGCTGCACAATATGCGGACGCTGCGCTTTCAGCCGGAAAACAGACGGGTTGCCATCGCGCATGAAACGCTTGAAATATACGCGCCGCTCGCGCACAGGCTCGGTGTATACGCCATTAAACAGGAGCTGGAGGATCTGAGCCTGCGGTATATTGATCCTGACGGTTACAGGCGGATTGTGCAGCTGGTCGGAATGAAACGCGCCGAGAGGCAGGAACATATTCAGCTGGTGGTTGACGAGCTGACCCAGAAACTGGACGAACAGCATATCCGGTATGATATTGACGGACGTTCCAAGCATTTCTATTCGATTTACAGGAAAATGGTGCTCCAGAACAAGCCGTTTGATCAGATTTATGACCTGATCGCGATCAGGGTTATTGTTGATACCGTACCGGACTGCTATACCGTGCTCGGCATTGTGCATACCCTGTGGAACCAGGTTCCGGGAAGATTCAAGGATTACATATCCGTACCCAAGGCAAACATGTACCAGTCGCTTCACACAACGGTAGTCGGCGGGAGAAAGATACCGTTTCCGTTTGAGGTTCAGATACGTACCTGGGAGATGCACCGGATCGCGGAATACGGGATTGCCGCGCACTGGCGCTATAAAGAAGGAACAACGGCGGCAAGCGATCTTGACAGCAAACTGAGCTGGGTGAGGCAGATTCTGGACTGGCAGAGTGATGCCCGGGACGGCAAGGAATTTGTGGATACACTGAAAACGGACCTTTTCAGTGAAGAAGTATTTCTTTTTACCCCCAAAGGCGACGTGATCTCCATGCCGAAGGGCGCGACGCCTCTTGACTTCGCCTACAGGATTCACAGCGCGGTCGGTAACAAATGTGTCGGCGCCAAGATCAACGGAAAAATCGTTCCGCTGGAAACAACGCTGGAAACGGGTGACAGGGTTGAAATCATGACATCCGCGTCCTGCAAGGGCCCGAGCACGGACTGGCTGCGCATCTGCAAAACGCCGCAGGCAAAAGCGAAGATCAGGCAGTTCCTGAAGAAGGAACTGAAAGAAGAGAACATCGAGCTCGGAAAGAGCATGATTGAGCGTGAATGCACGCACCGCGGTGTGCGTCCGTCCGATCTGCTCAGGAGCGAGTATTTCGAAACGATACTGAAAAAGTACAGTTTCGCGGATGTTGAGGATATCTACGGCGCTGTCGGATACGGCGGCATGTCTGCCGTATATGTTGTGACCAAGCTGATGGAGGAACAGAAGGCGCGTGAAGAGCCGGCTGTTCCGAATCTGGCCGAACTGCCGGAAAAAACAGACGAGCGTCAGCTGCAGAAGCATCGGGCCAACCACGGTGTGGTCATGGTCGGCAATGAGGATCTGGATATTCCGATACGCTTCGCGAAATGCTGCAGCCCTGTTCCCGGTGATGAAATCGTGGGCTATATCACACGCGGCCGCGGTGTGACAATTCATAAAGCGGAATGCGCCAACGCGGTCAACGGTGAGGCGGAACGGCGGATTCCCGTGGAATGGGCAGCGACCGAAGGCGGAACATTCTTCGCTTCTATCAAGGTTGTGGCATATGACAGGGTCAATCTGCTGGGTGAGATCGCGACGGTAATCGGAGAAATGAATGTGTCCATCCGTGCCGCCAACGCCCAGACGGACGATAAGCAGAAAATATGCACGCTGCGGCTGACATTGGACGTAACATCAAGGGAACAGATGGACCGCGTGGTTTCCGCGCTCAGGCGCAAATCCGATATCCTTGATGTATACAGAATTACGGGGTGATATTGAAATGCGTTGTGTTGTACAGCGGGTAACCGAAGCAAGCGTCAGTACCGGCGGTGAAACCGTAGGCGAAATCGGCAGCGGACTGATGGTGCTGATCGGTGTCTCCGCGGAGGATACGGACAAAGACCTTCAGTATATGACCGATAAGGTGCCGAACCTGCGGATTTTTGATGACGCGAACGGGGTGATGAACCTGTCCGTCAAGGACGCAGGCGGCAGTATTCTGGCCGTGAGCCAGTTCACACTGTACGGGGATGCCAGAGGCGGAAGAAGACCGAGTTATATCCGCGCCGCGGGTCCCGATATGGCCAATGAATTGTATGAAAGGCTCGTCGCATCCTGGCGGGCACAGGGAATTCACGTGGAAACCGGCAGATTCCGTACGGAAATGAAGGTTTCGCTCATCAATGACGGACCTGTGACGATTCTGCTGGATTCCGGAAAGCTGTTCTGAACATGACTGATATCAGAATGCTGCAGGTGGGTATGCTCGGTACCTGCTGTTATATACTGTCCGCCGCGGAAACAGACGCATGTATTGTAATCGACCCGGGAGACGAGCCGGACAGAATCCGCGATGCCGCGGGCGGGAAAAAGATAGGAGCGATTCTGCTCACACACGGGCACTTTGATCATATAGGAGCCGCCGGCGCACTTATGGGACCTGATACGGAACTGTATATCCATCCGCTTGACGCGCCGATGCTTTCAAACAGCCGACTGAACGCCGGTATGGGCCTGCTCGGACGGCATATTACGGCTCCGGCTCCGACGAAATTTTTCCGGGACGGTGAGGATCTTTTCATATCCGGAATACACCTCCGGGTGCTGCATACACCCGGGCATACACCCGGAAGCATATGCCTGATTGCGGACGGGGCAATCTTTACCGGGGATACTTTGTTTGAGTTCGGTTACGGACGGACTGACCTGCCCGGAGGGAACCCGGATGATATGAGCAGATCGCTGGAAAAACTGATGCCGCTGACACGCGGACTTGAAATATACCCGGGACATGGAGGATAAAATGTCGGAACCCGCATGCTATCTTGAAACAATACAGCCGGAACTTGAGAACGTGGCAAGACTGTTCGGACTGTCATCTGAACAGTATCCTTTCAGATATGGGATGACGGAGCATGACGGGCGGTATGTATGCACTTTTACCGACGAAACGCATACGGTTACCCGTACGACCGGCGTGCCGGATGACAGGGATGAGAGACTGCGGATTCTGCACAGAAAACGCGCTGCCAGAAGACTGTGCAAGCAGACGCTGTATGATCTGTGCCGTGAGGCAACCGGGATTCATCCGCCGTGGGGAAGCCTGACCGGCATCAGACCGACACATCTGATCCGCGAGGCCATGGCTGACGGTATGGACCGGGAGAATGCCGCGAAACATCTGATAACGGCTTTTGACGTTACGGAGGAAAAAGCGCGTCTGCTGTATGAGATAACTCAGACACAGGATATGCTTCCGCCGCCCGGCGACCGCTTTATGGATGTTTATATCGGGATCCCTTTCTGCACGACACGGTGTACATACTGCTCATTTTCAAGCGGGGAAATCGGCAACGGGAAACTTGTAAAGCCGTACATGGACGCGCTCATAAGGGAAATGCGCGGCGGAAAGGAGCTTCTTGCCGCTACCGGCAGGGAACTGAGAGCCGTGTATGTGGGAGGCGGCACGCCGACCGCGCTTCCGGAGGCGGAATTCGGACTGCTTCTGGATGAAATGATGAGCGCTTTTCCCGGAGCACGGGAGTATACTGTTGAAGCCGGGCGCCCCGATACACTCACAAAAGCCAAACTGAAGATGATCCGTGATTCGGGAACCGGCAGAATCAGCATCAACCCGCAGACCATGAATGACCGTACACTAAAGGTGATCGGCCGCATGCACACCGCGCAGCAGGTGATTGACGCTTACGGGATGGCGCGCGAAGCCGGAATCGGTCATATCAATATGGATGTGATCGCCGGGCTGCCGGGAGAAACAACCGATGATTTTGCCCGAACTATGGAAGCCGCGCTTCAGCTTAAGCCTGAAAGCCTTACAGTGCATACGCTGGCAATCAAACGTTCATCAAGAATGCATCTTGAAAACGCGCCTCTGCCGGACGGTGAAATGACCGCGGAAATGGTCAGAACGGGCCGGGAGACAGCGGGCATTCTCGGCATGCGGCCTTATTACATGTACCGGCAGAAGTATATGGCGGGCAATCAGGAAAACACCGGTTACGCGCTGCCGGGACACGCGTGCCTGTACAATGTGGATATCATGGAAGAAACGAGCCATATTCTGGCGCTCGGCGCGGGGGGAATCTCAAAGCGTATCTATCCTGAGGAAGGTCATATCGGCAGGAGCCCCAATGTCAGCAACATTAACCAGTATATTGAACGGGTGGATGAGATGATCGACCGGAAAAGGGGACTGTTCGACGTTCTTTGACACTTTCCGTGCTGTCTGGTATAATCATATGTCATGAACTTTTGAAAGGAACGGTATTATGACGATCGTTCATCCGCAACAGCCTGTTAACGGCATCAGTCCGGAAGATGTGTTCTACGCGGTCGATGATCTCGGAACACAGACAGGATACGGATACATACTGTATCAGTTCCGGCCCGGATTGTATCCCGATTGCCCTGTGAATATCTATTTTGCCATTGACGGAGATGAATCCGCCCGTTACCTGCTCTTCGGCGCGCTTGTCGCACGGGCGAGAGTGCTTCAGGCGGCGGATCCGCAGTACCGGGCCCGCCTGTATACATCCATATCCCCGACGGACAACGTAATGAAGGAATTCTATCTGCATAACGGATTCGACTGTGACGAAACAGATGATGTGCTCCAGCTTTCCATCCCCTACGGTGACGGAAGGATTCCCATGAGCTGTACAGTCGCCCAGACGCCGCTGAATACCTGGGACGAACAGAATTGCCTGATCCAGCGGCTGCAGATGAATGAGATCACATTTATTGATCAGAATTATCTCAATACACTGCAGCGCATGCCGCATTTTATGACGCTCGGCTTATACCGCAACGGTCTTCTGATCGGCGAAGTGATTATGGCAGGCGCCGGCGCGGAGTGTGAGCTTGTGGCGATCTATACGGAGCCGCAAAGCAGAATGCAGGGTATGGCACGCGCGCTTCTGCACAGAATGATGGCTATTATGGCATCTGAGGGCGTGACCAGAATCACAACACGTATCATGAGCAGAAGCGTACCGCAGCAACGGCTGATGAATGACTTCGGCGCGACTGTGCTCGGCGTGAATACGGTGTTCCCGGGCATGTATCTGAACTGATCACTTGTCATAATGTGATAAATCTGATACAATATCCATGTTTTTGTCCCGGCTGCAGACCGGAAGCATACGGTTGTATGCCGCCCGACGGGTGAACCGGTAAGCCGCATATGACGAGGAGGATGAATATGGCACAGAATCCTGTGTTTACAATCACACTTGAAGACGGGGGCGTCATGACGGGTGAGCTGTATCCCGAAACCGCTCCGCAGTCCGTCGGTAATTTCACCGCGCTGGCCAACAGCGGTTTCTATGACGGACTGATCTTTCACCGGGTTATTCCCGGATTTATGATTCAGGGCGGCGACCCCAAAGGAATGGGATACGGCGGGCCCGGCTATTCGATCAAAGGTGAGTTCAGGGCAAACGGCGTGGACAACCCCGTTAAGCATACTTACGGTGTACTGAGCATGGCACGCAGCATGATGCCTGACTCCGCCGGCAGTCAGTTCTTCATTATGACGAGCGACAGTCCTCATCTGGACGGACAGTACGCCGCATTCGGCAAAGTGCTTGAAGGTATGGAGAACGCGGAAAGAATTGTGAATACACCGCGTGACAGGAACGATAAACCTGTTATTCCCCAGATTATCAAGAGTATCCGCGTGGATACATTCGGTATGGTTTATCCCTTCGATCAAATTTGAATCAGGTAACAGCGCGGCATGAGCATACGGCTCGTCTGCGCTGTTTTTTTCGGAAGGAACGGCAGATGGAACGACTGGAGACAAGGCCGGTAACGGTTCGCATCGCAGGCAGGGCATATACGCTTATGACCGATGATCCGCCTGAATATATAAAGCGGGTGGCGGAACTGACCGAAAGAAAGCTGGAGGAAACGGCGATCGCGACCCGTCAGTCGCCGGGCGCGGCGGCAGTGCTTGCCTGCCTGTCCCTTACGGATGAACTGGTACGGGCGCAGGAAGAAAATTCCGTATTGCGGCGGAGAATGCAGAGGATGACAGAGCATGAAGATGGAAGTACTTGCACCGGCAGGTGACCGCACGGCACTTGACCGGGCGGCCGCGGCCGGAGCGGACGCGGTTTATCTGGGCTACGCGTCTTTCAGCGCGCGTGCGGGTGCCGCCAACTTCGATACGGAAGGTCTGACAGAAGCGATTCATTTCGCGCATCTTCACCACATACGCGTATACGTAACGGTCAACACACTTGTTAAGGATACGGAACTGGAGGAGATTCTCAGGGTTCTTCGTCTCCTGCGGGACCTGAAGGCGGACGGCGTGCTTATACAGGATCCCGGAGTGCTCCGGCTTGCCCGAAAATGCTTCCCGGGTTTGCATGTGCACGCAAGCACACAAATGGCGATACATAACCGCACAGGTGTCAGCTGGTGCGCGCGGCAGGGAATGAAACGCGTCGTGCTCGCGCGTGAATGCAGCGCGGACGAGATACGGAAATGCACAAAGGAACCGGTTGAGGTTGAGGTTTTTGTTCACGGCGCGCAGTGCACGGCTGTGAGCGGAATGTGCCTGTTTTCATCCATGGCGGGTGAAAGAAGCGGAAACCGCGGCAGATGCGCGCAGCCGTGCAGGCTGGAATACTCCTATCGCGGCAGGCGCGGGGCATGGCTCAGTCCGCGTGATGTGTGCCTGAGAAATGACCTGCCGGCACTGCGGGACGCCGGAGCCGCTTCGCTTAAAATTGAAGGGCGTCTGAAACGACCGGAGTATGTGGCTGTAGTAACGAAATCATACCGTGACGCGGTTGACGCGCTGTATGCCGGAAGCTTTACACGCGCGGACGAACGCGAGGAAACCGCGCTGAAACAGATCTTTCAGCGCGGGGGATTCATGCGCGGGTATGTGATGAAATGCGAAGACGCGGATGTGATCTGCCCGGAACGCGTGTCACACGCGGGGGTAAGAATCGGTGTTATCGATTCTGTGGGGGAACGGCTGGCCGGTATCCGCACGGAACGGACACTGCATGACGGTGACGCGCTCCAGATCCGCCACGGTGAGAATACGGAAGATGTGATTTATTCGGGCAGGGAAACCGCCGCGGGCGATGTGGCAAAGCTGTGGATCCGTGAAGGTCTCAGAATCGGTAAAGGGGATGAAGTGGTAAGGCTCGCGGACGCGCTTCAGCTGCGCGAGGCCATGGCGATGCAGATCGGGAAGATACCCGTAAGTCTGCATCTCCGCGCGATGCCCGGTGAACCGCTGCAACTGAAAGCAAGCGACGGGAATGTCAGTACCGTATGCACGGGCGACACGGTACAGGCGGCCAAAACGCGGCCTTCAACCCCGGAAGACCTGAAAAGGAACCTCGGGAAAACCGGTGACACGGCGTTTGTATGTGAGCAGATAACCGTTGTAACGGAGAATGCCTTCGTGCCGGTATCCGCCCTGAACGCGCTGCGGCGGGAAACATTGGAACTGCTCGCAAAGGAACGCGCCGGGGCGTTCGCGTACGATACATCCGGAGAAGGCAATGTTCCTGAGGATGATCTTCCTGCGCGGGAACTGCCGGAAATGGTGATTTACCGTGATCCGGCGAGAATACAGACGGCAGAGGGACAGCGCGCTGTGCTTTATCCGGAGGATTACAGGCGTGACGCGCTTGAAAAGGCACTGAACGGGTGCCCTGACGGAATATGGCTGCATCTGCCGCCGGTGTGTGAGGAAAGCACGCTGACAGAACTGGCGGATCTGACTGAGCGGTTCGCGGCAAAACTCGGGGGTGTTGTGCTCGGAAGTATCGGGCAGCTGGGCATTGACTGGAAGGTACCGTACGGTGCCGGAGCGGGGATACCCGTTATGAACAGGCAGGCCGCGGGATTCCTGCTGGATGAGGGATGCGAGTTTGTAACCGCTTCGCCGGAGCTGACCGAACGTGAAACGCGCGCCCTGTGCGCCGGGAAAGCGCCTGTTACCGTAAGGGCGTACTGCCGGGAACAGTTGATGATTCTGCATCATTGCCCGGCGCGGACATGGCTCGGCATGACAAAAGGGCATCGGGAATGCACCATGTGTGACCGCAATACGGCGGACGCGCTGCGCGGAACGTATCTGACAGACCGCCGCGGGGAAAAGCTGCCGCTTGAGCGGATACGCCTGCCGGAGGGTTGCCTTGTGCGTGTGCGGAATATCGCGGTGACTGATATCCTGCAGCATTGCGGGGGCCTGTACCGGACGACGGAAGACTTACCCGGTGATGAGACGGCGGAACGCACCTCCGGGCATTGGTACCGTGCGACGGAATAAAGGAGATTATTAACATGATCGGACAAAGGACACTGCGTGTCCTGGAATTCAACAGAATTCTGGAGATGACTGCAGAAGGCGCGCAAACTCCGCTCGGAGCGGAAAAATGCAGGGACCTGAAGCCGTATGACAATATTGCGGATGTGCTCGCGGCACAGGCGGAAACAGAAGAAGCGACAGTTATACTGCAGTATATCGGCGGTTCACCGATGAGTTCGTTTCCGGATGTCCGTCCTTCGCTGACTATATGCGAAAAGGGCGCTTCACTGAGCCCCGCCGCGCTGCTGAATGTTGCTGCTTTGCTGAAAGCGTCATCCGGCATGAAGAGCGCGCTTGTGACAGAACGGGAAAACACACCCGTTCTGCGCGCGAAAGCCGAAAGACTGTTTGAAATGCGCTCACTTGAACGGGATATCACGGACGCGATTATTTCAGAGGATGAGATTGCCGACCGTGCTTCGCCCGCGCTCGCGGATATCAGGCGTCATCTGCGGGGCGCACGGGAAAAAATCCGTGAACGGCTGAATCAGATGATCCGCTCGTCCGAACTGCAGAAGATGCTGCAGGAACCCGTTGTAACAGTGCGCAATGACCGGTATGTGATTCCCGTGCGTGCCGAATATGTGAACCAGGTGCCGGGCCTTGTGCATGACCGATCCGCTTCCGGAGCCACACTTTTTATAGAACCGCTTGCTGCCGTGGAGGCCGGTAATGAACTGAAACAATGGGAGTTGAAGGAACGCGAGGAGATCGCGAGAATACTCGCGGAATTATCGGCCAAGGTTGCTCCTTACGCCGGTGAACTGCGCGATAATACGGAAATACTGACCGAACTGGATTTCATCTTCGCCAAAGGCCAGCTGAGCCGGAGACTTTACTGCGTACAACCCAAACTGAACGACCGCGGCTATATCCGCATTGTAAGGGGACGGCATCCGCTGATTGATCCTGAAAAGGTGGTCCCGCTTGATCTGTGGCTCGGAACGGACTTCAACACACTTGTGGTTACCGGCCCGAACACCGGCGGCAAAACCGTAACACTGAAGACAACCGGTTTGTTTACGCTGATGGCGCAGGCGGGGCTTCAGATTCCCGCCGATCCCGGAACGGAACTCGCGGTTTTTGAACAGATTTTTGCCGATATCGGCGATGAACAGAGCATTGAACAGAGCCTGAGTACATTTTCCGGGCATATGACCAACATTGTGACCATTATGCGGGAAGTAACGCCGAGGGATCTCGTTCTTTTTGATGAACTGGGAGCCGGTACGGATCCTACGGAGGGCGCGGCGCTGGCGCAGAGTATTCTGACAAGGCTGCTGCATATCCGCGTAAGGACAATCGCGACAACGCACTACAGTGAACTGAAAGTGTTTGCCATGACCACGCAGGGCGTTGAAAACGCTTCAGTGGAGTTCAATGTAGAAACACTGCGTCCGACATACAGGCTGTCGATCGGCGTGCCCGGAAAGAGCAACGCTTTTGAAATCAGCCGCAGGCTCGGACTGCCGGAAAACCTGATAGATGCCGCGAAAAACCTGCTGTCCGGAGAAAGCATCCGGTTTGAGGATGTAATCGCGGATGCCGAGTATCACCGGCAGGTCGCCGAAAAAGAACGCATGCTGGCGCAGGAAGCTTCAAAGGAGACTGTGAGACTGCGCGACGAAGCCGAAAAACTGCGTAAAGAGATGGAAGAACGCAGAGAACAGACACTGCGGAAAACACGTGAGGACGCGAGAAGAATTCTTGAGCAGGCGAGACGTGAGTCGGAAGGTATCCTGAGTGATCTCAAGCGGCTGCGGAAGAACGCGGCGGCAGGAAACGAGGGAGAGGCCGCGGCACTGAAAAAACGCCTTGAGCATGACATTGACGAGGTCAGCGAAGGCCTGAAACAGGCGGAGGATGATTCTGTGGCGCCGGATTCCGTAAAGGCGGGCGACACGGTGATGATCCTGACGCTGAATACCGAAGGCATTGTGCTGTCACCGGCTGATCCGAAAGGCGATGTTCAGCTACAGATCGGCAGTATGAAAATGAAGGCGCCGTTGAGCGCGCTCAGAATCAGGAAACAGGAAAAACCGGGCGCGAAAACCGTGGTCAGAACCAAAACCGGTACGCTGAGTCGCACGGTCGCGCAGGAATGCGATGTGCGCGGAATGATGCTGGAGGAAGCGCAGACTGTTGTCGGCCTGTATCTGGATGAAGCCGTGCTGGTGGGCCTGAATGAAGTGAGCATCATTCACGGCAAAGGAACCGGTGTGCTGCGGGCAGGCATACGGCAGGACCTGAAGAAAAACAAGCACGTAAAAAGCTGGCGACCCGGCATGTACGGTGAGGGTGAGGACGGCGTGACGGTTGTATCACTGAAGTAAAAGGAAGTGAAAGAAATGAAGGAACATCCCGACATCCTTGTGGTGGATGATGATCCGAACATTTCCAGACTTGTGCAGCTCTACCTTGAAAAGGAGGGCTTTGAGGTTCGTGTTACCGGCCGCGGGGATGACGCGGTCAATGAATTCCACCGCTTTCCGCCGGACCTGATTCTGCTTGATGTGATGCTGCCGGGGATGGACGGAACACAGGTGCTGAAAAACATACGGAAATCGAGTGAGATTCCGGTTATTATGCTTACGGCACGCGAAGAAACCTTTGATAAAGTGCTCTGCCTTGAACTCGGCGCCGATGATTATATCACAAAACCGTTTGACGGGAAGGAACTTGTGGCGAGAGTGAAAGCGGTTCTGCGCAGAACACAGGGCACTGAAGAAGACAAAACAACGGATCTCGCGTTTTCCGGCCTTACAGTCAGCATTACCGAGTATGAAACACGGTATGAAGGACGTAAGGTTGAAATGCCGCCGAAAGAACTGGAAGTGCTTTACTTCCTCGCGTCACATCCGAATCAGGTATTCACTCGCGAACAGCTGTTGAAACAGGTGTGGGGGTTTGATTTCTTCGGGGACAGCCGCACCGTGGATGTTCATATCAAGCGGCTGCGCGAGAAACTGCCTGACAGCGAACGCTTCGGATGGTGCATCCATACGGTGCGCGGCGTCGGATATAAGTTCGAACTGAACTGACCATCGGAGGCGGACCATGTTTACAAGGATCATGTCCATGGTACTCGCGGTGATCCTGCTTCTGACCGCGGCACTGACGGTAACGAACGCGATATCCGTGCGGAACAGGGAGATTAATAACAAACTGACATATCTGACAGGGCAGGCCAGCGATATCGCGTATATAGCGGGGCAGATGTCCTCCGATTCCGGAAACCTGTTTACCGGCCGTATTTTCCGAAATGACAGCCAGACCACAAAAAGGTATCTGAACAAAAAAGCCTCGGATGTGTATGACGAATTCGGCGCGTATATCGCGGTGGTGGACCGGCAGGGCAACGTACAGGATAATATCCGCGCGGCGTACAGTGAGGACCCGGATTTCGCCGCGTCCCTGAGCGGAAAAGAAATCAGAGCCGCGTTAAGCAGAATTCTCGGGGGCGAAACGATTTCGGTAAGGACCTATATTGAAGGGGACCCGGTGTTTACGGTCGGTGTGCCTTATGTGCGCGGAGGAACCGTACTCGGTGCTGTGTTTATCCAGACAAAAGCGCAGCGGATTGAGGATGGCGTAACGGAGATGATCCTTCGCTCCGCGGCTATCGCTTTTGCCGCTCTGCTGCTTGCGGGAATCTGCCTGTTCATTTATGTGCGGTCCGTGCTGAAACCGCTGAAGGCCCTGACAGAAGCCGCGGCATCCATGGCCGACGGAGATTTCAAAGTACGGCTGGATGAAAGCGGAAGCACGCAGGAAATACGTGAGCTGAGCGGCGCGTTCAACACAATGGCGGGAAAGCTCGCCGAGGTTGAAACCGGAAGACGGGAATTTGTCGCGAACGTGAGCCATGAGCTGAAAAGCCCGATTACAAGCATCAGAGGCTTCGCGGAGGGAATGGCGGACGGCGTGATTCCGCCGGAGGAACAGCCGAAGTATCTCGGCCTTATGAAAGATGAGGCTAAGCGGCTGTCGACGCTGATCGAGGATCTGCTGGCACTGTCGCGGCTGGAACGGGAGGACGCGGTTCCCGATTACAGCGATTTTGATATCAATGAGATGCTCCGGCGGGCAATCATCCGCAGAATCAATGATCTTGACGAAAAACAGCTTGATGTTGATTGCGATTTTGAAGCGGATGAATGCTATGTACACGCGGATAGCGACAGGATTGAACAGGTTGTTATCAACCTGTTTGACAACGCGATCAAGTTTACGCCGGCGAACGGCAGGATTGTGCTGAAAACGGAACGGCTGGATGACTGCTGTACAGTGACCGTGACCGACAACGGTATCGGAATTCCTGAGGAAGACCGCGGGAAGGTATTTGACAGGTTCTTTACCGCGGACCGTGCTCATACGGCGGGGAAAGGTACGGGGCTCGGTCTCAGCATCTGCAAAAGAATTATGGAGATGCATCACAGGACGATCAGACTTCTGGATACGGAAAACGGTGCATCATTCATGATAACGCTGGATAAAGCGGAGCAGCAAAGAAAAACGGAGGCGGATGAGAATGCTTGACAGACATCTGTTCATTATCGGTATGCCCGGCTGCGGGAAGAGCAGCCTCGGGAAACGTGTGGCGAAAGAAACCGGGATGCCGTTTACCGACACAGACAGTCTGATTGCGCAGACGTGCGGGGGCAGCGTGAACGACTTTTTCGCGGCATACGGCGAGGACGCGTTTCGCCGTGCCGAGACCAATACGCTGATCGCTCTTTCCAGGGCAAGGCCGATGATTATCTCAACCGGCGGAGGTACGGTTATCAATCCCGTGAACCGTGAAATCATGCGTAATTTCGGAACGATACTGCTGATCGACAGGCCGATTGAGGACATTCTGGGCGATATAAAGCTTGACAGGCGTCCGACATTGCAGGAAAAAGGTCTGCCTGAAGTTGAACGGCTGTATTATGAGCGCCTTCCGGTATACCGCGAGGCCGCGGATCATGTTCTGGTGAATAACAAGGGTTATCATATGGCGGTTTATTCGCTTGTGCGCCTGGTAAAGGAGTGGTACTGATGGACTATCGTTTTGATATTGTCGGCAAGATCGGCTCAATGGCCCTGATCCGTAAGGAAGATAAGGATATCGACTATAATATTTTCAGCAGACTCGGTTCTGAACTGAAACCGGGAATGATCTGGGTAACAAGCGGAGCGACCGAAATCGGCCGGCTTGATTATATGAAACGTACCGGATGCGAGCTCTGCGGTGATCCCGATCAGGATAAGGCGGATTACGCCGCGCAGGGGCAGAGCATCCTGATGCAGAATTACCGGCAGTTTATACCGCCGGAATACGGTATCCGTCAGATTCTGGTTGAACATACACATTTCAATGATCCCGAAAAGTGCGAACATATCCGTAAGCTGCTGATCCGCGCGGCGCAGCAGAAAACAATTCCGATTGTGAACTACAATGACCCCGTAAGTGATGAGGAAAACCGTAAGATGGAACTCGCGGCCCGCAGACAGCAGGGCGGGGAAGTGCATGAATGTGTGGACAATGACGAGACCGCCGCTGTGATCGCCAATCTTGTGCATGCCAGAACGCTTGTGCTGATGACATCTACCGACGGAATATATTCGGATCCGCGGGATCCTTCAACGCTGATCCGCGATGTAAGCGGAAAAACCTTTGAGGAAGTGGAGAAAAAGGTGCGTGAAATGCAGAACAACTGCATCGGCGCGAGCAGGGCGGGCGCGAACGGAGCAAAGGCCAAGCTTGAATACGCACTGGGATGTGTAAGGGGCGGAACGACCGTGATTATCGGGCATGCCCGCTGCAGACTGAGTGACCTGGTCAACGGCCGTGTTCCCTGTACACGGATCGGAGTGGACGCATGAACGGGCAGCTTGCCCGTGCAATCACATATTTTACCGGAACAACCGGTATTATGAGTGAGCTGTGTATTGCCTGCGGAACAGGTGAACGCGTGACGGACGCGTATTCCGCGGGAACCGGTCCGGAAACATTGTTTGATCTGGCGAGCGTTACAAAGCTGTTCACAGGCCTGACAATCCTGAGGCTGCGTGATGAGGGCTTACTGTCACTTGAGATGAAGGTGACAGATGCGGCGCCGCAGTTTACAGAACTCGGGGATGTGACAGTAGGACAGTTGCTGTCATTCGCGGCGGAACTGAAAACACCCGGGCGTATCGATGCCTGCAAAAACAAAACCGAAGCGTTACAATGCCTGTACGGAACGCGGGCAATCGGAAAACCGGGACGGAGACCGTACTCGGATATTCCTGCAATGATTCTGAAGTATGTCGCTGAAGCGGTTTGCGGAGAACAATTCTACGGGATCGTCAGACGGTGTGTTCTTCTTCCGGCCGGCATGCTGGAAACATGGAGCCGGATACCGGAAGAGCGCCTGAGTGACTGCCTTGACTACAGCGGTGAGCACCGTATCGAGAAGGAAAGAAGAATTCTGCGGGAAGGACCCGCGGTCGGAATACCGCACGATCCGAAGGCTTCAATACTTTGCGGTACTGACGGGGATCTTTGCGGACACGCGGGTTTGTTTTCAACCCTTCCGGACATGGTAAAATTCTGCCGCGCGCTTCTGAACGGGAGTATCGTGAAGAAAGAAACGCTTGCTGAAATGGCTGTGAACCGTACCGGCTATATGATGGAGGACGGAACATACCGCCAGTATCTCGGATATCAGTGCTATGTTAAGCATCCGGATCAATACTATTCGGAAATCCCGGCGTACATGAGTGTGCACGCCGTCGGCATTGCCGGTTTTACGGGCAATCATCTTTCGGTTGATCCGCAGAAAGGAATTTTCGCGCTTTTCCTCGGAAACAGAGTGAAGGACCGACTGACCGTACTGATTCCGGATGACGGAAAAAGCTGGAAGGATTACGGCCTTGAGGAAGACGGACCGGGCTTGTACCGGTGGGATGAAGAAACGCTTATTCCGTCCTCGGTTAACTATGTGCACCGGAAGGATGAAAATTTGCACACAAGGATATACGAGGTTCTGAAGGAATACGCGCTGTAAATGAAAACCGCCGCGAAGCGCGGGCTGTATGCGCCGCGCCTCCGGGAAGATAATGCCGGTAATGCAGGCGCGGGGCAATCCGTACTTTATTTACATATCCGTATTATTTCGGGAAAACAGGAAGATCGGATCGATACATGACAAAACTTCAAAGGCGCAAAGCCGGAAACCGGGGCCTTATATCAAACTTAGGAAACGGAAAGACCTTCATACCGTGCTGTATAACTGTACTTTATTCAAACCGGGAGAACCGGGCGGCTAACAGGAATTGATCGGGTTAAAGGGGAGACCGCGGAATCAAATGAAACACGAAGATATCATAGGGAAAAGAATTGTGCTGCGCGAGCAAAGAGAAGATGACGCACCGTTTTTCTCCTATTGGTTTAATCAACCGCAGATTATGTTTCAATGCGGATTTGAGCAGCCGACCAATGAAGAAAAGGAAAAAAGAATTATAAACGTCAGCCATAAATCGGAAGACTCGGTCTGGTTCACAATCACGGATCCTGACGGAAAAATAATCGGTGAAACCGGGTTGCTCCGCATGTTTCCCGCATGGCACCAAACCGATCTGACGATTATTATTCCCGACCCGGAAATGCAGAATAAAGGGTACGGTTCAGAAGCAATCCGCATCATGCTGGACATGGCTTTTCGGGAGTACGAAATGCACCGTGTCTCGATCGGTGTTGTAGCACTGAATACAGCCGCATTGAGATTCTATAAGAGAATCGGCTTCAGGCAGGAAGGCATTCTGGAAGAGGCATATTATTATAACAACGAATACAGCGATTTCATCATGATGAGAATCCTTGACCGGGAATGGAAATAAGCGGGAAATCAGTGTTCACATGAATCATGCCGTGGCGGACGGTTATCCGGCAGCCCGTGTATTCGTGCTGCTTGAGCAGGAAATGAAGGCGTTGTGTAAATGATGTAAGGCCTCCCTGATCAACGTTCGGAACATCAGCGAAGGAGAAGAGAACAGTATGGAACCTAAAAACTATGCAATTGTTCTATATATGAATGATGAAAAGACCGCTATGGTTAAGGATTGGATCAGGGATCTGGCACCGGTGTGCGGAAGTGATTATTGTATGGGGACTGAGCCGCATATTACTATTTCCGCCATTATAGCCGACGATGAAGAGAAGGTTAAAGAAGAAGCTGAAAAGCTCAGCGGGATTTTGAAAAAGGGAGAAATAAAGGTAGGCGTTATTGGTGCTTTCAATCCATTCGTTCTGTTCCTTTCCCCGGTTGTGGATTCATATTTGATCGAGTCCAGTCAAAAAGCAAATGATCATATGCTAAGGGTATCGGAGATTGGAAACAAGGGAAGATATATTCCCGGTAATTGGGTGCCGCATATGGCTGTGGCTATGAAACTGAACAAAGAAGGCCTGAATAAGGGCTTTGCAAGATTGTCTGACATATTTACTCCTTTTTGTGCTGAAATCGATAAGATGGCGCTGATTAAGTGGGAAGAAGATGATCCTTATCAGGAACTGGCGGTGTATGATCTGAAATAAAGCGACTGAGAATGAGATCACAGTTTGACGAAGAGAAATCAATATTCAATCAACATTCAGCCCGGATCAATATTAATGTCAGCCGGTTAAAATCCTCATAGAAAATTTTAGTCCGGATTTAATGATGTTGTAGTATTTTAGTACTAAAAGGTTTGTCCAATATTGTAGGGCGAACCACTTTCTTTACCCATAAAAAAGAAGGCAGCGTGTACTGCCTTCAAGGAGAGAAAGAAAGGAAGAACCTTACTTATTAACGGTGTCTTTCAGAGCCTTACCAGCTTTGAACGCCGGGACCTTAGCAGCGGCAACTATAATTTCTTCGCCGGTACGGGGATTGCGGGCAGTACGGGCAGCACGGGTCTTCACTTCGAAGGAGCCGAAGCCAACCAACTGGATCTTGTCACCCTTGGCCAGGGTTTCTTCTACGGTAGCAACGAAGCCATTAACGAATTTTTCTGCATCTGCCTTAGTGATGGAAGCTTTTGCCGCCAGAGCAGCAACCAATTCAGTCTTGTTCATGGGAAAGCCCTCCTTTTTTGGTTTCAGGTCTCAAAAACATTATATAGCAAGGCGTTCATGCCTGCCAAATGTACCTGTTCCTATTCCTGTTCACGATACTTCGACATCATCTGTTTGAATAATTCGCCAGAAGTTGGAGGAGTATATGTAATCGCATTCGCACCGGCTTGTATTGTTTTTTCTATGTCAGCTCCGGACTTACCTCCGGAAGCGATGATTGGAACCTCCGGAAAATCCTTTCGGATCCGTCTGACAATCTCCGGTGTTTCAATTCCACCCGCCACATTCAAAATCGATGCGCCCGCCTCCAAACGTGCGGCGATATCTGTTTCCGAATCTACAACAGTAATGATGACGGGAATATCTACTGCCTGTGCAACAATGGCAAGATTAAGATCACCTATTGGGGCATTAAGCACCACGCCCATTGCTCCCTGTGATTCCACATCCTTGGCAAGACCGACAGTACGCAGTCCCTTTGTTGTTCCGCCTCCGATTCCACAGAATACCGGAACATATGCAGCCTTAATGATTCCCTCACTGATTGCCTGCTGCGGTGTAAATGGATATACTGCGAATATCGCATCAGCATCACAGTTGCGAATAATTGCCAGGTCTGTAGTAAAAACAAGTGACTTGATCCTGCGTCCATTAATGACAATACCGCTTGCTTGGTATATCTCCTTTGGTACACGTAGGATATTGTGCCTAAGTTGGCTTTGAATTTCAGGTATAGTGTTCCGTGTTTCCATGTAAGACCTCTTTTCTACTTTCGTTGTTAATGTGTCTATGTTGATGATCGTGCATAGACAGCATATAGTTGAATATTCAACAATAAACACTATAACATGATTAATTCTATCTGACAAGCTTTGGCACCATAGCATATAAGTTTGACTAATACATTTGGGAAATGAAATCAACGGATATATTCGATATAAAAAAACAATATAACAACGCCTGAAGCTGACGAAAAATACGGTATCAGTGTCGGACGAAACGGAATGTGTGTATGTCCCTTTCATAACGACCATGATCCGCGTATAAAAGTCGATAAGCGTTTTCATTGTTTCGGATGTCAGGCGGACGGTGATGTGATGAGGTGCGTAGATGCCATTCGTCCGATGGAAACAATCGATTGCGTTGTATGCGGCGGATATGAGTTTTTGGAATTGCCCAAGGAAGATTATGCATATGTTTATCCGCTGCACGTGGCACTGAATGAGCATTACTGCTCCAGCCCCTTTTTTATGAACCGAAACCCAAATACACTGGAAGCGTTTTTGGATTCCTCGGAAAGGAATCAGGAACGTTACTTCGCAGCGAAGGCAGGCGAAGAATTATGCGCTTATCTGGCAGTGTCAGACCAGGGCGAAACCTTCATTGCATCAGGGAATCTTTATCGTCATATCACAGGGGCATATTGTTTACCGGAACACAGGGGCAGGGGTGTATACAAAAACCTGCTGAATTATGTGATCAATACCTTGAAATCTGAAGGATATACCAGACTTGGCGTGGATTTTGAAAGCATCAATCCGTTAGGCAGCGGGTTTTGGCTTAAGTTTTTTCATGCCTATACCAACAGTGTTGTGCGCAGGATTGATGAGCGGATTATGCAGAGGGCTAATCTGATATAATCTCAGAAGATTGTTATTTCAGGACAAATCCAGTTTGTCTCTTTGTTCTTACGCTGCTATATCCACCCTTAGCGCAGTAACATTCGAAGACCTTCACTCAAAGAGAGTGCAGGGGCTTACTAATATGTGAATTGTAAATGGGTAAAAAGCTAAAAACTATTCACCCGGTGAATTCTGAGATGCTT